>NSII01000117.1 GCA_002737305.1 Synechococcus sp. Baikal-G1
AACGGACGGGYGAACCGGCCTTGGCGGCAGCGGCCGGTTAATTGGTGACYGGACGATTGGCGTAAAGCCGATCCTTGCCCCTTTGAACAGAGGGATCCAAACCAGCTGAGCGCTTGGCGCCCCTRGGTCCCCTGCGTTCCTGCAGGATGGAACCCATCTGAGAGCCCTGCTGCCTTGTCGGAGTTGCGCGAGACCCGCCTTGAGAAAGCCCGCGCCCTGGCGGAGCTGGGCCAGGGGCCCTATGCCCTGCGTTTTGACCCCAGCCATCGCGCCGCGGCCCTGCAGCAGGACCATGCCGACCTGGCCAAGGGCGAAGAGCGGGATCTGGAGGTGGCCGTCGCCGGCCGGGTGATGACGCGGCGGGTGATGGGCAAGCTGGCCTTCTTTACCCTCGCCGATGAGACCGGCCCGATCCAGCTTTACCTGGAGAAGGCCACCTTGGACGGGCCCCCGCCGGAGGGTGGGCCTGGGGATGGGGCGGAGGCCCCCGGCCGCTTCGCCCAGATCACGTCCCTAGTGGATGCCGGCGACCTGATCGGCGTGCGCGGCACCCTGCGCCGCACCGACCGGGGCGAGCTGTCGGTGAAGGTCACGGCCTGGTGGATGTTGACCAAGAGCCTCCAGCCCCTGCCCGATAAGTGGCATGGCCTGGCCGATGTGGAGACGCGCTATCGCCAGCGCTACCTCGACCTGATCGTGTCACCCCAGACCCGCGAAACCTTCCGGCGCCGGGCCCGCATGGTGRGCGCCATGCGTCGCTGGCTCGATGAACGCGACTTTCTCGAGATCGAAACGCCGGTGTTGCAGAGCGTGCCCGGTGGCGCCGATGCCCGGCCCTTTGAAACCCACCACAACGCCCTCGACCTACCCCTCACCCTGCGAATCGCCACCGAACTCCACCTCAAGCGGCTGGTGGTGGGCGGTTTTGAGCGGGTCTACGAGCTGGGKCGGATCTTCCGCAACGAGGGGATCAGCACCCGCCACAACCCCGAGTTCACCTCGGTGGAGATCTACCAGGCCTACGCCGATTACACCGACATGATGGACCTCACCGAGCAACTGATTGCCTCGGTTTGTGAGCAGGTTTGCGGCARCACCACCATCACCTACCAGGGCACGGAGATCGATCTCACGCCCCCCTGGCGGCGGGGGACCATGCATGAGTTGGTGGAGCAGGCCTGCGGCCTTGATTTCAACGCCTTCACCAGCCGGGCGGAGGCGGCTGCCGCCATGGCAGTGAAGGGCCTCGAGGCTCCGGCCCTGGCCGACTCGGTGGGCCGGCTGCTCAACGAGGCCTTCGAGCAGACCGTGGAAGCAAACCTGATCCAGCCCACCTTTGTGACCGATTACCCGGTGGAGATCTCGCCCCTGGCCCGTAGTCACCGCAGCAAGCCAGGGCTGGTCGAGCGCTTCGAACTGTTCATCGTTGGCCGCGAAACGGCCAATGCCTTCAGCGAATTGACCGATCCGGTTGACCAGCGCCAGCGCCTGGAGGCCCAGCAGGACCGGCGCGCCGCCGGCGACCTCGAAGCCCAGGGGGTGGATGAGGACTTCCTCCAGGCCCTGGAGGTGGGCATGCCCCCCACGGGCGGCCTGGGCATCGGCATCGATCGCCTGGTGATGCTGCTCACCGACAGTGCCTCGATCCGGGACGTGATTGCCTTCCCCTTGCTGCGGCCAGAAGCGCGATCCGAAGGATGACCAGAAGGNCAGCCCCTGGGGCGCCCGGACGCTTGAGCAAAGCGCCGAGCCTCCCCTGTCAAGGGGGTGCAGGGCCCCTGCCCTTAGGTCCGCTGCCGACGCAATGGGATAATTGGTCACAGTAGGCAATCTCCCCGCACGGGGCTCTCCTGAATATGAGCGGTGAGCGCGTCGGTTTCCGCTTCAAACATGCGGACCCAGTGGTCAAGCGCAACCCGCAGGGACGCTCCCGCCGGGGTTGGGTGATGGAGCCGGTGGAGCAGACCACCAGCCGGGGCACGAAGATGCCCGCCTATCGCATCCGCTGGCGCGATAGTGAACGCCCCGAGATCGTGTTGCAGCACATGCTGATCGCCGATCCCGATCCCACCCCACCCCCTGAGGGCGTCAGCCTGGTGCCCCCGGCACCAAAGAAATAGGCCCAGGGCTAGCCCTTAGGACCAGCCCTTGAGCTTGTAGGCCAGTAGGCCGATGTGTTCCTTTAGGGCCACGGTGCTCAGATAGAGGAATTCGGCATCGGGTAACAGGCTTTTGAGACTGTTCCCCAGGGTTGGGCGGCCGTAAAGAGCCCGGCTGGGTAGCTGGTAGTCGCAGGCCACCGGGATCACCTCCAGGCCAGTGCGCTGGCGGAAGGTGGCCAGGGCCCGGGGCAAGTGGAAGGCGCTGGTCACCAGSAGGATGCGATGCCACTGGCGGGAGCGGCCCAGGGAGCCGATGTCGCGGGCCTCTTCKGCGGTGGTGCGGGAGCCGGGGTTGGKGAGGATCCGGTGGGCCGGCACCCCCAGTTCCAGGGCCAGGTCCCGGGCCCAGAAGGCCTCCGGCGGGGCGGGATCGTCGGCCGTGAAACTAACCCGGGCGCCGCTAGTGACCAGCAGCGGGGCTTTGTYTTGGCGCAGTAGCCGCAGGCCGGTGAGCAGCCGGTCGCCCCCTTCGGCCACCTCCACCCCCTGGCGGGGGGCCAGGGCTGGCCGCAGGCCGCCCCCCAGCACCACCACCGCATCGGCCGTGGGGATCAACTTGGGGGTGAGGGCGGCGCTGCGCTCTTCCAGGCCCCAGATCAATTGCCGGCTGGTCCAGGGCATGGCCAGCAGCCAGACCAGGGCGATGCCGCCCCCCGATAGCCAGGCCCCCCAGCGACGGCGGCGGGCCTGGCCCAGTTGGCCACTGAGTTGCAGCAGTAGGCCCAGACCCAGGGGGTAGAGGGCCAGGGGTATCAGTTTCGAGAGCAGAAATTCCATGGGCTTCAGCCCTGGCGGCGGCGGAGGTCCTCAAGGGCCTGTTGGGCTTCAAAGGCCGCCCAGGCCTGGTCGAGGGGTTCTGGCTCGGATCCGCCCTTCGCCTGGGAGGCTGGGGGCCCCTCCGCCCGTCCATGGCCTGAAGCCTGGCTGGCCGGAGGGGCCTGGCGGGCTAGCTGCTCCAGCTCGGCTTCCACGGCCTGGAAGGAACGGCCCAGTTCGGCGAGGGCCTGCCAGCGGTCCCGGCCCTGGCCCATCAGCTGGCCCAGATGTTGCCCGGCCCGGCTGGCCAGGTCGTCGGCGCCCGCGTCYCGGGCCCGTTGCACCCGTTGCTGCCACTGGTTGATTTCGGCTACCAGGGTCAACAGGCCGGAGCGCGCCTGGTCCGCCTGGCCCTGCAGCTCCAGGCGGCGGCGCTTGAGCCGTTGCTGCTTCTCCTGCTGTTCCTGCTCCTGCAGCAGGGTCTCCTGGGCGGGATTGGCGGCCAGAAAGGTTGCCAGTTGGCGCTCGAGCTGGGCTTCGAGCTGCTCGAACCAGCCCGCCGGGCCGSTGCTCATGGCGACGGCTCCGGGGCCCGGGTGATCAGGGGCGCTTCGATCTCCTCCTGCAGGGGCGTGATCGCCGCTTCSCGGGAGCGCAGCAGCAGCTGGGTGAGTCGGGCGATGCCCCCTTCGCCCAGGTTCTGGGTTGTGAGCTGGTCGAAGGCGTCCCGGTAGAGGGTCTCCAGCTGGCTGATCAGGCTCTCGCGCAGTTGGCGTACCGCCTGGCGTTGCTCTTCCCGGGACATGGGCTTGGCGGCGATTGGGCTCAGTCTGCCTGCACCAGGAGGTGCAGGCAGAGGTCGTGGTCAGGGTCGCTCCAGCGGGCCGCYCCGCGCCAACCGGCCGGGGCGGCCAGGGCCAGGAAGGCCTCGGCGCCGTACTTGGCACTGGTTTCWGTGATCAGGGGCTCGCCGCTGGCAAAGGTCCAGGTTTGGCCCGCCAGCTGCACCCGTTGGGGTTCCTCACTCACCAAGGCCATTTCGATGCGGCTTTCGGCCGCCTGCCAGCGGGCCCGATAGCGGAAGGCCTGGGGGTTGAAATCGCCAGCGAGATCCCGGTTGAGCCGGGTCAGCAGGTTGCGGGCAAAGGCGGCCGAAACACCGGCCCGATCGTTGTAGGCGGCTTCGAGGCGCTCCCTGGATTTCGGTTGGTCGATGCCGATCAGCAATTGGCCGCCGGGGCCGAGCAGGTGCCGGAACTGGGCCAGCAGCTCCTGGGCTGCGGCCGGTTCGAAGTTGCCGAGGGAGCTGCCGGGGAAAAAGCCCAGGTGGGCCTGGCCATTSAGCAACGGGTGGCTGGGCAGGGCCTCCAGCTGGCTGTAGTCGCAGCAGATGCCGAGCATGGGCACCTGGGGATGGCGCCGTTGCAAGCGGTCGCAGGCCTCCTGCAGGTGGCTGGCGCTGATGTCGAGGGCCACGTAGGCCGGCTGCCCGGGCGCGGGGTTGGCCGCCGGGGCTGCCTGACGGGCCATGGCCTCGAGCAGGGGGCCCACCTTGCGGGCACTGCCAGCCCCGAATTCCACCAATACCCCTTGCCCGAGGGCCGCAGCGATGGCCGGGGCCTCCCGTTCGAGCAGGGCGGTTTCGGTGCGGGTGAGGCTGTATTCGGGCTGCTCGCAGATCAGCTCAAAAAGCCTTGAGCCTTCGTCGTCGTAGAGGAACCAGGCGGGAAGTTGTTTCGGGTCGCGGCGGAGCCCCTCGATCACCAGGCGCTCCATGTCCGCAGGCGCCGGGTGCAGATCAATCACCTCTGGAGAGGCCAGGGGGCCTGCATCCCGGCTGCCGGCATCGCAGCTGCCCAGATTCAGCCAGCCTGGGCCTGGTCCTGGGGTGGTCTCAAGGATGGGCTCGGGGACTGTCTCTGGGACCGTCACTGGGGTTCGCCCCCCCGGGCCAGCCGCAGGCCCGCAGCCATCCAGCGGCTGGAAGGGGGGAAGAAGTTGCGATAGGTCAGCCGGTCATGGCCGGCGGGGGTGAGGAAGCTGCTGCCCCGCAAGACGAACTGGGAGGTCATGAATTTGCCGTTGTATTCGCCGACGGCGCCGGCGGCGGTGACAAAGCCCGGATAGGGCCGATAGGGGCTGGCGGTCCACTGCCACAGCAGCCCCTGGGCCTGGTCCAGCCCTTGGGCCGTGATCTCCCATTCCGCTTCACTGGGCAGGCGCGCCCCAGCCCAGCGGGCGAAGGCGTCGGCCTCAAACCAGCTGAGGTGGCGCACCGGCGCCTCGGGGTGGCGGGGCCGGCGCCCAGCCAGGGTGAATTCCCAGTCGCCGCGCCAGTAGCGGGGGGACTGCCAGCCCCGCTGGTTAGCCACGGCCCAGCCTTCGCTCATCCACAGCTCGGGACGCCGGTAGCCGCCATCGGCGATGAACCCTTCAAAGGCGCCGTTGCTCACCAGCTGGCGGGCGATCTTGAAGGGTTCGAGCCAAACGCGGTGACGGGGTCCCTCGTTATCGAAATGGAAGCCGCCGACGGAAGAATCGGGGCCGACCTCGCCCTGGGGGTGGCCGATCGCCACCAAGCCCCCGGGGTGGTCCAGCCAAGCGGAGGTTTGGCCAGGCTCCGTTCGCTTGCGGGCGCGGGCCTCAAAGCGGATTTCCGGACCATCACTGGCGAGGCTATAGCTGGGTTCGAGTGGATTGCGGCTGAAGCCGTCCAGCAGGTCCATCAGCAGCAGCTCCTGGTGCTGTTGCTCGTGTTGCAGCCCCAGCTCGACCAGGGCCAGGGGCGCTGCCGCCTGCTGGGGATCGAGCCCGTCCAGCCGTTCCAGCAGGCGCTCTAGGCCGGCGCTGACCCGCTGGCGCCAGGCCAGGAGCTCCCCAATGGCGGGCCGGGTCAGCAGGCCCCGCTGGGGCCGGGGGTGGCGGGCGCCAACGGCGTCGTAATAGGAATTGAACAGGTAGCCCCAGCGGCTGTCGGAGGGCTCGTAGGGGGCCACCAGGGCTAAGAGTTCCGGATGCTTGAGCAGGAACTCCTCAAAAAACCAGCTGGTGTGGCCCAGGTGCCATTTCGGCGGACTGGCATCGGCCATCCCCTGCAGGCCCAGGTCTTCCGGCTCCAGGGGGGCGATCAGGGCTTCGCTGGCCAACCGGATCTCCCGCAGCCGCGGCAACAGCCCCGTGGCGGTGGGAGATCGGGGCATCGGCGCGGGGTATCTGGCACGACCCTAGAAGCCTTCGGTTCGGGCGTCAGCCGCCCCTACGATCGCCGCACCAGTTCACGCCATCGTCAGGCCAGCGCATGGGGGGGATTACAGCCGGTTTTGTGGGCGCCGTGGGCCATACCCCCCTGATACGGCTCAACGCCCTCAGCGATCTCACCGGCTGCGAGATCCTCGGCAAGGCCGAATTCATGAATCCTGGCGGCTCGGTCAAGGACCGGGCTGCCCTGGGCATCCTGTTGGAGGCCGAGCAACAGGGGCTGCTGGCCCCCGGGGGCACGGTGGTGGAGGGCACGGCCGGCAACACCGGCATCGGCCTCACCCACCTCTGTAACGCCCGCGGCTACAGGGCCCTGATTGTGATTCCCGACACCCAGTCGGCGGAGAAGATTGGCCTGCTGCGCAGCCTGGGCGCCGAGGTGCGCACCGTGCCGGCGGTTCCCTACCGGGATCCCAATAATTACGTCAAGCTTTCGGGCCGAATCGCCGCCGAAACCCCGGGCGCCGTTTGGGCCAACCAATTCGACAACCTGGCCAACCGCCGGGCCCACTTCAACAGCACCGGTCCCGAGATCTGGGACCAGACCGACGGCAAGGTTGATGCCTGGGTGGCGGCCACGGGCACCGGCGGCACCTACGCCGGCGTGGCCCTCTATCTCAAGCAGCAAAATCCCCAGGTGCGCTGCGTGCTGGCCGATCCCCATGGCAGCGCCCTCCACGCCTGGGTGAAGCAGGGGGAGCTCAGCCTCGAGGGCAGCTCGATCACCGAGGGGATTGGCAACAGCAGGATCACCGCCAACCTGGAGGGCGCCCCGATCGACGATGCCGTGCGAGTCAGCGACCAGGACGCCCTCGACACCATCTACGGCCTGCTCTGGCAGGAGGGCCTGTTCCTGGGGGGCTCGGTGGGGATCAATGTGGCGGCGGCGGTGGAAACGGCCCGGCGCCTCGGTCCCGGCCACACGATTGTCACGGTGTTGTGCGATAGCGGTGATCGCTATCGGTCCCGGCTTTATGACGCCGACTGGCTGGTCGGGAAGGGTTTGCAGCAACCTGAGCGCCACCCTTCCCTGGCTGTGCCAGCCAAGAGAGAGCCATGAGCCAGGTGGCGGTAGGCCAGCTGATCGCCGAGCGCTATCGGCTTGAGGCGGCATTGTCCCGCGGCGGCCAGGGGGTGCTGTGGCGCGCCAGTGACCAGTTGGCGGGCGGTGCGCCGATGGTGTTGCGCCAGCTGGCACCAGGGCCCCAGCAGCAGGCCCGGCGCCAGGTTTGGGGCCGGCTCCAGGGGGTGCTCCATCCCCAGGTGCCTCGCTTCGGAGCCCCGATCGAGGCGGCCGGAGATCTGTGGTTGCCGCGGGAATGGCAGGAGGGCCGCACCTACGCCGACCTGCAGGCGGCCCGCAGCCAGCGCCAGCTGGTCTTCGGCGCTGGGGAGGTGGTGTTGCTGCTGCGCCAGCTGTTGCCGGTGTTGGCCGTGCTGCACAGCCAGGACCTCATCCATGGCGACCTCACCCCAGCCAACCTGTTGCGCCGCGAACGGGATGGCCTGCCGGTGCTGCTTGATTTCGGCCTGGTGCGCGGCAGTGGGGCCGCCACGGCTGTTGGTGCCGCCACGGCCGGCGTGACCCCGGGCTATGGGCCGCCGGAGCTGGTGGCTGGCGCCCCGGCCGAGCCTTTGATGGACTTGTACGGCCTGGGCGTGGTGGCCCTGGTGCTGCTCTCCGGCGAAGAACCCGCCGCCCTGCTTGATCCGGTGTCCCTGGCCTGGCGCTGGCCGGCCAGCCTCGATGCCGAACCGGCCCTGGCGGCGGCCCTGGGGCGCCTGCTGGCCGAGGATCCCGCCAAGCGGTTTGCCTCCGCTGGCCAGGCCCTGGCGGCGATCCAACAGCTGGCGATGCCGGAGAGCACGGGTCCGGTGGCCCGGGCCGATCGCACGGTGGTGCTGGTGCCCCAGCCCCTGGCCGAGCCGGCTGCGGCTGCCGATCCCCGAGGGGTGGAGCCAGTGGGCGTTTTGCCAGACCCTGGGATCCCCCAGGGTCCGTCCGTTAGCGCTGAGCTCCCCAGCCCCCATGCCCGGGCCGCGGCCGCTGCTCGCGCCCTCGCCAAGGCCCAGGGCAGGGTCCAGGGCAGGGTCCAGGCTGAGGCCATGGGCCGTGAGCAGGCGGCCCCGCCGGTGAACCTGAGGGCCCGCCAGGAGGAAAAGGAGGCGGCGGCCGAAGGCCGGCTTTGGCCGGTGGCGCTGGCCCTGGTGCTGTCGGCCGTGGTGGGCACGGCCCTGGGCTGGCTGCTGCTGGGCCGCGGCAAGGCCCCCAATGTCAATGACGCCGGCAATGCGCTCCAGCTGCCGGCCTCCCTGCCGCCCACCGAGGTGGACCAGCGCCAGCAACTGCTCAATCGCTTAAGGGCCCTCCAGATCGACCGGGGCTGGTTCCTGAAGCTGGTCGATGCCAGCCTGCTGGCCCAGTACCCGGAACGGGGCGGCCGGCTGCCCAGCGATTCCCTCGACGATGCCCCCCTGCGCAAGGTTTGGACTGGGCTGGCGGAGGAATGGATCAGCCGGGTGGAGCAGTTGCCCCTGGAGATCCGCACCCGGCTTGGCAGCTTTAGCGGCGGTGACTGGGACAAGCGCCAATCGGGCTTGGTGGCCCAGGGCCTTAGTAGCGATGTGTTGCAGCAATTGGTATCCGGCAGTGCCCAGAACCTGCTGCCGGGCCGATCCGGCGGCGGCATTCCGCCCGAGCCTTACCGCCAGCTTTGGTACGCCGCGGCCGAGCAGGTGCTTGGTGGGGTGCAGATCCAACCGATCCAGGCGGCCCTCGGCCAGATGGGGGTCGTGTCTGCCGAGGTGGCCGCCGGCGGTGCGCGCCTGTTCCCGATCCGCCTGCCGCCTGATAGTCGCTTGGTGCTGGGGGTCAATGGCTCGCCGCTGATGCAGATGACCGTGTTTGGTGCCAACGGCAGCGTGCTGGAGGGCCAGGGGCCCCTGCGGGTCGTCAGCTTGGTGAAGGTGGGCCGCTCGCCGGTTCAGTTGTTGGTCACCAACACGGGTGTGGCTCCGGCCATGCTCACCCTCTCGCTCAGGGCCGATCCGGTCCTGGGCCCCGCCGGCGTTACGGCACCGGTGCTGCCCCCGGGCGCCAACCCGGCCCCGGCTCAAGGGGCTGGCAGTGCCAGCCCTGGCCAGGAGGGTGCTCCTGGCCCTACCCCGTCGAGTCCGTTTCCCCCCTCAGGGCCGCCTGCCCCACCCGCCGCGCCGACCTCGACCAACTGAGGCGGCCTGGGGCTAGTGAGGCAGGCCCTAACGCCCCAGCCCAGGGCCTCAGAGCCTGGCGATGGCGGCCCGGGTTTCCTTCACGTCCTGCTTGCGCCGTTCCTCCTGGCGCTTGTCATGGAGCTTGCGGCCCTTGCCCAGGCCGATCGTCACCTTGATCCAGGAGCCCTTGAGGTGGACGTTGAGGGGAATCAGGGTGAGTCCCTTCTGATCCAGGGCACCGCGCAACTTGTCGATTTCGCGCCGGTGGGCCAGCAGCTTGCGCACCCGCAGCGGATCGTGGTTGAAGTAGCTGCCGGCGTGGCTGTGGGGCGAGATATGCACGTTGTGCAGTTGCATTTCGCCATTGCGGATTAGGCAGAAGCCATCTCGCAGGTTCACCTGGCCGGCCCGGATCGATTTCACCTCGGTGCCCAGCAGTTCGACGCCCGTTTCCAGGGTTTCGAGGATCTCGTATTGGTGACGCGCCATGCGGTTGTCCGCCAGCAACTTGTTGGCGGCATCCCGCTTCGCCTTGGCGGCACTCTTGCTTCCGCCCTTCGCCATCGCCGCTTTGACCTTGCCGCCAGGATCGTCCGACCCTAGGGAGCCCCCGGTACCCTCGCCCCATGGCGATCGTTTCCTCCAGCTCCGGCGCGGCCCGCCCTGGCCGCTCCAAACCTGGCGACGCAGCCTCCAAGGCTGGAGCCGGGGCAGGCACCTCCAGGCTGAAGCAACGGCTGGTCGATCCGGCGCCCCTGCCCGGCGATGGGCTGGCCCTAGGCCCGGGCGATGACCCCAGCCCTGGCTTCGGCGCCGAGGCGGCAGCTGACACCCCAGCGCCGATCTTGCGGGAGGACAGCCTGCGGCCGCGGCGCCTGGCCGACTACATCGGCCAACGGGAGCTCAAGCAGGTGCTGGGCATTGCCGTGGAGGCCACCCTGGCCCGCCAGGAGGCCCTAGACCATGTGCTGCTCTACGGCCCGCCTGGCCTGGGTAAAACCACCATGGCGTTGGTGCTGGCCGAAGAACTGGGGGTGCGTTGCCGTATCACCAGTGCGCCCGCCCTGGAGCGCCCCCGCGACATTGTCGGCCTGCTGATCAACCTCCAGCCCAAGGAGCTTCTCTTCATCGATGAGATCCACCGGCTGAACCGGGTGGCCGAAGAGATTCTTTATCCGGCGATGGAGGACTTCCGCCTCGACCTCACCGTTGGTAAGGGCACCACCGCCCGCACCCGCAGCCTCGAGATCGCCCCCTTCACCCTGGTGGGTGCCACCACCCGGGCCGGCTCGCTCAGCTCGCCCCTGCGCGATCGCTTTGGCCTGATCCAGCGGCTGGAGTTCTACGGCCTTGAGGACCTGCAGGCGATCGTGGTGCGGGCTGCCGGCCTGCTGCAGGTGGACCTCGATGGCGCCGCCGCCCTGGAGGTGGCGCGCCGCTGTCGCGGCACCCCCCGGATTGCCAACCGGCTGCTGCGGCGGGTGCGCGATGTGGCTTCGGTGGGCGGCCATGGCCGCATCGACGCCGCCCTGGTGGATGAGGCCCTCAGCCTGCACCGGGTCGATGGCCGCGGCCTCGATGCCAGCGATCGGCGCCTGCTGACGCTCCTGCTCGAGGGCTACGGCGGTGGCCCCGTCGGCCTCGACACCCTGGCCGCCGCCCTGGGGGAAGACGCGGCCACCCTGGAAACCGTTGTGGAGCCATTTCTGTTGCAACAGGGCCTGCTGCAACGCACGCCCCGGGGCCGGGTGATCACCGAGGCCGGCCGGGTTCACCTCGCCCTGGCCGAGGCAGCAACGTGATCGCCTCCCTGCTGGCAGTGGTTCTGGCGGTTCAGTTGAGCCTGCCCCAGCTGTTTGATCAGGCGCTCAGCGCCAGCCGTGAGGGTCGCTTCGGTGATGCCTTGCCCCTATGGGACCAGGTGCTCGAGCTGGCCCCCAGCGATGCGGCCGCTTGGAGCAACCGCGGCAATGTGGCCCTGGCCCTGGGCGATCCCCAGGCTGCCATCGCTAACCAGGGCCGGGCCATCGCCCTTGATCCAGGCCAGGGCGATCCCCACCTCAACCGCGGCACCGCCGAGGAGTCCCTGGGCCAGTGGGATGCCGCCGAGGCTGATTACCGCTGGATCTTGGCGCGCGATCCCGCCGACGCTTCCGCCCTCTACAACCTCGGCAACGTGCAGGGCTCCCGCGGCGACTGGCTGGCGGCCCGGACCAGTTTCACGGCGGCGGCCGATGCCCGGCCCAGTTTTGCCATGGCCCGCTCCAGCGCTGCCCTGGCCGCCTTCCAACTGGGAGACCTGGTGGAGGCTGAACGGCAGCTGCGCAACCTGATCCGCCGCTATCCCCTGTTTGCCGATGCCCGGGCTGGCCTCACGGCCCTGCTCTGGCAACGGGGCGCCGCTGGCGAGGCGGAGAGCCACTGGGCGGCGGCCTCTGGGCTCGATCCCCGCTACCGCCAGTCAGAATGGTTGTCCCAGATCCGGCGCTGGCCTCCGGAGCCGGTGCACGCCCTCGAGAGTTTCCTCGCCCTGGCCAGCCGATGACGTCCGCCGCCCAGGCCCAGCCCCAGGCCGCTCCTCCGGCCAGCCTCCAGGGAGCCCCCGCCGGCCCTGGGCCGGCTGATGCTGGCTCGGATCTTTGGCAGCGCTTTGGGCTGGAGGCCGCCCTGGCCGCGGCCCTGCCCGACCTGATTGGCCTGCGCCGCCATCTGCATGCCCACCCTGAACTGAGCGGCCAGGAACAGCAAACTGCCGCCCTGATCGCCGGTGAGCTGCGCGCCCTGGGCTGGCGGGTGCGTGAAGCCGTCGGACGAACGGGTGTGTTGGCGGAGCTCGGGCCCGAGGGGCCTGGGGTGCCGCTGGTGGCCCTGCGGGTGGACATGGACGCCCTGCCGGTGGAGGAGCGCACGGGCCTCGCCTGGGCCTCCACCCACCAGGGCCTGATGCATGCCTGTGGCCACGACCTGCACAGCGCCGTGGGCCTGGGGGTGGCGCGCCTGCTGGCGCCCCTGGCGGCCCAGCTCAGCGGCCGGATCCGGCTGCTGTTCCAACCGGCGGAGGAAACCGCGGAGGGGGCAGCCTGGATGGTTGCCGATGGCGCCATGGAGGGGGTGGAGGCCCTGTTTGGTGTGCACGTGTTCCCGAGCCTGGCTGTGGGCTCGATTGGCGTACGCACCGGCAGCCTCACCGCCGCCGCCGGTGAGCTGGAGGTGGAGGTGCTGGGCGAGGGCGGCCATGGCGCCCGGCCCCACCAGTCCACCGATGCGATCTGGATTGCGGCCCGGGTGGTGAGCGGCCTGCAGGAGGCGATCAGCCGCCGCCTCGATGCCCTGCATCCGGTGGTGGTCAGTTTTGGCCGGATCGAGGGCGGCAAGGCCTACAACGTCATCGCCGACCACGTGCGCCTATTGGGCACGGTGCGCTGCCTCGACCTGGAGGTCCATGCCCGCCTGCCCGGCTGGATTGAGGACACGGTGCAGGCCCTCTGCCAGGGCCACGGCGGCCAGGCCCGGGTGCGCTATCGCTGCATCGCCCCGCCGGTGAAGAACGATGGCCGCCTCACCCAGTTACTCGCTGAGGCGGCCACCGACCTGTTGGGCCGCGACCAGGTGATCTGGCTGGAGCAGCCCTCCCTTGGCGCCGAAGATTTCGCCCAGTTGCAGGGGGACACCCCCGCCACCATGTTTCGGCTCGGGGTGGCGGGCCCTAACGGCTGCACGCCCCTGCATAGCAACAGCTTCGATCCCGATGAGGGGGCCCTGGCGGTGGGGGTGCAGGTGCTGAGCCTGAGCCTCTTGCGCTGGATTGGCCAGCAGGCCCCTGCCGGCGCGGGGCCCCAACCATGAGTGGCCCGAAGGGCTTCAGCCGGGGCCTGCTGGCCCTGGCTTCGCCGCTGCTGATTGTGTTGGCCCTAGGGGCCCTGCTGCTGCGCCAGGGGCCGGATCGCTGGCAGGCCCTGCCCGCCCTGCTGATTGGTGCCGGGCTCCTGGGCTACAGCGCCCTCTCCCGCCGCCGCCGCCGCCGCGCCCTGCTGGCTGCCCTGCGCCAACCGGCCCCCCCGCCTAGCCTGGGTCCATGACCCTGGACCAGCAGCGCGAGGCGATCCTCTCGGGAGATCCCAGCCGGGCCATGCCGGCCCTGGCCGGTTTGCGGGAGCTGCCGGCCGAGCAGGCGGTGCCCTTGCTGCTGCTGGGCCTGCAACAGAGAGCCTTCATGGTGCGCTCCTTGAGCTGCGCTGGCCTGGGCGTAAAGCCCACCGAGGCCGGCTGGCAGGCCCTGGTCATAGCCCTGGCCAGCGATCTCGATGCCAATGTGCGGGCTGAGGCGGCCAATGCCTTGGTGAGCCATTCGCTAACGCGGGCCTGGCCCCTACTGCGCCAGGCCTTTGAGTGCAACCCGGAGTGGCTGGTGCGCTGCAGCATCCTTTCGGCCGTGGCCGAGCATGCCGAGATGGAGCCCGGCGATCTGCTCGATCTGGCCCGGCTAGCCATGGCCGATGGCGATGGCACGGTGCGGGCCGGCGCTGCTGAGATCCTGGGACGGCTCGTGAGGGAGGGATCCCAGGCGCCGGCAGGAGTTCCATGGGCGATCGAGGCCCGATCCTCCCTGGCGGCCCTGCAGCAGGACCGGGACCATCGGGTGGTGGCGGTGGCACTCAATGGGTTGCAGGGCTGAGGCCCGCTCTTCAACAGCTGCCGTTTCGGCCTTGCTAGGTTTCGAATGTCACTAGGGGTGCCCGGACAGAAGTTGATCAGCCCAGCTGATTCAACCCTCGTCCCACGGGCTGAGATCACACCCTCCGAACCTGATCCGGGTCATGCCGGCGCAGGGAAGTGAGATGAACTCAGGCTGGGCGTCCCTTGCCGGTTTGGCCGGCATTTCCCCATCGCCAGTTCTGTTATGCGTAGCGCCTGGATTGAGAAGCGTCGCGGTTCTGCCAACTTCTCCCAAATGCACTTCGCCCGCCAGGGTGTGGTGACCGAGGAAATGGCCTATGTGGCCAAGCGGGAAAATCTGCCCGAGTCGCTGGTGATGGAGGAGGTGGCCCGGGGGCGGATGATCATCCCGGCCAATATCAACCACACCAACCTGGAGCCGATGGCGATTGGCATCGCCAGCCGCTGCAAGGTGAACGCCAACATTGGCGCCTCCCCCAATGCCTCCGATCTCGATGAGGAGGTGGCCAAGCTGCGCCTGGCGGTGAAATACGGCGCCGACACGGTGATGGATCTCTCCACCGGCGGCGTGAATCTCGATGAGGTGCGTATGGCGATCATCAATGCTTCGCCGGTGCCGATCGGCACGGTGCCCGTCTATCAGGCGCTCGAGAGCGTACACGGCTCGATCGAGAAGCTCAACGCCGACGACTTCCTCCACATCATTGAGAAGCACTGCCAGCAGGGCGTTGATTACCAAACGATCCACGCCGGCCTGCTGATTGAGCACCTGCCCCTAGTGAAGGGACGCCTCACCGGCATCGTGAGCCGCGGCGGCGGCATCCTGGCCCAGTGGATGCTCTATCACCACAAGCAGAACCCCCTGTTCACCCATTTCGATGACATCATCGAAATCTTCAAGCGCTACGACTGCAGCTTCTCCCTGGGCGATTCCCTGCGACCCGGCTGCCAGCACGATGCCTCCGATGCAGCCCAGCTGGCGGAGCTCAAAACCCTGGGCCAGCTCACCCGCCGCGCCTGGCAGCACGACATCCAGGTGATGGTGGAGGGTCCGGGCCATGTCCCGATGGACCAGATCGAGTTCAACGTCAAAAAGCAGATGGAGGAATGCAGCGAGGCGCCCTTCTATGTGCTCGGCCCGTTGGTCACCGACATTGCCCCCGGCTACGACCACATCACCAGCGCCATTGGCGCGGCCTTGGCCGGTTGGTATGGCACGGCCATGCTCTGCTACGTGACCCCCAAGGAGCACCTAGGCCTGCCCAACGCCGAAGATGTGCGAGAGGGCCTGATCGCCTACAAGATCGCTGCCCACGCCGCCGACCTCGCCCGCCATCGCCCCGGTGCCCGCGACCGCGACGACGAACTCAGCCGCGCCCGCTACGCCTTCGACTGGAACAAGCAGTTTGATCTCTCGCTCGATCCCGAGCGGGCCCGCGAATACCACGACGAAACCCTGCCCGCCGATATCTATAAGCAGGCGGAGTTCTGCTCCATGTGTGGTCCCAAGCATTGCCCGATGCAAACCAAGATCACCGACGAGGACCTGGCGGGCTTGGAGCAGGTGCTGGCGGAGCAGCAGGCGGTGAAGGCGTAGGGGTCTAGGCCTGGATCTGCCGACAGTTGATTCAAGCCAGACGCCAGAGCATGTAAGCCACAACGCCATGGCGTTGTGGCTTTTAATTGTTTGCGAAGATGGGTCGGCTAAGGCGCGGCATGACTGACGAAGAAGCCTGATCAACTGACCATAAAAAGCCCCGCTGTTAGGCGGGGCTAGGGGTGGATCAGAGATCAAAGTTCTTTGAGTTGACCCCCGTTATACAGCTTGTTTGGCATGGGCTAGCCCCATGCCAAACCCTGAATCAAGCCAGCAGCGCGTTGGCCTTCGCCACCACATTCGCCACGGTGAAGCCAAACTTCTCCATCAGCAGGGGGCCAGGGGCAGAGGCGCCATAGCGGTCGATCGACACGGTGTCGCCATCGAAGCCGGAGTACTTGTGCCAGCCGTAGGAGCTGGAGGCTTCCACCACCAGGCGCTTGCGCACCGAGGCGGGCAGCACGCTCTCGCGATAGGCAGCATCTTGCTCTTCAAACAGCTCCACACAGGGCATCGACACAACCCGCACGTTCTTACCGGCGGCGCGCAGTTCGGCGGCGGCCTTGGTGCAGAGCTCCAGCTCGGTGCCGGAGCCGATCAGGATCAGCTCGGGGGTGCCGGTGCTGTCTTCCAGCACATAGCCGCCCTTGGCCACGGCAGCGGCCGTGGAATTGGCCTGGTTGGCCATGGCCTGGCGGCTGAGGAACAGCACTGTGGGGCGCTTGCGGTTGTTGATGGCCACCTGGTAGGCACCGCTGGTCTCGTTGCCATCACCGGGGCGGATCACCAGCAGGTTGGGCAGGGCCCGCAGGCTGGCCAGGGTTTCAATCGGCTGGTGGGTGGGGCCGTCTTCGCCCAGGCCAATCGAATCGTGGGTGAGCACGTAGATCACACCCAGTTCGCTCAGGGCCGAGAGCCGCATGGCGCCCACCATGTAGCCGGCGAACACGGCGAAGGTGCCGCCGTAGGGGATCAGGCCGCTGCCGTGATAGGCCAGGCCGTTGAGGATCGCCGCCATGGCGTGCTCGCGCACACCGAAGTGCAGGTAGCGGTTGGCTTCAGCGCCTTTTTGGAAGCTCTTCTCGCCCTTGATATCGGTGAGGTTGGAGTGGGTGAGGTCGGCCGAACCGCCGATCAGCTCGGGCAGGTTGGGGCCGAAAGCGTTCAGGGCGTTGTAGCTGTGCATCCTGGTGGCCAGGCCCTTGTCCTCGGGCGTGAAGCTGGCCAGGTTGGCATCCCAGCCCTGGGGCAGTTCGCCGCGCAGCTGGCGCTCGAACTGGGCCGCTTCGGCGGGGTACTGGGCCCGGTAGGTGGCTAGGGCTGCGTTCCACTCGGCCTCAGCGGCGGCACCCCGGGTTACGGCTTGGCGCCACTGGTCGTAGGACTCCTGGGGCACTTCGAAGGGGCCGTAGCTCCAATCGAGGGCCTGGCGGGTTAGGACTGCTTCCTCAGCGCCCAGGGCCGCGCCGTGCACACCGGCGGTGCCGGATTTATTCGGGGAGCCGTAGCCGATCGTGGTGGTGACCTTGATCATCGACGGACGATCGGTGACGGCCTTGGCGGCTTCAATCGCCTTGGCGATGCCATCGACATCGGTGTTGCCATCGGCCACGTGTTGCACGTGCCAGCCGTAGGCCTCGTAGCGCTTCAGCACATCCTCGGTGAAGGAAACATTGGTGTTTCCGTCGATGGTGATGTGGTTGTCGTCGTAGAGGGCGATCAGTTTGCCCAGGCCCAGGTGACCGGCCAGGGAGGCTGCTTCACTGGAGATGCCCTCCTGGTGGCAGCCGTCGCCCATGATCACGTAGGTGTAGTGATCAACAAGCTGGACGTCGGGCTTGTTGAACTTGGCGGCCAGGTGGGCCTCAGCGATCGCCAGGCCCACGGCGTTGGCAATGCCCTGACCCAGGGGGCCGGTGGTCACTTCCACGCCCGGGGTTTCAAAGGTCTCGGGGTGGCCGGGGGTACGGGAGCCCCACTGGCGGAACTGCTGGATGTCCTCGATCGTCACCGAGTCGTAGCCGCTTAGGTGCAGCAAGGCGTAAAGCAGCATGCAGCCGTGGCCAGCCGACAGCACAAAGCGATCCCGGTTGAACCACTGGGGGTTCTTGGGGTTGTGCTTGAGCACCCGATCCCAGAGGGCATAGGCCATGGGGGCAGCGCCCATGGGCAGGCCCGGGTGGCCAGAATTCGACTTGTTGACCGCGTCGATCGCCAGGAAGCGAATGCTGTTAACGCAGAGCGTGTCGATGGAAACGGGTGCGGCGACCATGGTGACGGGCGGGGTAGGGAGGGGCGATCGGCCGGCGAAGGCACGGGCAGGGGGGTGAACCCGGCTCAGCTAATTCGACGGAAGGCGAGGCAGACGTTGTGGCCTCCAAACCCGAAGGAATTGGACAACACCACGTTCAGTGTCTGTTCCCGGGCCTGGTTGGGAACGACATCCAGATCACATGCCGGATCGGGATTTTGGTAATTGATGGTAGGTGGCACCAGGTTGTGGCCAATGGCCAGTACTGCCGCCACCGCCTCGATGCCGCCGCTGCCCCCTAGGAGGTGGCCGGTCATCGACTTGGTGGAGCTCACCGGAATCTGGTAGGCCCGCTCGCCCAGGGCCGACTTGATCGCAGCGGTTTCGTTGCTGTCGTTGGCCTGGGTGCTGGTGCCGTGGGCGTTGACGTAGTCCACGTCGGCGGCCTCAATCCGGGCATCGGCCAGGGCCAGGCGCATGGCTTCGGCGCCGCCGGTGCCGCCAGGGGTGGGCGAGGTGATGTGGTGGGCATCGCAGGTCATGGCGTAGCCCACCACCTCGGCCAGGATCTCGGCACCGCGGGCGCGGGCGTGCTCCAGGCTTTCCAGCACGATCACGCCGGCCCCTTCGCCAATTACGAAGCCATTGCGTTCCGCATCGAAGGGACGGCTGGCCGTGGCCGGGTCGTCATTGCGGAAGGAGAGGGCCTTGGCGCTGGCAAAGCCGGCCACACCTAGCGGGGTGATTGCCGATTCGGCTCCCCCACAGACCATGGCGTCGGCCAGGCCCATCTGGATCAGGCGATAGGCGTCCCCAATGGCATTCGAGCCAGCGGCGCAGGCCGTCGCCACGGCGGAACTGGGTCCCTTGGCGCCAAGGGCGATCGCCGTCAGGCCCGTGGCCATGTTCGGGATCATCATGGGTACGCAGAAGGGGCTGACCCGGTCGGGGCCCCGTTCGGCCAGCACATGGGCCTGGGTTTCCATCATCAAAAGCCCACCCACGCCGGAGCCAATCGCCGTGCCGATCCGGTTGGCGTTGCGCTCATCGATCGTCAGGCCGGCATGGGCAATGGCCTGTTTGGCGGCCACCACAGCGAACTGGCAAAAACGATCCCAGCGCTTGGCGTCCTTCGGTTCAATCGAGCCGCGTGGGTCAAAACCCTTCACTTCTGCCGCAAAGCGGCAGGCATGGCGCGCTGCATCGAACAGGGTGATCGGCGCCACCCCGTTTTTGCCGGTGCTGAGACCTTCCCAGTAGGAGGGAACGTCGTTGCCGATCGGTGTAACCGCGCCCAGGCCAGTGACCACGACGCGGTGGAGACCCTCCACCATCGGGATCCTCAGGCCTGCTTGTCCAGGATGTACTTCACTGCGTCACCGACGGTGGTGATGCCTTCGGCGGCCTCGTCGGGGATTTCGATGTCGAAGGCCTCTTCAAGGGCCATCACCAGCTCGACAGTGTCGAGGGAATCGGCACCGAGATCGTTCTGGAAATTGGATTCGGGCTTGACCTCGGCGGCATCAACGCTGAGCTGCTCGGCAACGATCGAGCGCACTTTCTCGAGGATGGCTTCCTGGGACATGGCCACGGTGTGGGAGGGCCGCATCCTACGGGTCGGCCTGGTGATGCCCTTTTGGCCCGGATGGGATTGGGGCGGCCCGGCCCAGCGCCCTTGACTTGGGCGCCCGGATCGGTTGGGTTTTGGCTTCGTATGAACAAGGGTGACGGCCAGCGGCCTCTCCCGGGACCAGGCCGGATCCCTTGGGTACCTTGGGCACCACGCCGTTTGCTTCCGGCCCGGGCATGTCCCATTCCGTCAAGATCTACGACACCTGCATTGGCTGCACCCAGTGTGTGCGCGCCTGCCCTCTCGATGTGCTCGAGATGGTTCCTTGGGATGGCTGCAAGGCCGCTCAAATTGCCTCATCCCCCCGCACCGAAGACTGCGTCGGCTGCAAGCGCTGCGAAACCGCTTGCCCCACCGACTTCCTGTCTATTCGTGTTTATCTCGGCGACGAAACCAGTCGCTCCATGGGCCTGGCCTACTAACAACCCACCCACTCCGCATAAGCTCAAGCCCGGCCCAGGCCGGGCTTTTTTGTGCCTTCACGATCGGTATGTGCGGCATCGTTGCGGTGATCGGTTCGCGGGAGGCTGCCCCCCTGCTGCTCGAGGGTCTGCGCCAACTGGAATACCGCGGCTACGACTCCGCTGGCCTGGCCACGGTTGAGGCGCCGGTGGAGGTGCCGGCGAGGGGCGCCCAGGGGGAACCAGGCCAGCTCACCTGCCTGCGGGCCGAGGGCAAGCTGGTCAACCTCACGGCCCGCTTCGAGGCCGTGGGCGCGCCGGGCCACTGCGGCATTGGCCACACCCGCTGGGCCACCCACGGCAAGCCGGAGGAGCGCAATGCCCACCCCCACCTCGATGGCAGCGGCCAGGTGGCCGTGGTTCAGAACGGCATCATCGAGAACTACCGCAGCCTGCGTGAGCAGCTCCAGGCCGGCGGCGTCGTCTTCCGCTCCGATACCGATACGGAGGTGATTCCCCACCTGCTGGCCCGCCAGCTGGCTTCCCTCCAGGCCCAGGGCCGCGTCGCCAGTGGCAGCCTGCTGTTGGAGGCGGTGCAGCTGGTCTTACCCCAGCTCCAGGGGGCCTATGCCCTAGCCGTCGTTTGGGCGGCGGTGCCGGGCGCCCTGGTGGTGGCCCGCCGCCAGGCGCCCCTGCTGATCGGCCTGGGCGAAGGCGAATTCCTCTGCGCCAGCGACACCCCAGCCCTGGCCGGCTTTACCCGCACGATCCTGCCCCTGGAAGACGGTGAAGTGGCCCTGCTCACCCCCCTGGGGATCGAGCTCTACAACGCTGCGGGGGTGCGCCAGCAGCGCAACCCCTCCCTGCTTACGGGCACCGAGCACGTGGCGGATAAGCGCAGCTTCCGCCATTTCATGCATAAGGAGATCCACGAGCAGTCGGAAACGGCGGCCCTGTGGGTGGCCCGGCACCTGCCGGAGCTGGGGGCCGAGCTGGGAGCAAGCCCGGGCGGCCATCCGGCCGGCTCCTCCCTAGTGGCCCTGCCCCTCGATGAGGCCGTGTTTGAGGGGGTGGAGCGCATCCAGATCCTGGCCTGCGGCACCAGTCGCCATGCGGGCCTGGTGGGGGCCTACCTGCTCGAGCAGTTGGCCGGCATTCCCACTTCGGTGTTCTATGCCAGCGAATTTCGCTATGCGCCGCCGCCGCTGGGCCCCCACACCCTCACGATCGGCGTCACCCAATCGGGCGAAACCGCCGACACCCTGGCGGCCCTACTGATGGAGCAGGAGCGGCGCCTGCTGGTGGCCGATCCCGCCTTCGCCCCCAAACTCCTGGGCATCACCAACCGGCCGGAGAGCTCCCTCGGGCGGCTGGTGCCCCACATCCTCGATATCGGCGCCGGCATCGAGGTGGGCGTAGCCGCCACCAAGACCTTCCTGGCCCAACTGCTCGCCTTCTACGGCCTGGCCCTGGCCTTTGCCGAGCGGCGCGGCGGCGGCCCCCAGGGCCCCGCCAAGCTGCGCTCCCTGGTGGCGGCCCTGCGGCTGCTGCCGGCCCAGCTGCAGCAGCTCGTGCTCGACCACGACCAGCGCTGCGCCGACCTGGCCCACCTGTTCACCGACACCCAGGACGTGATCTTCCTGGGGCGGGGCATCAACTACCCAATTGCCCTAGAGGGCGCCCTCAAACTCAAGGAGATCAGCTACATCCACGCCGAGGGCTACCCGGCCGGCGAGATGAAGCATGGGCCGATCGCCCTGCTGGAGGCCCGGGTACCGGTGGTGTCGATCGCCATGCCGGGCCTGGTGTTCGAGAAGGTGCTCTCCAACGCCCAGGAGGCCAAAGCTCGCGATGCCCAGCTGATTGGCGTGGCCCCCCAGGGCCCCGACACCGACCTGTTCGACACCTTGCTGCCGGTGCCCGAGATCGATGAGTTCCTCAGCCCACTGCTGACCGTGATCCCGATGCAGCTGCTCAGTTATCACATCGCTGCCCACCGGGGCCTCGATGTCGATCAGCCCCGCAACTTGGCCAAGAGCGTCACGGTGGAATAGGCCCTTCTCGGCAGGTTTGGCTCAGCCGGCTTAGGGGGCTCAGCTGCTGCGACCGTAGCGGTCTTCGAAGCGCACGATGTCGTCTTCCCCCAGGTAGGGACCGCTCTGCACCTCGATCAGCTCCACCGGGATTCGGCCGGGGTTGGAGAGGCGGTGCTTGGAGCCCAGGGGGATGTAAGTGCTCTGGTTTTCGCCCACCAGTTCTTCCACACCGTCCTTCTCAACCACGGCCGTGCCCTGAACCACCACCCAGTGTTCGGCCCGATGGTGGTGCATCTGCAACGACAAGCTGGCGCCCGGGTTGACCACGATCTTCTTCACCTGCCAGCGCTCGCCCTCGGTGACGCCGTCGTAGGAGCCCCAGGGGCGGTAGATGCGGCGATGGGCCTTGCCCTCCGGCGCCCCCTGCTGCTCCAGCAGGCCCACCACGGTCTTCACATCCTGGGCCCGGTCCCGGTGGGCCACCAGCACCACGTCATCGGTTTCGACCACCACCAGGTCTTCCACCCCCAGCCCCACCACCAACCGGTGTTCGCTACGCAGGTAGCAATTGCGCGAGCCCTCGTTGATCACCCGGCCGCGCAGCACGTTGCCGTCGCTGTCCTGTTCGGCCGTTTCCCAAAGGGCACTCCAGCTACCCACATCGCTCCAGCCCGCCTCCAGGGCAATAACGACCCCGAGGTTGGTGCGCTCCATCACCGCTACGTCGATGGCCACATTCGGGCAGGCGGCGAAGGCGGCGGGCTCGAGGCGCAGGAAATCGAGGTCGGCCGCGTCCTGCTCCAGGGCCGATCGGCAGGCGCTCACCACCTCCGGGGCGAGGCGCTCCAGCTCCGCCAGGATGGCGCTGGCGCGAAACAGGAACATGCCGCTGTTCCAGGTGAAGCGGCCGGAGGCGAGGAATTGCTCGGCGGTGGCCCGATCCGGCTTCTCGACGAAGCGGGCGATCGGCACCGGCGCGGCCGGGGCGCCCATTGGGTCGCTGCTAGGGGTGAGGGCCTCGGCCGCCTCGATGTAGCCGTAGCCCGTTTCCGGCGCCGTTGGCACGATGCCGAAGGTCACCAGCTGGCCGGCCAGGGCGGCGGGCACGCTGGCGGCCACCGTGGCCCGGAAGCGCTCGGCATCGCGGATCACATGGTCGGCGGCGAGCACCAGCAGCAGGGGGTCGGCGCCGCCGGATGTGGCCTGCAGGGCGGCCACCGCCACGGCCGGGGCCGTGTTGCGGCCAATGGGTTCGAGCAGGATCGCCGCCGGCTCCGTGCCGATCTGGCGCATCTGCTCGGCCACGATGAAGCGATGGTCCTCGTTGCAGATCAGCAGGGGCGCCGCCAGATGCGCCAACCCCTCTAGCCGTTGCTGGGTCTGTTGCAGCAGGGTGGCGTCGCCGCTGCCGGCCAGGGCCCAGTACTGCTTGGGATAACTGGCCCGCGACAGGGGCCAGAGCCGGGTGCCGGTGCCGCCACAGAGGATCACCGGCACCAGGGAGGTCAGGGCTGTCGCCGGATCAGCCACGGGCTGGGTGCTTGAAGTGCCCCCATTCAACCGAACCCCCCGGCCAGGCGCCTGTGTTCAAGGATGGGGTAAGCCATTGCCCTAGGCCTGTTGGCCGGTGGGATTGGCCTACCGGGGAGGGTCTGGCCTCAGATCTCCAACAGTCCTGGTGGGGGGGTGATGCCAAGCCAGCCCTCGGCTAGGTGAACCTCGGGCACGATCGGCTCCACGAAGGGGATCAGGATCAGGCGCGATTTGGTGGGGCCGGCGGGCTTGTCCGCTTCCCCTGGCTGGTCCGGCTCAGGGGAAGCCGCCAGTTCCACCTCCAGCAGGTCGTTGCCGGCATGGAGCAGGTCGGTGACCCGGCCAATCACGCGGCCATCGGCCAGCAGGCGCACCTCCAGGCCCACCAGATCCAGCAGGTGGAATTCGCCCTCGGCCAGGGGGGGGCGGTCTTTGGCGGGCACCATCAGGGCGTGCCCCACCAGGGCTTCGGCGCTGGAGCGATCGTTGACCCCCTCGAGCCGCAACACATACAGCTCCCGGCCGGGGAGCTGGCGGCCGCTCAGCAGGGTCACCGCTTTGGCAGGCCCCGTGCGGCCCTGCAGCCAGCGCCGGCCCGGAACCGTGAAGCGTTCGGGGAAATCGCTCAGCGGATTGAGCCGCAGTTCCCCTTGCAGGCCCTGGGCTGACACCAGCCGGCCCACCTCCAGCAACTCGCCGGGGTCGTCAGCGGGCCCGGTCCCCTGGGGGCTGGCGGGCTGCTTGGCCTGGGGCCGGGCCGGATCATCCGGTGTCCGATTGGTGGCCTGTTGCGCCATGGGTCCAGGTTGGGCCATTAGCCTTGATCATGGCCCCACGACCAGGCGCTCCCATGGCCGATACCCTGCCGATCCTTCCGGGCTCCACCGTGGTGGTGCGCGACCAACGCTCCATCTACGACGGTTACCGGGGCTTTGTGCAACGCATCAGTGGCTCCCGGGCGGCGGTGCTGTTTGAGGGCGGCAACTGGGACAAGTTGATCACCGTGCCCCTGAACACCCTCGAACCGGTCTGATCGAGCCGGTTCACCATCTGGCTCGGCCGCCTCAGGAGCGGCTGGCTTGGGGCCCCCCCTGGGGTTGTACGGCCTCGAGGGCCATGCGGGCGGCCTGTTGTTCGGCCAGCCGGCGGGAGCCCCCCCAGCCCTCACCCAGCTCGCGCCCGCCCAGGGCCACGGTGCACAGGAAGCGCCTGGAGTCGCCGTGGATTTGGTTGCATTCGCGGCTGCTGTAGCTCGGCAGGCCCAGGCCCTCGGCCTGGCTCCATTCCTGCAGGGCCGATTTCCAGTTGTGGAGATGGGGATCGGCCTGGAGTTCGGCGGTTGTGCGCTGCCAGTGGGGCGTGAGCCAGCGGTGCACCGGCTCCAGGGTGCCCCAGATCCGGTAGAGGGCTCCGATCACGGCTTCGCAGGCTTCGGCCCGCAGGGTGGCCTTGCCGCTTTTGTCGCCCGCGGCGATCGGGCCGATGCGCAGCACCGCCTCGATCTGGCAGGCCTGGCCCAGTTCCGCCAGCCAGCGGTCGCTCACCAGCTGGGCCCGCAGGGCGGAGCGCTCCCCCACCGTCAACTGGGGGTGGTGGCGCTCAAGGAATTCGGCCGCCGCCAGCCGCAGCACCGCGTCACCCAGGAATTCCAGCTGTTCGTGGTTGAAGGCCAGCCCGGCGGAGGTGTGGCTCAGGGCCTCATCCAGGGGCGCGAGCGCCTCGGCGCTGCTGGGGGCTGGATCAAGGCCCAGGCTGGTAAGAAAGGCCAGCAACTGCCGCCGGCGATCGGGCGTCATCGGGGTTGGCGTGGGGTGGTGCGAGCGGGCTGGGGGGGCCAGTGCCGCTGGCACTGGTAAGGGGGTGAAAGCAGGACGTAAGCCGGGTTCTGTTCATCCCGGCGGGGCCGAGGCTTCGCCGGGGGGGTGATCATCTGTCTAGGACCGCCGTTACCGGCGGCCTCAAGCGGCGCACTGTGGTCGGGACGGGTGCCATGGCCAACCGTTGTCCCTGGGCCTTGCTCCTAGCCGGGGTTTACCGAGCCAGCACCTCTCGATGCTGCTGGTGCGCTCTTACCGCACCCTTGCACCCTTGCCTGTGCCGCCCGGGTTGCCCCGGAACGGCCATCGGCGGTGTGTTTCTGTGGCACTGTCCTCACGGTCACCCGCACTGGGCGTTACCCAGCAAGCCTGGCCATTGGGGAGCCCGGACTTTCCTCAATCGGCATCGCCATCCCGACCAAGGCCGGTGCGCCGATGCCGATCGCGATCACCTCGCCTGCTTTCACAGCCCATAATGCCGGCAGGGGTTTGCCCCCACCTGGGGCTGTAGCTCAGCCGGATAGAGCGACGGTTTCCTAAACCGTAGGTCGTGGGTTCGAGTCCCGCCAGCCCCGTTGGCATCAATCCCAAGTGCTGCAGGGGTTTACCGGGAAGGCAAGGGCTAAGACTTGTCGTTTTCCAGCTCCCCTTTCCTGCAGTTCCGGCTGATGCAGGGGAAGGAGAGCAAGAGGGAGATTGTGCCAATGACGGCTGATTTTGCCCGCCGATTGCTGGGCTCGGCTGTTTGTAGCGGCGCTTGCCAGCTGGCAAGGCATCAGGGCCGGCGGCCCAGGGCCAGGCCGGAAATGTATCGGTTGCACCCAAAAGCTCGCAAACGGTAGTTGTCGCTACCAATCGGCTTCCGGCAAAAGTTCATTTTGAACCTAACTGCCCGGTCTCGGCTTGGTCCTGTTTGCTGTCGATGGGGCGCTACGCAGCGCCAACAATGGCTTTGTGTTGATCAGCGCCGCCCTGGTGCTGATGATGACCCCCGCCCTGGCGCTCTTTTACGCCGGCTTCGTGCGCAGCCGCAATGTGCTCAACACCATGGTGATGAGCTTTGCCGCCATGGCCCTGGTCAGCGTGCTCTGGGTGCTGTTCGGCTACAGCCTGGCCTTCTCCCCCGGTAGCGGCCCCTTGGCCCCCTTCATCGGGGGCTGGCAATGGGTCGGCCTGAGTAACTGGTCGGCTCCCTACGGCGATGGCCAGCTCAGCCATGGCGCCGTGGCCTTCTTCCAGCTCACCTTTGCGATCATCACCCCCGCCCTGATCTCGGGGGCGGTGGTGGAACGGATGGCCTTCCGCGCCTGGATCTGGTTCCTGCTCCTGTGGAGCACCTTCATCTACCTGCCCCTGGCCCACATGGTCTGGGGCCCGGGCGGCTTCCTCGGCGCCGATGGCCTGGGGGCGATTGATTTTGCGGGGGGCCTGGTGGTGGAGCTGGCGTCGGGTGTGGCCGCCGCCGTGGCCGCCGTGGTGGTCGGGCGGCGCCGCAGTTATCCGGGCCACACGGCACCGCCGCACAACGTGCCCTTCATCCTGATGGGGGCAGGCCTGCTCTGGTTTGGCTGGTTTGGCTTCAATGGCGGCAGTGGCCTGGTGGCGGGCAACCTGGCTTCCTTGGCCTGTCTCACCACCAACACGGCCGGCGCGGCGGCGGCCCTGGCCTGGATGGTGCTGGAAAACCTGCAAAGGGGTAAACCCACTGCGGTGGGTGTGGCCACCGGTGCCGTCGCCGGCCTGGTGGCGATTACCCCGGCGGCGGGCTACGTGAGTCCCCTGGCGGCCATCTTGATTGGCTTTGCGGCGGCGGTGGTGTGCAATGGCGCCCTGCAGCTCAAGACCCGCCTGGGTTTGGATGACACCCTCGATGTGCTCCCTGTCCATGGCGTGGCCGGCTTGCTGGGCACCCTGCTCACCGGGGTCTTTGCCCTGCGGGTGCTCAATCCGGCGGGTGCCGATGGCTTAATCACAGGCCGTTTTGGCCAGCTTTGGATCCAGATCCAGGCGGCCGGCTTCACCATCCTTTGGGTCGGCGTGGGCACCTATGCGGTGTTGAAGGCGATTGGTGCCTTCGTGCCCTTGCGCCTCACGGAAGCCCAGGAACGCCAGGGCGCCGATATCCACTCCCATGGCGAAGAGGCCTACAACAGCGAATTCCCTTCTTGAGGAATCGGCTTAAGGATTCGCCCCAGTCAGCGGCTCCGGCCCGCACCCTTCCCGCCCAAGGCAAGAACGAGCCTGGGATCCCGCAACCGGCGCCCTCCACCGCCCAGGCCCAGTGGAGGTGGCCAGCCAGACGTTGAAGTCCTGGACCATTCCCGAAACCCCAATCACCCTGGCCCTGAATCTGCCGGCCCCAGGCAGCAAGGACTCGGCGGCGGTTCTGCCCTGCCAGCAGTGCAGCGAGCAGGACTTTCTCTTCACTGTTGGTGCAGGGGGCCCGCAGCCTGGGACTGACTTCGGTCACGATCCTGGCCCTGTCGTCTGTGCCGGCCCTGGCCATTTCCCTCGGGACCCAGCAGTTGATTCGCGACAGCTCCGATGGCTTCAGCCTGTTTTTGGATGGCCAGCTCAAGGTGGGTGATCACTGCACAATCGGCACGCCTAAATCCGGCAAGATCGATGGAACCGTGCTCTCGATGGGGATGCGTTCGATCTGCCTGCGGCTAAAGAATGGCTCCCAACTCTCCATGCCCAATTCCCAGGTGGCTGGATCCGTGGTCACGAACCACAGCCTGCGTAGCGCCGAGCCCCTCGAATTGCGGCTGTCGATTCCCAAGCTGGAAACCCAGGCCCTGGCTGATCTGCAGAGCCGGGCCCAGGCCCTACTAACGGCGACACAAGACCTGGCCAGCGCTTCAACAGCCAGGGGCCTCGCCATCGCATGCTATCGGTGCTGCAGAACGCAGCACCTGCTCATCAAGCTGCCGAATCACCATCATCTGTAGGGGCTCCACGCCCACAACCAAGGTTGATTGGGGCGGTAGCAAGTCGTTTGGTTTGGCGAGCGCGTTTAGATAGCGATCGAAGAACAACGCCGGGCTTGGTAGCGCCAAGAAACCCAGGGCTTGAGGCAACGGGCTTGGGCCCAGCTTTGCTGAAATTGGCTAGCAGCTACGTGATCGCCTGTCGATTCGTCTTTAAGCGTGATTGATTTTACTCAATGGTGCGCAATCCAGGCGTCAGGCGGTCTGGATGGCGGCCTGGCGCTGCGTCAGCATGGTGCGGAGCTCGAGAAGAAAGCGGGTATTGGGTTTGTCAGTTGGTAAGGCGAGTAACTGCTCAAGAGCTACGTTCACACCGCCATCCAAGGACGTTGCCATGATCGCATTGGCAGTCGCCAAGTCTTCCAGTTCGAGCGGATGGAAATGGCTACGGAAGCCAACCAACTCATAGATATCCGTGGATAAATTTTTACCTTTGACTTTGACGCGATCCATTAAACGGAAGCAGAAATCATGATGGCTATCTTCGTTATTGACGGCATCGACAATTTCTTGGCTAACAAGTATGCCAGTTCCATATAACTTGTTGGTGCCTTCAAGGCGACTTGCCAGATTAACAGGATCTCCGATCACAGTATAATTAAAGCGCTCCTCAGAGCCCACATTGCCAACAATTACAGAACCTATATTGACGCCAACACGGGTAAAGAACTGCAGGTCAATCCCTGCTTTTTCCCATTCTAGATTGAGCCGAGATGTTTCTTCTTGCACCGCAAGCGCAGCCGTGCAGCTCTTAGAGGCTGGTTGGTCTACGGGATAGGGCGCTCCCCAAAAAGCCATCACCGAGTCGCCGATATACTTGTCAATGGTTCCCGATGTTTGCATTATTCGGGATGTCAATGCTGTCATGTATGTATTCAGATGATCGAGAACCATGGTGGCATCACCCGATTCTG
The DNA here is from genome assembly GCA_002737305.1 of Synechococcus sp. Baikal-G1. Taxonomy (GTDB): domain Bacteria; phylum Cyanobacteriota; class Cyanobacteriia; order PCC-6307; family Cyanobiaceae; genus BAIKAL-G1. The sequence goes on from NSII01000117.1 coordinate 29,236, forward strand.
AATAGGTTGTGAAGTTGCGAATATCAGTGAATAGCATCACTAGCTCGCGCATTTCCCCGCCAAGCCGAGCACTTTGCTTGGAGTTTAGTACAGACTTAACAACCTCGCGTGGTAGGTAGCGACTGAACGAATCCATCGCAAAGGAAAGCTTGCTAATTGCCGCAGAAACTTGGTTAATTTCAATAATATTGGACGTTGACAGGCTTTTAGGCTG
>NSII01000001.1 GCA_002737305.1 Synechococcus sp. Baikal-G1
CCGTTGGCGGCGTCCTCGATCAGCACCGCATTGGGGCGTAGCCCCTGGCGCTCCAGGGAGTGGAGCGAGGCCAGCAGGAATTTGATGACGCCGGGTAGGTCCAGCTGTTGGCGATGGGCCCAGAGGGCCTCGATCTGCAGTTCTGCCCAGGGGTCCGGGGCTACACCAAGGGAGTGAGTGGCATTCACCCCCCTTGGCGACCCTTGAGCCCCGGCGGCGTTGGTGGCCAGCGCCAGACCCTGGCGCCGCGCTTCCGCCGCCGGGTGCCGCTGCGGCTCCAGCAGGCCCAGCAGGGCAAAGCCGCAGGCGTCGTTGTCCTTGCCGTCCTTGAAGCTCAGGTCACAGCTCAGCACCAACGGCGCGTAGCGGCGTGGCTGACCGGGGATAACCGGCAGCAGGCTCTGAATCCAGTCCTTGCGAAACAGCAGGCCCTCGGCTGGGCTGGGCCGCTGCTGGTAGAGGGCGTTCCACCAGTAGGAGCCCAGGCGGGTGCGGATCCGTTGCAGTACCTCCAGTGGCACCCGCTCCGGGCACAGCGGCTCACCGGGCTGGCGCCAGTCAGGGACTTTCTTGCAGGTATGCGGGATCTGCATAGAAATAGCCTCCGGTTCTGCAATCGCCGGCAGGTTGAGCACGGTCCAGTGCTCGGGGTTCTCTTCTGCCTCCTGCTCAAGGAGCCAGGCGGTCATGTCGTGGTGGTCCCAGCGGGTCTGCACCACCACCTGGGCTGCCGGCAGCAAGGCCCCATCTGCTGTGAGACCGGGTTCGGCCCGGGTGAACCAGACGCTCTTGAGCCAGTCGATCAGCCGCTCGCGTTGTAGGGCGCTCTTGGCGTCCTCCGGACCCTTGTAGGGATCATCGATGATGCCGAGGTTGTAGCCCTTGCCCGTGAACGGGCCGCGCACACCAGCAGCGATGCAGCCACCCCGCTGGGGGGTGAGCCAGTTGCCCACCGCTGCGGAATCCTTGGAGAGGGGATGGCCAGTGCTGCGGTAGTAGTGGCGCGCCTCGCGGCTGTGGGCATAGGCCAGCTCGGCCGAATAGGAGGCAATGGCGCAGAACAGCTGCGGGTGGCGGCTCACCCAGTAGGCGGGGAACAGGCGCGATACCAGCTGGCTTTTCCCGTGGCGGGGAGGTGTGCAGACGATCAGCCGGGTCAGTTTTCCGTCAGCCACCTGCTGCAGCAGCTCGATCAGGAGCTCACAGAGCCGGTGGAACTGGAAGCTGGGAAAGGCGGCGAGGATGAAATCCCGAAACGGCAAGGCCGCTGCTGTCGTTGACACCCGGTGGGGATCGGGAACCCCCAGCAGGCCCCAATCAGCCCAGAGGTCCGTCGCAGGGTCCAGCAGCAGGCCACCATCGCTGGGTAATAAAGCGGACGGGGCCAAAAAGGTGGAGGCGATCCTGCCCATCAGCCCTTGCTCTCCGGTGGCTTGATCGGAGCACGCAGGAGCCCGCCGATCTCGGCGATCACCCGGAAGGCACCGACGGCAGCGCTGAATTGCTCGGCATCCATCGCCCGGCGGGCGCATTCGTTGAGCGCAAAGATCTGCTCGGCCTGGTGGCGGCGGCGGTCGGAGACCAGCTCCTCCACCATCCGCTGGCGGGCCAGATTTAGGTAGCGATAGACGGTCTGGATGTTGCGTACGCCCCAGCTGCTACGAGCGTTCTCGACAATCACCGCCATGGGCAGCCGCTGCGCCACCCACAACTGCGCCTCGGCAACCCGGCGTTCCACCTCGTAGCGGGAGGGCCGTGGCGCCTGATCCGGATCGCGGGTCTTGCGCGGTGGATTCCCTGGCCCGATCGGCCGGCTGGGGTCCACACCCTCCTGCGGCGCAGCGATCGGATTGCCGTCGTCATCCTCAGCGCTTGCGGAACAGCGCAGCAGATCGATCGCATCGGCCGGGGGCCCATGGGAGGCCGCAGCAGGCACCGGCCGCAGCGTGCGGCGACCACGACCGTGGCGACGCTCAGCCATCACGGCCAACGGCTCCACTGGCGGAAGCGATCGCCCAGTGCAGCAGCGCCAGGGCATCGGCCTCGTTGTCGTCCACCGGGCTGTGGCCCAGGCCGCGGACAGCGGCAAGCACCTGGTCCTTGCTGGCGTTGCCCTTGCCGGTGATGAAACGCTTGATCGTCCCGACCGGAACGCCCTGATAAGGGATGCGGTGGTGCTCGCAGAAGGAGCACAGCTGGCCGAGGAAGCCGCCATAGGCATGGGCGGCATCGACGCCGGCATGACGACGCACCTCCTCAAAAACCACGTGATCAATCAACAGCTGGCTTGGTGAGGCGTCAGAAGCCTGGCTCAGCTCCATGAGCCAGCGCTGAAAGCGCAGGAAGCGCATGCCGCCACCCTCGTAGCGCTGGGGCCGGAAGGGCTGGCTGCCGCTGCAGATGCGGCCGTTGCGCTCTTGCAAGGCCCAGCCGGTGCGAGTGCCCAGATCCAGGGCCAGCAACGCCGTGCCTGGCGCCTGAGCCGAGTGGGCAGCAGCCTGGAGCGCCAGGCTGAGGAGAGCGGCGGAGCTGTTCATCAGGCGCCAGGGAGCTTGATCGTCCAGAACGGCCGGCCATGACGGCGGAGAGCGCTGCCGTTGCCCTCGGCCGTCTTGCGGGCGAGCTTGAGCTGCTGCTCCAGGGCCAGCACCGCTTCTGGGTAGGTGAACTGCACCCGGCCTGGGCTCCAGGAGAAGGCGGTGTCGTTGAAGTGGAAGGAGGAATCCACATCGCCGCACCCATGGAGCTGCTGCAGCTGATCAAGCAGGGCATTGAGCTGCTCGTCGAGGGAGCGCTGCTGGCGCTTGATGGCGACCATGGCCGCGAGCAGGCGATCGATCGCTTCCTCGCCCTCGCCAGCAGGGGCCAGCTCTCCCGCATGCGTGTCGACCGATCCAGGAACAGAAGCAACCACCTTGCCTCAGGAAGCTGAGCACAGCTTAGCGGCTCAGCAAGTTATGGCATTTGTATCGCTGGCGCGGCTCAGAACGGCCAGTGGGCTTCTGCGTAGGCGGTGTAGGCCGCTGCCCAGCTCACCAGGCACTCCTGCCGGCCATACAGCGGTGAGAAGGACGTGCCACCGGGCCGGCACCAGATCGTCTGGCCGTAATCGATCCAGTGGCCCTGGCTCCACTCCAGTGCCATGTAGCCGCCGAGCTGGGCGCGGGTGCAGTAGGTGCTGCCGTTGGCACCGAGGCTCTTGAGATCCGCCAGCACCCGCGCCGGCCCGCTCACCCCCTGGGGCCGGCCGGTGGGGATAGGGAGCTGGTCATCGAGGAAGGCGGTGTCGTAGGTGCCGGCGACATTGCGGATGAGACAGCAGGTGGCGCGTTCAGAAGCGATCACCTCCACCTGCTCCCAGCGCAGATGGGTCATCAGCGGGTGGATCCAGTCGGCGTAATCGCCAGCGCTGAGCTCACCAAGCTCGGCGAGGGGATCGGCTTGACTCCGGGAAGCCGGCTCCTGATCGGTTGGCCGATGGGCGGCCAGCCGCCTGGCCGTGAGGAATAGCTCCATCGCCCGGTGGCAGGCATTGCCGCGTGGCGCCCACACTTGCCGTGTCGCCTCGATGCGCCCCATGGCGACCGCCCCCTTGCCGTGGGCCAGCACCCCGGTGATCGAGACCGGGAAGAGGTGGTCGTTCAGCCAGTAGCGGTGCTCCGGATCGCGGCGCAGCAGGCCAGGGATGGGGGTGAGCCAGGAGGTCATCAGCGGGCTGCAATGTGGGTTATGGGGGTAGGGCATGGGCTGACTGACCCACACCCAGCTGTTTTGGCATCACTGGGGTCTGACCATGAATGGGGGTTTGTGGGCTATGGGGGCCATTTCTGGGTGCATGTCTAGGTGAAGACCCTGAAAGAGCGATGGTGAGGAAGGAGAAAAGAGAATGACCCCCATAGCCCACCTTCCTTCTTTTTTCCCTCAGATCCCTTGCCATAACTGGCAGAATCGATGTGGGCTGCCTAACCCACATTCAGCCCCCACAGCCCACACTCACGGCAGCGGAGCTGTGGCCTTGTAGCGCCCTGCCCCGCGAGCGCCGCGCTCCAGTTCACCGACTCCAAGTTCTGCCAGTGCTGCCATCGCGACCGTTGCGGCCGCCGAGTCGACCTCCCGGCGTTGCGTCTTGCTCAGCCGGTAGTGGATGTCTCTCCATCCGACTGAATGTCCAGGCGTTGCCTCTGCAGCCTTGTGGATCAACCGCATCAGGTCGTTGGCGCCCTCAGCCACTTTTTGGTGCAGGCCCATCGTCCAAGTGTTGATGTGATCGACCAGCACACAGGCCCGTTCCATCAGCTCGACTGACACCTGCTGGCTGTGCCAGCCATCGGCGCAGCCCTGATGCAGCAGGTGAAGCAGGGCAGCGATACGGAGCGCCTTGCCGGCGGCCTTGCCGATCAAGGCACCCTGGGCGGGGATGGTGGTGCGGTGCACGTCCGCCTGACAGCGGGCCTCGTACTGGACGAAATAGCGGCGCGCCTCCGGCGCCAGCGCCAGGGTGAGGCGGGGCTGGGTGTAGGCAAAGCGGCATAGCTTCTCCAGCAGTTGGCTGGCCCAGCTGGCTTCCTGCTGCTCCTGCTCTGTTTCAAATTCCGGCAGCGGCACGACCCGCTCGGGGAGGGGAATAAACAGAAAGCGTGCCCAGAGCCCAGAAGCGTCGCCGTTGGCCACGAGCGCCTCGAGGATCGCCGGCTGGATCGTGCCGCAGATCGAGAGCTGGCAGCGTTCGTAGAAGCGACCACCACCGGCCTTGGTGATACGCAGGGAGGAGAAACCAGAGCCGTCGTAGGCCTCAAGCAGCTGCTCCTCATCTGAGCCACGACCGGAGCGGTAAGCATTGAGGTTGCCGAACATGCCGGCCAGCTCATCGCGATGGATCAGCAGGCCAAGGCCCCGTTCCTCCTGGAGCTGCAGCTGTTCCGCCAGTGCCTCAGCGGTGAAGTCCGACACCATTAGATGGACAGGCTTAGGTTCGGGAGTGCGCTCGCTGGCTTTTACGGCGCGGTTCTGCTCCTCCCAGTCCCTGTAGGCGCGCTTGTTCTGTCTGGCCAGATCCAGACGCAGCTCATGGAGGGGATCCAGCACCAGCAGGCGCGAGACGGGCGTTTTTTTGGCGCCGGAGCGTGCGACGAGAGCGCCGTAGAGGTTGAGTGGCACCCGATAGCTGGCCGCTTCTGAGGCGACAACCTGGGTGCCGAGCTTGACGACACCGGAGACGGCGACGAGAAAGCACATCAGCGCGGTGACGTCATCAGCTGGCAAGGAGCGGCAGCGGATGCGCAGCGCCGCCGCCAGCGACGGCGGGCAGATCCAGTCGAGGGTGAGGGCCTGCGAGAGATCACAGCGATCCTGGGCCGCCTTGATGGTCGCCACCTCGGCGGCGATCACCTGGGCCGCGTCCTGTTCGGCCTCGATCGTGCGCAGCAGGTTGCGCAGGTCATAGGCACTCCGGTCTGAGAGATCGGCGAGCTCAAGGAGCAAGGCCTCAAGGTCCTGGCGTGAGGCGCCATCGGTGACGGCCTGCTGTAGCCGCTCGCGCACCTGCTCGAGCGTGAGCGGGCCAGAAGAATCCTTTTGCCCTGGCTTGGAGGCGCCCGCCTCTGGTGTTGGATCGCGATGCGGCGGCGGCCGCTTGGCCTTGAGGTCCGCTCGGCTGATGTCAACGCCCCAGGTCTCGCGCAAAAAAGCCCAGGTGGAACCAGGGCTGATTTTGGTGGGAGTGCTCTGGAAGTAGCAGGGCAGATCGCGGATCTCCCGGCAGCAGGTCTCGGCGAGCAACTGCTTGGCAACTGCGGCGCCGAGGTCGACATGCAGGCGCATCGCCAGCTTCATCAGCTGCTGGTACTGGCCGGCGCCATGACGGAAGGGCGGAATCTTGAGCAGCGTCTGCCGCAGCGTCTCGAGCGGCCGCGGGGGCAGATCATCTGGGAACCCGTCGTCCTGGGCCAGTCGCTGCAGTTCCGCGGATGGCGTGAGCGGCTGCTCCGGGGGCGGCGGATCGGCGAATTCATCGGGCTGCGCCCATTGCGCCACCTGCTCCAGGGAGTAGCGGCTGCCGGCAGCGCTGTAGATGGTGGTCATCCCCAAGGCGGTTCCAGCAGCGCCGATGTAGCTGCCGCCGGGCAGGCGCATCACCCGAGAAGGATTGCGGATGGTGGAGTCGGCGCCAGTGATTTCGATCAATGCGGCCTGAATGGGAATCCATTCGGCCGGGGCGATCGGTTCATTGAGCACCCAGTAGAGGTGCGCCGATTTACCGCCGGTGGTGATCGAGATGGTGGGTTCCCCCAGCCCATAGCGCTGCCAGGCGGAGAGCTGCCAAGGAACGGGCCGGTCATCCCATTCCAGGAAAAAAGCGCGGCAGGCCGTGATCTGCGCGTCGTTGTCGCCGCCGTCGTTGATGACGAGATAAATGCCGCGCCCCTCCTGCTGCCAACGACTGGCGGCGGCCAGCTCATAGGGGCCCTTGCGGGCCTTGATGCCGTTAGGGCGATGGTCCGGGTGCCACTTATTGGGGTTATCTCGATGGGGAAAGGCGCGCAGGCGAGCAGTCGCTGGCTCCTTGCCCAGCAGGGAGAGGAACCGATCTGCCTGGGCCCCATCGATCGGCGACACGGTCAGCACGGCAGCGGGATCGATGGACCTGTGAGAGGGCTATCACTGGCCATCGGTCTGCTTTGTGACGGCGACCTGGACCTGCTCCTGCTCCTGCTGGATAAGGCGATCGAGAACGATGCGCAGGACAGCGGAGCGAGAGATRGATCCTTGAGCGCGGCGGTGATCAAGCCACTCGAGCTGGCGCTCGGTGATCACGACGGAGACGGGTTTTACAGGGGCGAACACRGAAAGCAGGCGATGGGACGGGAACAAGTCACAAGAGTAAGCCTGTCCTTAGGAGGCTGAGGCAATAAAAGCCCAGCAAGAAGCTGGACTGGGCCTAGGTCAGCGTCAGGCCCATTCCAGCGCCTGGGCTATGCATGATTGTGAAGACTTTTGCGAGCTCAGCATCCCAAGGCAATAGGCGGGATGGAGCAAGGCCTGCCGATCCGCTGCCGCGCCGAGGAGGTCGCCGGCCAGCTGCATCTGGTGGTAGCGGGCTTGCCGTTTCTGGCGGAGCGCAGCTGGCAGGAGGTGGGCTGGGGGCGGCTGGGAATCGAGCTGCTCAGCCTCTGGCGCATCGAGTTGTTGCTGGAGCCCGATCGCACGACGACTGCGGCACCGGGCAGCCCACAGAAGATTGGGGTGTCACGGGTCGGGCGGGCCGCTGCACCTGATGGCCGCTGCTGGGTGTACGGCTGCCAGCGTGATGACTGGACGCTGGGGCCCGACAGCCGTTTGGTTGAGCCCTTGGAGTTCCTGAGCGGCCAGGAGCGACAGGCACTGATGGAGATCCTGCAGCAGGCCGCCTGCTGGCCTGAACCGTTCGCAGCCAGCCGGGCTACGGCATGGGCGTTGGCACCAGCGCCTGCGTTGCCTGAACCAATCGGCCGCCGCCGGCCGCCGCGGCGAACGGGGCGCAAGGCGCAGGGAAAGGCACAGGGAAAGGCACTGGGAAAGGCGCAGTAGCAAAGCAGCGCCCTAATCCGTCGATTTGCCTCTGGCTTTAGTGGCTGAGGCTGTCTTAGAATCTGACCAATGAAGCCACGGGGACAATGGCCAGCATGTTTCAGGACTACAAGGACAGCCAGGCCGTAGCCCGTGAGGGCTTTGGCCGCATGCTGCGTCTCTGGCGCGAGCGCAACGGCTGGACCCAGTACACCGCTGAGCGTTGGGGCCGTGAGGCCGGCTTCCGCACGGTCTCAAGCGGCAACATCTCAATGGTGGAGCAGGGCAAGGCGGGGGACCTGCGGGCCCAGGCCCATTTCCAGCTGGCTGATGTGAACCGGCGCCTGGCCGAGAAGGACTGGGGGAGCATCAAAAGTAAGGAGATCCGTCAGACCCTGGAACAAGCAAAGGCCATCCGCGGCGATGACGGAGCGCTGTGGGGACCAGCGGAGTTCTGGAGTTGTTATGTGGGCCTGCTGCCGGTGCCCGAGACCTATCAGAAGGCTGAGCTGGAGCCCATGCCGGAAGTGAGCAGCRAGCTGGCCGCCGAGCTGTCAGCCCAATGGCGCCAGCAGTTCACCCAGCAGGCCAGCACAAGAGGGCTCGATCCGATCGAGACGCTCCAGGGGGTGGCTCGACAGGCACCAACCGCGCAGCGCAAGGTCCTACGCGCCGTGCTCGCCGCCTTTCGCGACTACGACGCAGGCGAACTGGGCGAGCTGTGGGATGGGGAGTGGCTGCCAGAGCGCTGGATTCGCCAGTGGAGCGGTGAGCTCGATCCACAAAGGGATGAGACAGTGCCCCAGTAACAAAAGCCACTAGARWTGCAAAATAAATATGAGGAAGCTGTTGCAGCTTTGAATGCTGAGCCTCTAAGGTGCCAGGCAAGCGGGCGATGGTCCCGCCGTCAACGCCATGACCTCCCCATCCGCAGCAGGACCGACCGCGGCAGAGCGACCCACGACAGGCGCGCCGACCAGTATTCATCAGGCCGCCTTGCTCCAGCACCAGAAGAGCGCTGAATGCGAGCTAGCCGCTGCCCTCGCCCGCTTCCAGTCGGAAGTGACTCCAGCTGCTGAAATGTCGCTGCCTGCAGTGGTGGAGGCGGCCCGCGGCGCCTTCCGCCTGGGCTTTGCCTATACCTCCTGCCGCTGCCTCGATGACGACGGCCAGCCGCTGCTGGAGGTGACGGTGCTGCACCGCGGCGGCGACCAGCTCAGCAGCCAGGTGCGTTTGAGCGCSGAGCAAGCAGGAGAGGAGTTCACCCAGGCGGCCCGGCTGCTGGCGCAGCTGCTGGGCATCCCGGTCCTTCCTGCGCACCAACAGGCTCAGCCATTTAAGGCTGAGGCACTGCAGCAAGCTGGTTCGTCCAGCTCTMCGCCTGGCGTAAAACCGCTCATGCCCGTAACGGTGCCACCGTCACAGCAGCCCGAGCAGGAGCCAGGGCCAGCCGCAGCGACCGGCTCTCCGGAGCCCACCCAAGCAATCGCCGCTATCACCGACTCCATTGGCCCCGGCTCCCCGGATGCCCGTGGCACCGAGGAGTCGCTAAGGCCCCTGGGGGAAGAGGAGAGGGAGACGCTGCTGGAGATGGTCCGCTCTTTGCGGCCGGTGGAGACGAGGCGTCAGTTCCAGATCGCCTTCCGCCATCACTTCAAAGTGCCAAAGGAGGCGCTCAGCATCGCCGGCTTCATCACCCAGCAGCGGCATAAGGATTTCGTCGATCGMTTTGAGCGCGAGCTCGCCGATCTGCCCGCTGCCAAAGCCAACACAGCCAACGCAGCCGATGCGGAGGCAGGGGCATGAGCGACACCACCCCGGCAACGCGCCGGAACCGTCGCTCCCGCAACTACGGCGAGCGCCCCCAGATCAGCCAGGAGCGCCATTACGTGCAGGTGATGGTCTACGGCGACTGCCATCAGCAGCTGCGGGAGCTGATGGAGCGCCACAACCTCTCCGCCAGCGGTGCGGCCCATCACTTGATGCGGCTCGGCGCCGGCCTCAATCCCCTACCCCCTCTCGATCAGCACCATGGCAACTGAAATCTTTTATTCAACCCAGGCCGAAGTGCGCTGGGCCCACCTGGTGGAGCCCAGGGCGCAGATGGACCCAGAGAAGCCGCTGGCCTGGTCCGTCGATCTGCTGCTCCCTCGAGCTGAGCCCACCAGCGTGGGATTCCTCGAGACGCTGGAGCGCCAGTTTGTGGAAGCCCACGGCAGCAAGAAGCGCCGCAGCGACAAGGGCGAACCCTGGAAGCCCGACAAGGAGCAGCCCAGCCAGCTGATGGTGGTGAAGTTCAAGGCGCAGCAGCTAACGCGCCGCGATGGCAGCCAGGCCCCTGGGCCGCGGTTGATCGATGCCCGCAAACAGCCCTGGAATGGCGCCGCCATCGGCAACGGCAGCCGTGTGGTGATCGCCTACGTGATCCACGCCTGGGATCGCCCCGAGGGGGTSGGSATCACGCTCATTCCCCGCGCCGCCCAGGTGGTGCACTACGTGCCCTATCAGGAGAGCGATCCCACCGAGGGATTCGCCGAGCAGGAGGGCTACAGCCAGGCAGAAGCARCCCTTGTTGGTGCTGGGGCTACTGGCGGCTACGACGAGTTCGCCAGCGACGAGGAGGTGCCGTTCTGATGGCCAACTTCCGTTTTGACG
>NSII01000007.1 GCA_002737305.1 Synechococcus sp. Baikal-G1
CGCCGTTGGACGCGGCGGACCACCACGGCAACCCGTTCCTCGGGCAGGGCTCCAGGCACGAACACGACCCGCTCCTGCCAGCGGCCCACCCCCTGGCCGTCGTGGCCCAGGTCGGTGATGTCAACTTCAAAGCGATCGCCGATGCGGCCGATCGGCGCGGGGGTGGAGGGGGGATGGACCATCACCCGACCCTATCGGTGCGTAACACCTCTCGTCAGATCGCCGGGTTCAGGCCGCAGGTTGGATACAATTCCACCGAGCTTGGTGCCATCGGATGAGCGTCGTTCGGGATCTGATCCTTCAGGCAGATGATCAGTTGCGTTACCCGACCGGCGGCGAACTGCGCTCCATGGTCGAGTTTCTCTCCCAGGGCAGCGGTCGTCTGCGGGTGGTTCGGGCCCTCACGGACAACGAGCGCAAGATTGTTGATGAGGCGGCCCGCCAACTGTTCAGCCGCAAACCCGACTACGTGGCCCCTGGCGGCAATGCCTACGGTCAGAAGCAGCGGGCCCAATGCCTGCGGGATTTCAGCTGGTATCTGCGCCTTGTCACCTATGGGGTGCTCGCCGGCAGCACCGAAATGATCCAGCAGATCGGCCTGGTTGGTGCCCGCGAGATGTACAACAGCCTGGGTGTCCCCATGCCCGGCATGGTGGAAGCAATGCGCTGCATTAAGGAGGCCTCGTTGGTGCTCCTAGGTGCCGACGATGCCGCCGTCGCCGCACCCTATTTCGACTATCTGATTCAGGGCATGCAGACCCCCAATTGAATCGTTGGCTGGCTTGATCCCGAGCCATCTTCACCCCCAGACCCAGAACCACAAATCAGCCCAAGGCCCTCCGGGGCCTTTTTGATGGATGGTGGCAGGGGCTTCTTGGAACCAGGAAGGCGGACCCCCCCAAAAAAAATCGCCCCATACTCGAGCGTGCGATTAACGTTCTCGTCTGAGTCTTAGTCTGGATTGAGGATGAATCGCCCTGGTCGCATCCCTAGATCACCAATAAAAAAGCTGCTGTGGCCGCTGGGACCGGCAGGCAAGAAAGCCAGGAGTTCCACCATTTCGATAATCTCATTTAAGGCTCAAAAATAGACCACACCTGCGTCCAACCGTGGAAAATTGAGACAATTATCGCTACCTGGCCTGGCCGAATGCATCCATCCCCATCAAGCAATCAAGCCGAGCAGCCTAACATTAGGTCTAGCAGCACTCATTCTAGTCGCGTTTCAAGACTCGAATTGGGTCTTAGCTAGCATGAATGAGACTAATCGACTCCTACCCCATGCTGGGGTACGCATCCGTCTCGACGGGATCCATGCCAAGGCGAGTATCCGCAGGTCAGATGCATAGAACCTCTGAACTAGGGGTGAGCACTACCCAAGGGGCGAACGATGGAAACTACAAGTCTCAATTGGGACTTGCCCTTGGTCTCATTACTAGACTCATTGCGGACATCTGACGGTAGAAATTTCTAGTCGTGGTGGCGGCGACGAATCGGCAACCCAGGCCACCTGGAGGCCATGCCGCCAGGGGCAACCCCGGGCATCCAAGCTGGGATGCAGGCAATCCCTGCCTCCCAAGCGATGGGGCCAATGTCGAGCCACTTCCGTGCCCCTTGGTTTCGAGCGCGGAAGTGCAAGGCGCCAGCGACGAAGGGGCAGCCGCGCCAGGGTCAAAGTCGGGTTGGCCAGCATTGCGTACCTGTGTATCCCACAGGTACGCAAAAGGGAATTAGCCTGTATTAACAGGGCTTGTAGGCGAAGAAAATTGGATTGGACAGGCCTTCTCGCCGGTATTGGACACTGGCTCGTCAGGGATAGGGCGGTGAATAGGCCTCGATTTGAGCTGGGCTGGCAAAGCCAAGCCCCGCCTTGAAAAGGACAAATACCGTCGATTTCAAATTTTGCGTCCTAGGACCACCCAGTTAGCGAGGGGAGCAAGATCGCCAGTTTTAGGGGTTTTTAATGCAACAGGCCCCCAATCGACCCTTGTAGTCCCGACGCCAGGTGCAGCCGGGCCAACCATGTCCACTCCGCTGGCATCCAAAACAATGCCATCGAACCAGCTCAGGACACCGCAACCGGAAGCCACCAACTAGTCTCACAACTAGCAATCAAGACTCGTATCTAGCCTCGTTCTGGGTCTCAGGAGAGATATTCGAGATCAAYACCTCCAGATCAATTCTTAGCGCTAGGGCGCCTGAGGAAGCCAAGTTGGCGGCTTGTCTCGTTTAAGACCCGGAATGGGTCTAGGCATGGGTCTTATCGTAGAAGGTTGAARTAAGCTTTTGGCCGCCGGCRGCCAGTACTCAGGATTTATCGCGGTACAGCTCCTTGAGTAATTGATAGGCCTCATTAAGCCGCCGCATCACATCGGCGGAGCCCCCGGCGTCGGGATGGTGGCATTGGGCTTGCTCCCTATAGGCCTCGCGGATCTGGGCCAGGGAAATGGCCACATCGGGGGTGGTGGACATCTTGAGAAGCTTCAAGGCGCCATGCACCGTCATCGTGTGGTCGATCGCCTGGAAGGATTGGTGTTTGCGTCGCTTGCGCAACCTCTGCACAAAACGGCGGATCAGGGTGGGGATGCGTAGGGGCAGGGTCCGGGAGCTGAAGGGGTCCTCGAGAATCCCGGCTGCCACCATCACCCGTTCAAAACTGGCAGCGCCCAGGGGCCAGCTGGGAGCTACGCCCTGGATCACCTGCACCAACAGCGACCAGGTGAAGGGTCGGCCCTCGCTTTGTTCCGCCTGGGGCCAAACCTCCTGGGCCATCCAGACCATGGCGGCCTCCAGCACCGCCTCGGTCGCTGCTTGTCCATAGAGATCGAACCAGTGGTCCCGTGCCGCCCCCAGGGCTTCCTCAATCGAGGGGGGATCAATCAGTTCCACCCCCTGGAGGGTCTGGCTTGCCCCTGGGCTGGAGGGATCCAAATTGCGCTTGAGTTGCACCGATTGGCGACGCACAAAGCCGGGCAGGTCGATGCCGCCAGTGCCTGCGGGTTTTGCCCTGAGGTCCGCCCCCTGGGCCCGAACGGAAGCCGGCGACTCAATCCCAGGTATTACACCTTGGTCTCGCTTCTGGTCTTGGAATGGGACCAGCTCGCGATTAATGAGCACAATCGCGCTGGTCTCGTTGAGGCTGCCGGATGGCTCCTGGTCAGCGTCACCGTCCTCCCCATCCGGGCTGCCATGGACAAGTTGCTCCAGGACGCGCTCGAGGATATCGCCGCGGCTCCTCAGACCCCACTCGGCCTTGAGTCCATCAATCCAATCCAGCAATTCTGCACTCAGCTCTAGGCTGATGCGCCGCCGGGTCTGGTCACTTTTCTCGACCACGGGGGCGTCCTGACCGCTGCAGCCTATCGGCCGCCAAGGGATTTAATCACCAATTGCTGGTTCTCCAGGGCCTGCTGGTAGCGGTCCATGAGGGACTGGCTCATGCGGGCCGGGGAGATCACCACGGCCCCTGGTCCTTGCCATTCAACCGGACCCGGGGCGGGCGGCAAGGGCGGTAATGCTTGTAATGCCAGGGGATCCAGCCTGAGCTGGGAGCTGGCGCCGCTGGGTTTGGCAGGCAGTTTGGCCACCTGGGGCTTCGGTTTCACCGACGCCTTGGCCAGGGGAGTCTTGACCCGGGGCTTGGGGCTAGGTGCTGGGGCGATCGTGTCTAGGCCAAGGGGGTTTGGATTGTCCGTGGCGATGGCATTGAGCTCAAGGACAGGCAAAGGCAGCTGATTCGGCCTGGCAGCGGGGCGGCCGGGGCGGCTTTGGGCGATGGCTAAAAGTTTGAGCTGCTCCTGAACCCGGGCCAACTGGGAGCTGGGCACCACGCTCAGCAGGTGACCCGGGGTGGCATCGGCGGGATACACCAGGCTGACCCGCACGCGATTGCTCTGGCCTGGGTTTAACTCCAATGCTGCGAGGCTGAGACTTTGGCCCGAACGCAGACCCACGTGGACTTCGCGATAGCCGCTGTCAGTGGTGATGCCGATCGAGCCGCGAAAGGCGGTGAAGGCCCGGCCATTGGGACTGGGGTGGCTCAATACCAGCTCATAGGGACCTTGGCCCTTGAGGTTGAGGTTGATATCAAAGCGCACCCCATAGGTCCCAACGTTGTTAATCGAGGAGTCGACCATGCGGCTTGCCAGGGGGTTTACCTGGATTTCGCCAGTGCCAAAATTGTGACGCACGGTGCTGGTAAGAGGCACATGTAATGGTCCATCATTAAGGTCATAGTTGAGACTGGCCTGATAGGCATCACCGATCGCTACTCCAGCCACTCTTGAAAAGACATAGCCAGCCTCAATTTCCCTTAGTCGCCTCAGGTAAGTGCGTCCTGGCGCTAGCTTGCCGCCATCGAGTACGGCGAACACATCGTTATCGTTGCGAGGTACGCGGACGGCCACCACGGCGACCTGGATGGGGCCATCACTGCGTCCCCGAAGAAGTCCATTGGCAATGCCGTTGGAGGGAAGCTGCGTCTGAAATAGGACAGTACGACCCCGGGGCGGGATCACAATCCGATCGGGCAAATTGTTGTCAAGCTTGCCCCTCAACATCGCAATCGCAGTGGCATCACCTGGCCCCGTGTTCCAAGGCCGGGGGCCCAGGGGCTTAACCCCCATTAAATTATTAGGCAGGTAGGGGGCCTCAAAGCTATTGCGAACCGACCCTTGGTCAAACTGAACGGTGACAGTCTGATCACTAGGATTAACCATAATTGCCGCCAAAGTGAGCTCATGGCGGCGACCTCCAGGTCCATTCCAGGCGGAGCCAATCGGATGGTATTTATGGTGAATATGGAGGCCAAATTCACCCTTAAAGGTGTAGGTGGCATTATCGAGAAATTGGTTTATTTCAGTGCTGTAGGACTGGCCTTCCATGGTGCTCACCAAGATGCCGGCCCCTTGCACTTCCTCCGGCTGGTTGGAATGGAGCACGGGAACGGTGTTAAATGTGCCCACCAGGGGCCGGGCCTGCTGGCCTGCCATCAAGGCCACATAGGCCTGGGCCGGATTGGCCCCCAGGGCAAGCGTTGCTAGGAGCACCAGGGTCAGGGGTCGCGGGCGACCGATCGGACTATGTGGTCTCAACTGTCTCCGTCGTGTTGGTCTGTCGTACAGGGCGGGGTGGGGCGCCCTTAACCGCGGTGATTAGGGCCCAGGACAGGTTTAGGCAGCAGCCAAGGGGGGGCTGACCACCGCACTCGCGCCAAGGGGCTGGCTAGAAAGGCAGAACTGTCACCATTTTCCCATGTTCCCCCCCTTTGGCTGCTGCCTGCCCTCCGAAGCGCCCGAAACCTTCCGCCGCCGGCATCACGAGCGCAAGTTGCGCATGCTGACCTTCTGGCGGGAGGGCCTGGAACGGCAGCTCGCGGCCCTCGATGCCACGATCAGCACGCTACGGCGTCAGATGGACACTCCAGGCGACGCTTGAGTTCGGCCAGGCCCCGGTGCAGTTGACGGTGCACCGTGCTGGCACTCACCTGCCAGTCGCCTGCCACCTGCCGCAGGCTGTTGCCGGCCAGAATCACGGCCTTAATCGCTTCAGCCTGCTGGGACGGAAGTTGCTCCAAAAGCGCTAGGGCCCGGGCTCCGCGCGGGTCCTCAACACTCTCCTGGTCTTGATTGCAGGCCAGGGGTTCTGAGGTTTCCTCCAGGCCCACGATCCGACGGCTTACGGGGGTTGCCTCCAGGCGCTGCCATTGGCTTTGGCTCAGGCCCATGGCCTGCCGCACAGCCTCTGCAGGAGCCGCGAGACCCAGTTCGGCCTGGAGGCGATTTTCACAGCGGCGTCGCTGCTGCTCGAGCTCCTGGCGCCGGCGCGGGATCCGCACCAGGGGGGCCTGGTCCCGCAGGTAATGGAGGATGGCGCCGCGAATGTGCTGGCGGGCAAAGGGTTCAAAGGGCAGGCCCCGCCCTGGGACGTAGAGCTCAGTTGCACGCAACAGGCCTAACAGGCCCACCTGGCTGAGGTCGTCGGCCGATTCCTTGGTGATGCGGGCGTAGTGGCGGGCAATCGGGGCCACCAGGGCCAAGCTGGCCTGGATCCGCAGCCTGCCGCCAGCCTGTCGACCCGAAACAGACGGGGCCGTTTGGATTGGCAAGAAGGGGACTTGATCCAGCGGAATTCGATCGGCTGGGGCTTGGTCAAGGGAGCCCTGAACGCTGGGCTCTTGAATGGAGGAACGGCGAGAAACGGCCATGAAATGGCAAGACAGGTTGTTGTAAGGGGGGAGAGACGGGACTAACCCAGCCCTCCCCTTTCCAAGAACTGCCCAATCGCCGTTTGGCGCCAGCGTGAAATTACTGAACTTTGCTGGCCACGGTTTCCAGCAGGGCCCAGGGACCCTGGCACCGCAGCCAGTCCAGATCGGCTCGATCGGTGACCAGCAGGTAACCGGCAAAGCCGAGGGCATTGACCGAAAACCCAGCCCAGTCGTCGCGTTGGCGCTGCACGGTCAGGAACCATTGATCGTCAAAGAGCAGGTTGTAGGGGTGCCGGGGCTGGGGATCGCGGCCCGGTTCGCCAAGGCCAAGGGCTCGGGCATGGTTGCCATACAGGGCCCTTAGTTCATCAGGGTCGCCGTAGTGATGGCGGCGACTGAGCTGGTAGCGCCATGGCCAGGTGCCCTGCTTGCCCTCCAATTGGTCCAGCAACTGGGGGGCCAGGGGACAGCTAGGGGTGCCCTCCTGCCGCGGCAACAACTGCAGGTGGCGATGGGGCTGGCTAGCCCCGGCGGCCGGGGAACTATTGAAAAACCACAGCCCGCCCGTGTCCCCATCCACCTCGGCCACCGCGTCCCAATCGGTCGGCCCAAGCCACCCTTGCTGGGGTTGCCATTGCTGGGTTATTACCAACACGTGGCCAGCCTGGACCGGGTACTTATTGAGCAACAACAGGTGGCTCGATCCCAAGGGCGCCACCGCTAGGTCCCTATCCCATGGCAAAAAAGGATTGGGGCGCGGCCCTGCCCGGGTGAGGTGCTTGGGCGTGGCCGAAAGCAGCCGGCGCACCACAAAAGGGCTCCAGTCGCTAGGACCAGGGGATCCCCCCCCATGGACCTGGCCATCCGCAACGGCTGAACGGGCGCCTAAACCTGACCCTTCAGATCCTTCAGTGTCTTCAAGCCCACTATTTTCGACGGCCGGGTCGATCCCACCCTGGTGTCCGTCTGCGGCGGCGCGGGCAGCAAGGACCCTTCCCAAGTCAAGGATTTCGGTGTCCAAGGGCACCAAACTGCCGCTGGCCGCTGCCCCATGGCTGCGCTCAAGGGCCCGTTGCCAATACCGTTCAGCCCGCACCGATCTTCAAACGGGCCAGGGATGCCCCCTGGTAGTAGTGGCCCAGGATCTGGGGATAGGACTGGCCCCTGTTCGCCAAAGCATTGGCGCCCTCCTGGCTCATGCTGGCGCCCAGGTGACGATGGGCGTCCCAGCTGATTTGGCTGTTGGCTGCATAGAGACTCTCCACGATTCCTCCCTGGTAGCTGAGGATCAGGCCCGCCGTGGCGGCCGTAGCGGCCCGGGTGCGGCCATTGACCGTGTCCAGCCCCCTATAGGCCTGCCAGCGGGTGGTGTTGCCCAGGTGCCAATGCTGGCTAGGGGGCCGGGCCATGTGGGCCAGGGCGTAGGAACGGGCTGCCACCGCCTGGGCCTTGAGGGCCTCCAGGTTCCAACTACTGGGCATTTCCGAGCCGACGACGGAAGCGATGTAGTCCTCTAGGGGCAGGTGGTTGATCACCTGGAGCCCGGAACCTTGCTGAATCAACCGCAAGCGGCCCGCGTAGGCCTGGCCGTTAACCACTAGGGCCTGGCCACGGGCAGGCTCCAGCCAAAGCTCCGCTTGGCCCCGGGAGACTCCCACCAGGGAGACACCTTCCAGGGAGACACCTTGGCTGGGGCCGCCCTGGTCGAGGACCCGGCCGTCCCGGCTGCGCAACCACCAGCCACCGGTGCTACCCAGCCGTACGTCTTGGGGGAGAGCCAGCAGGGCGATGCGGATCTCCAGATTCGGACCTGGGTTGGCCTGGGGACCAGCCAGCTGCGGGGCGGCCAGGCTTGCCAGAGCTGGGCCCTGGCCAAGCCGTTGGGCGGCTACCCCCTGGAGATCCTCCCGGGCATCGGCGCGCACGGGTTTGGCCGGTGGCGGAGTCTCTTGCAGGGCCGTGACCATGGCAGCGCTCAAGGGTGGGGGCGCTGGAATCAGCCCTTCGGCAGCAAAGCCGATCGCCAGGGCCCCCAGGCCCAGGGGCAGGCCAATCAACAGCGACTTAAGGGGAAACAGGGGGGTTGCTGCCATCGTCAGGGACCGCAAACGCTCCAGCTGGCCAGGTCTGGGGCGCAGGAGCCAGCCTCAAGGCTCCCATCCCAAAGCAGGTGGCCCCTGCCCGTCAAGGCAATGCGGCCATCGGCCGCCGCGGTGCAGACCATGCCACCGGGCGAGGGGGAGGGCTGCCAGCCCACGACAGACCTCTGAGCGAGCCGCTCCTGCCAATAGGGCGCCACCAGGGCATGGGCAGAGCCGGTGACGGGATCTTCAGCAATTCCCAAACCAGGGGCGAAGAAACGCAATTGGTACTTGGCCGGCTGGCCCAACACCTGGGGCCCCTTCGTGGGCCTGGGCTGGTTCGGGTCTGCCGGTTCGGCCAGGCCGAAGGGTTCCGTAGGGCCGAGGGCCTGCATCACCACCAATCCCTGGCGGTCCTGGCCCCCTAACTGGGCGGAGGGCTGGGGCAAGGCCGCCAGGTCAAAGGGGTCTGCCATCAGGGCCACCCGGTAGCCCAGGGGCGAACTCCAGTAGGCCAGGGGCGGCTCCCCCAATAACTGGGCCAAATAGGGGGGGATGGGGTGGGGCTCCAGACCCGCACTGGGCAGCACGATCCGGGCACTGGCAGGGTCCAAACCCTCCAGGCGCACGGCAAGGGGTCCACTGGGGCTATGCAGGGCAAGCTCCTCACCCACCGTCAGCTGGCCCCAATGCCCCAGGGCGAGCACCGCCGCCAGGGTGGCGTGGCCGCAAAGGGGCACTTCACAGCTGGGGGTGAACCAGCGCAGGCGCCACTCCCGATCGGCCCCTCTCCAGAGGAAGGCTGTTTCCGATTGTTGGAACCGGGCAGCTAGGGCCTGCATCCAGCCCGCCGCCGCTGGCTCCCTCAGCAGGACCACGCCAGCCCCATTGCCGCCCATGGGGGCCTCCGTGAAGGCCTCCACGAGGGCGGCTTGGAGGGGGCCGCCGTTCATGGGGTGGCCAGGCCCGCCGCGGCTGGCTTGGCGCCAACCAGGTCGGGCAGCCTCTCCTCCCGCAACTGACGCTCCATCAGGCGCCTCACCGCCGCCGCCGCCGGGGTGGTGCCATCAACCAAATTGAGGACTTCCGCGCTGATCGGCAGCTTCCAGCCGCGTTGTTCGGCCAGTTGCATCACGGCCCGGGCCGTGGGGACCCCTTCCACCGTGGCCCCGATTCGTTCGATTGCGGCAGCGCTGCTGAGGCCCTCAGCCAGCAGCAGACCAAATCGGTAATTGCGGCTTAGGGGGCTGGTGGCTGTAGCCAACAGATCGCCCAACCCGGCCAGGCCATAGAGGCTGCTGGGGTGGCCTCCAAGTTCGGCTAAAACCAGGCCCATCTCGACCAACCCCCGGCAAAGCAGCGAGGCCTTGGCGTTCGCACCCAAGCCCAGCCCATCACTGACGCCGGCAGCGATGGCCATCACGTTTTTGAGGGCGCCAGCCACCTCGGTGCCGATTGGATCGGAGCTGGTGTAAAGGCGAAGCCGATCCGAGCTGAGGTCCTGCTGGAGGGTCCGGGCCAGGTCGCCATCGCTGGAGGCCAACACACTGGCGGCGGGCAATCCCTCGGCCAGTTCGCTAGCCAGGTTGGGACCGCTCAGCACCAGCAGGGGGATTGCGGGGTTGGCCCGCTGCCAAAGGCCCGAAGCCGTGCAGCCCAACTGGAGATCGATGCCTTTGCTACAGCTCAGCAGGGGCAGGCCAACCGGCCACTGGGGTGCCAGCTGGTGGGCTAGCTGGCCCACACCAGCCATGGACATTGCCGCCACGATCAGGTCTTGGCCAGGAAGCAGGGCGAGGGGATCGGCACCATCGCGGCGGCTCCAGCCCTCGACCTGGTGGCCCCGGTCCCGCCATAGGGCTGCGAGGGTGCCGCCCCAGGCACCCAAACCCAAGATGGCGATGCGGAGCTGGCCCATGGGGGCATCATGCGGCATCAGGATCGCCATTCCCTGGCGCCGCATGGCCCTGAAGCGCCGCCAGGGGGATCACCGTGAGGGTGCTCTGCTCACAGGCTTCCAACCGCACCGGCGGGGCCATGCCGTCCTCGTAGGCCTGGAGCCAGCGGCGAGCGCAGAGGCACCAGTGGTCTCCGGGCTTGAGTCCAGGGAAGCCGAAGGCCAGCACCGGCGAGGAGAGGTCGTTGCCCTGGGCGCGGCTGTAGCTGAGAAAGGTCTCGCTGACGATGCAGCAGACCGTGTGCATTCCCTGATCCTGGCCATCGGTGCGACAGCTCCCATCCCGGTACCAACCGGTGAGGGGCTCACAGCTACAGACCTCCAGCGGTTGGCCGAGGACGTTGAGGGCGGAAGGGCTAGGGGCGGGGTTGGGGGTAGGCGCTTGGCTCATGGGTTTGGCGGGCGGGCGACGCCCGGATCGGTCCGATTCTGGCGAAGCTCTGGCACAAATTCTCGCCAAGAGGTTGACGGATTCGGGGGGCAGCGCGTTAAAGGTCATTCAGCAGACCCCCCTAAATGAGCTGGGAATTCTCCGAAGACGCGGCCTTCATAGCCTTGTGTGACGCCTTCAAAGAGAGTGGTGAAACCTCCGCCATGGAATTTTTGGCCAATGGCGAAGGCGCGTTCCACTTCCAGGAACTCAGCCAGAACGCGGCCGGTGAGGGGATTGACCTCAGCGACTCCACGGACCTTGAGCAGTTCCAGCAGGAGGTGATCGACACCTTGGAGCAGATCTGTCTGTGAGCCCGGGCGACCCTGCGTGATGCAAGTGAAGCCCTAGGGGGATCCCCTCGGGGCTGGGCGGAAATCCGGTTCGGGACCCGGAGGGATTGTTACATTTCCGTAGTCCTGGGACCCCTGGCGAAGGGCCCCACCGGCCTTTTTTGACCTAGGCCTGCGGCTTAGCCGTAGAAGAAGGCAATCTCCTTGGCCTTGAGGCCCTCCCAGCCAGCCGCCTGGAGGCGCGCATCAAGGGTCTGCTGGTCGAGATGTTTGGAACCGGTCTTGACGATGCGGTTGCGCATCGATTTGGTCACGCCACTGCGGGCCCGGCGACTTTCCAGCTCCATGACCTCGTTGTAAAGGCCCAGCATCGCAACGGGGATCGGCGAACCATCCAGGTCGAGACCTGCAGCAATCGCGTCATCGACGCCTCCGGGACCGGCAATGGCCATGGGTTCAGGTGGGTGGGGTGGGGTGGTCCCCCCGAGCCTGCCATGGCTCCAGCAGGCCCTAGGGGGGACGGGTCTGGAGCCTGGGTTTCAGGGGGCAATCAGGCGCTGAAATAGCGGGCCTGGCTGTGCAGGGCCACCAGGGCGGTCGTGCTTTGTTCCGGTTCGAGCTGGTCGCTCTCGTCCATGCGTAGGCCGATGCGGTCGGCCCCCAGCCAGGCGAGCTGCTGGCGGGAATCGGCCACATTGGGGCAGGCCGGATAGCCAAAGGAATAGCGACTGCCCCGGTACCGCTGGGCCAACACATCGCGCAGCTCCGCCGGTTCCGTGGCAGCGAATCCGAGTTCGCGGCGGATGCGGGCATGGGTCCATTCGGCCAGGGCTTCGGCCATCTGCACGGCCAGGCCATGGAAGTAGAGGTAATCGCTATAGCGATCGCCCTGGAACAGGTCCTGGGCCACCGCGCTGGCCCGTTCACCCATGGTCACGGCCTGCATCGGCAGCACGTCTGAGGGGGCCAGACCGGCGGGGGCCGGGCCGTCGACCAGGTCCCGGTAGAAGTCGGCGATGCAGTAGCGGTTGCCAGCCCGCTGACGGGGTAGCTGGAACCGACCCAACTCCAGGTTTGGGGCACGCTCGCTCGCGGGCGGAGCAGCAAACACCACCAGTTCATTGCCGCTGCGGCCGCAGGGGAAATAGCCGTAGGCCACCCGGGGCGTAAGCAGGCCCTCCGACAGGCAACGGCCTAGCCAGTGCTGCAGCACCGGTTCGGCCTTTTCGGCCAGCATCGCCTCGTAGTCGGAGCGGCTCTGCTGCTGGGTTTTGCGAAATTGCCACTGGCCGGCGAACAGGGCATTGCGGTCGAGGTAGCGGAAGACCTCGGACAGGTCGATGTCGGACTCCGTGAGGAAGCAACTCCCCCAGAAGGGGGGAGTGAGCGCAAGCTCCTCGGCCACGGCGGCGGAGCGGCTGGTGTCGAGGCCTGCAGTCGCCAGCCCTGGAGCTGGCTCGCCCAAACTGGGGCTGGACTCCGCCGGGTCAGAGGGGATGGCCGCACTGTCAGGGCCAGGGGCCGCTGCGTCCGACAGCGCCGGTTCACTCGTCAATCCGAGGCCGTCTGGGGCCCCCTGCAGGAACCCCTGGCCGTTGTCCCAGGCGCCGTTGGCACGGGCCGTCACATAGGCATCCATGAAGCGCAGGTCGGCGAAGGCATCCCGGCCGTAGATCACCTGGCCCCGGTAGACCTGGCGGCAGTCGTTGTTAACGAAGCGGGGGGTTAGGGCTGCCCCACCAAGGATGACGGGCACATCGATGCCGGCATCGTTGAAGGCCTGGAGGTTGTCCTTCATGAAGGCCGTCGATTTCACTAGCAGGCCGCTGAGAGCGATGCAATCGGCCTGGTGAAGTTTTTGGGCCTGGATAATCGCTTCAACAGGCTGTTTGATGCCCAGATTGATCACCTCATAGCCATTGTTGGTAAGAATAATGTCCACCAGGTTTTTGCCAATGTCATGAACATCGCCCTTGACGGTGGCAATTAGAAACTTAGCCTTGGCGCTGCTCTCGCCCTCGGCCCTCTCCATCAGGGGCTCAAGGAAGGCCACGGCCGCCTTCATGGTTTCAGCGCTTTGCAATACAAATGGCAGCTGCATCTGGCCGGAGCCGAACAGCTCGCCTACCACCTTCATGCCATTCAACAGGAAGGTGTTAATGATCGTTAGGGGCGCATGCTGAACCAGGGCTTCCTGCAGGGCTGGTTCAAGGCCAATGCGTTCACCATCGATGATGTGCTGCTTAAGCCGCTCTTCCACCGGCAGGTCCGCCAGGGACGGGCCCGATTCGCGCGCCTGCTTTGCACTGACCCCTTCGAACAACTTCGTGAGCTCTGTGAGGGGGTCATAGATGCACACAGCACCATCAAAACGGCGCCGGTCATACACCAGGTCACGGCAGATTTGTTGGTGGTCTTCGGAGATTTTGGCCAGGGGCAGAATCTTGGCTGGGCTAATAATTGCCGCATCAAGACCAGCCTCAACGCAATCATTCAGGAACACAGAATTGAGTACAATCCGCGCCGCCGGTGAGAGCCCAAAGCTAACGTTACTAACACCAAGAACCACATGCACGCCGGGTAAATCGCGGCGAATCTGTTTAATGGCTGCCAGGGTGGCTGCCGCATTGTTGCGGTCTTCCTCAATGCCGGTTGAGATCGGCAGGGCCAGGGGGTCATAGAAAATTTCATGGGCCGGGATGCCAAATTCGAGGGCATCGCGGTAGGCCCGCTGGGCGATCGCAAACTTGCGCTCAGCGCTGCGCGCCATCCCCTCCTCATCGATCGTGCCAATGACGACGCCAGCGCCGTAGGAGCGGGCCAGATCGAGCACCTTGAAGAAGCGTTCATCGCCGTCTTCGTAGTTAGTGGAATTGAGGATGCATTTGCCACCAGCCACCTTGAGGCCCGCCTCCATCTTCTGCCACTCGGTGGAATCGAGCATTAGGGGCAGATTCACATTGGTAACGAGCCTGCTAACCAGCTCATGCATATCTTTTTCACCGTCCCGTCCCACATAGTCGACGTTGACATCAAGCACATGGGCGTTCTCTTTCAGCTGGCCGCGGGCCAGGGCCACTAGCCCATCCCAATCTTCAACGTTGAGTAGGTCGCGGACTTTTTTAGAACCGCTGGCGTTAAGCCGTTCCCCAATGATCAGGAACGATTGGTCCTGGTGGTAGGGGGTGACCCCATAGATGGAGGCCAGGGCTGGCTCGTAACCGAGGGCTGGCCGTTCGCGGCGACGCTCGGGGCAGCGCACCTGCCGCGCTGCTGGTTTCAGCTCCTTGGCCAGTTCCGCCAGGGCGCCGATGTGGGCGGGAGTGGTGCCGCAGCAGCCACCAATCACCTGCACGCCAAGATCTTCAACGAAGTGCATCAGCTGCATCTTCATGGCGATTGGCGTCAGCCGGTAATGGGCTACCCCGCCCACATTTTCCGGTAGACCGGCATTGGGAATGCAACTGATTACAAAAGGACAGTGCTCGCTGAGGTAGCGCACATGCTCCTTCATCTGCTCCGGACCAGTGGCGCAGTTAAGGCCGAGCACATCAATCGGGAAGGGTTCAAGGATGGCGACAACAGCCGCAATATCCGATCCCACCAACATCGTGCCGGTCGTTTCCATCGTCACCGACACCATCAGGGGGCGCCGTTCTCCGCTGCGGCTAAAAGCTTCCTCAATCCCCTGGAGGGCTGCCTTGATCTGCAGCACGTCCTGGCAGGTTTCGACGATGAACAGATCCACATCCCCGGCAATCAGGCCTTCGGCCTGCTCGCGATAGGACTCCTTGAGACCATCAAAGCCAACATGGCCCAGGGTGGGCAATTTGGTGGTGGGGCCCATGGAGCCCGCCACAAAGCGGGGTTTCTCTGGGGTGCTGAAGGCATCGGCCACTTCGCGGGCCAGTTCGGCCGCCCGCTTGTTGAGGGCAAAGGCCTGATCTTCCAGGCCGTATTCAGCCAGCACGATCGAGGCCGCACCAAAGGTGTCGGTTTCGATCACATCGCAACCCACCTCCAGGAATTGGCGATGGACCGCTTGAACCACATCGGGGCGGGTCACCACCAGGTTCTCGTTACAGCCCTCCAGGGCGGCACCGCCGAAGTCCTCGGCGCTGAGATCCATCTCCTGCAGGGAGGTGCCGGTGGCACCGTCAAACACCAACACCGGTCGCTCGGGGCTATGCAGCCGCTCTAGAAAACCAATCCGGGGATGGGGGTGGGTGGTAGCCATCAGCCGTCCAGCCGCACGCGGGTGACCCAGTGGTCGTAGGCCGGATCGCGGCCTTCGGTAATCGCCGTGAGTCGATCGCGAATCGCCTCCATCATCGGTCGCTGGCTGGGCATGTCGGTGTTTTCAACCCGGCGCACGGGCGTAACACGGGCAGCGGTGCCGCTCAGGAAGACCTCCTCAGCGATAAACAGTTCGGTTTTATCCACCGGGCGCTCCAGGGTGGGAATGCCCATGGCCCGGGCAATCTCGAGCACGCTGGCCCGAGTGATGCCCTCGAGGATGTCCTGATCCACGCCCGGGGTGATCAGCACGCCATCGCGCACGATGAACAGGTTCATGCCACTGGCTTCGCTAACCTTGCCGCGGCTATTGAGCAGCAAGGCCTCATCAAAGCCACTCTTAACCGCTTCCGTTTTGGCCAGGGAGCTGGTGATGTAGGCGCCACTGATCTTGCCGCGCAGGGGCAGGGAGCGGTCTTCCTGGCGGGTCCAGGAACTGATGCGGCAACTCACGCCGTCGGGGGAGAGGTAGTCGCCAAGTTCGATGCCATAGATCAGAAAATCGGTCTCGATGTCATGGAGCCTCGGGGCGATGCCCAGGTCGCTGGTGTAAACGAACGGGCGTAGATACACGGGGGTGCTGGGCCGATTCGCCCGCAGGATCTGCACGATCCCGTCCATAATTGTGTCTTCGGCGAGCTCGGTGAGTAGCAGCCGGGCGCTCTGGCTCAGGCGCCGGGCGTGCCGATCAGCCCGGAACAGGAGGATTTCACCGGGATCGCTGGGATTGGGTAGGGCGCGCATGCCACCGAAGGCACCGGTGCCGTAGTGCAGCGCATGGGTGGCCACGGAGATCGTGGCTTCGGCGAAGGGAACACA
The DNA here is from genome assembly GCA_002737305.1 of Synechococcus sp. Baikal-G1. Lineage (GTDB taxonomy): Bacteria > Cyanobacteriota > Cyanobacteriia > PCC-6307 > Cyanobiaceae > BAIKAL-G1. The sequence continues at coordinate 16,084 of NSII01000007.1, forward strand.
GCGCCCACCGAACCAGGCATAGGGAAGGAATTGATGCATGGGATCGGAAACGGGGTTGCGTGCGCCGCAGGCCGAATGGCCAGGGGCCCAAAGGGTATGGGCATCTTCTCACCGCCCAGTGTGGGCACCAGCGGCTTGAAGCGACGAGGACCGGGGATATCGGGCCGAAGTTTGATCGTGCCCAGGCCGATCACCCCCAATGGCGTCACGCCCAGGCAAGCCAGAACCCGCCTGTCAGGTCCCAGGATGGCGCCATGCATCGGTTAGCGGCGGTTCCCGGCAGCACCAGCCCCCAGGAGGGGCCCGTTTACGTGGAGCAGCCCGGAGCGCCCGTCGTGCTGCTCAGCAGCGCCGATAGCGACCTGGCCGGCCTGGCATCCCTGCTGGCAGACCAGCCCCACCTAGGTGCCGGTGCGGTTCGGGGCCTGAATCTCCAGGCCCTGGCCCATCCGGCCGTRATCGACCACTACATCCGSACCAGCCTGGCTCAGACGCGACTTGTGCTCGTGCGGCTGCTGGGGGGCCGGGGCCACTGGAGCTATGGCCTGGAGCAACTGGGGGCCTGGGCCTCCCGACCAGGGCGGCAGCTCCTGGTGGTGGCCGGCACYGAAGACGAGGCCGAAACCCTGGCCAGCCTCGGCACGGCCGATCGCCAGTTRACCCTGGCCATCGGCCACTGCCTGCGGGAGGGCGGCCCCAGCAACCTGGCGSTGGTGTTGGGCTGCCTGGACCAACTCCTGGCCGGCCAGSCGGTGGAGCCCCCCAMCGCCATCCCCCAGGCCGACCCCCTGCCCCATGACTGGCGCCTGGAGCCCGGTGCCCGGGTGGGTGTGGTGTTGTATCGGGCCCAGCTCCAGGCCGGTGATCTGGAGCTGGTGGAGRCCCTGTTGGCCAGCCTGCGCCAGCAGGGGCTCGCACCCCGGGCCCTATGGGTGAGTGGTCTGCGCGATCAGGCCGTGCAACGGGGCGTGGCCGACCTGTTCGGCCGCGAKGCCGTGGAGGCGGTGATCTGCACCA
>NSII01000008.1 GCA_002737305.1 Synechococcus sp. Baikal-G1
GGTGCCTTCAAGGAGATGAGCGGCGCCGATGCTGGTCTGGCCACGGCCCTGCACCAAAGCCGGCCAGAGCGGGAACGGCTTGMTTGGGTCAGCCAGCTGGTGGCCCGCTGGTGCGACCTGCGCCGCAGCCCGGCCGGCGAGCGTCGTGTTGGCCTGGTGCTGGCCAAYTACCCAACCCGCAACAGCCGCCTGGCCAATGGGGTGGGCCTGGATACGCCCGCCAGCGCTGCCAATTTGCTGCAGTGGTTGGCCGATGCCGGCTACGGGCTCGGCGACCAAGCCCTACCGGCCGATGGCGATGCCCTGATCCAGCAGCTCCTGCAGGGCCAGACCAACGACCCGGAAAGCCAGCACCGCCCCCCCCTGGCCCACCTGCCCCTGGCCGCCTACCAGRGTTGGTACGCCACCCTTCCCCAGGAGGGCCGCGATCGGCTGGAACAACGCTGGGGTCCGCCGGAAGCAGATCCCAGCCTGGCGGCCCAGGGCTTTCCCGTGGCCGGTCTCCAGTTCGGCCACGTGTGGCTGTTAGTTCAACCGGAGCGGGGCTACGACCGGGATCCCAGCCTCAATTACCACTGCCCCGACCTACCGCCGCCCCACGCCTACCTGGCCCGCTATCTGTGGCTTCGCCAGGTGGCCCAGGTGCAGGTGATCTGCCATGTGGGYAAGCACGGCAACCTCGAATGGTTGCCCGGTAAGGGCCTGGGCCTCTCTGCCAGTTGCTTCCCGGAGTGGGCCCTAGGGCCCATGCCCCACCTCTATCCCTTCATCGTCAACGATCCGGGGGAGGGCTCCCAGGCCAAGCGCCGCAGCCAGGCGGTGATCCTTGACCACCTCACCCCACCCCTCGGCCGGGCTGGCCTRTATGGCCCCCTGTTGGAGCTTGAGGCGCTACTCGATGAGTACTGGCAGGCCAGCGAACTGGGGGCGGAACGCACGGGCCAGTTGCAGGACCAGGTGCTTGATCGCCTGAGCCARCTCAACTTGGGCCCGCAATCGACTGGTGATTCCGCGGTCCCTAACCCGCTTAAACSRGGCGCCAGCAGCGACGAGGACAGGCTCCAGCGGCTCCAGGCCGCCGATGGCTACCTCTGCGAGCTGAAGGAGGCCCAGATCCGCACGGGCCTGCATGTGTTTGGCCAACTTCCCGAGGCCGCTCCCCTCGCCGAATTGTTGCTCTGCCTGGCCCGCGCACCCCTGGCCGAAGGTCCGGGTTTAACCCAGGCCCTGGCCCTGGATCTGGGCCTGGAGCTGGATCCTTGGGCGGATCCGGAAGAAGCGCCCTTGGCSGCCGCCGATCGAGGGCGCCTCGAGGCCCTAGGCCTGGCGAATSCCCGCCATGGCGGSGATGGCGTGGCCTGGCTGGAAGAGCAGGCCCTGGCGCTGATGGCGGGGTTGCTGAGCCAGGCCCAGGGACCAGCAGGGGCAACCATCACCCCCGCTCCCGGGCCTGCCACAGCCTCGGTGCTGGCGCGGGTGGCCCGTTCRCTGCTGCCCAATTTGCTGCGCTGTGGCGAGGCCGARCGCCAAGCCTTCCTCACGGGCGTCGCCGGAGGACGCATCGCCGCTGGCCCCTCGGGAGCCCCGACCCGGGGCCGGCCCGACCTGYTGCCCACCGGRCGTAATTTCTACAGCGTCGATCTGCGGGGCCTACCCACCGAAACCGCCTGGGACCTGGGCCGCCGCAGCGCTGAGCTGCTGGTGGATCTTTTCCTCCAAGAGCAAGGGGAACCCCTACGCCAGCTGGCCCTATCGGTGTGGGGCACCGCGACGATGCGAAATGGCGGTGAGGACATCGCCCAGGCCCTGGCCCTGCTGGGGATCCGGCCGATCTGGGATGGTCCAACCCGACGCATGGTCGATCTTGAGGTCATTCCCCTCCCCAGCCTGGGGCGGCCCCGGGTCGATGTGACCCTGCGCATYTCCGGCTTATTTCGCGATGCCTTCCCCCAGTTGGTGGCCTGGTTTAACCGGGCCACGTCGATGGTGGCGGCCTTGGACGAACCCGAACCGGAGAATCCCCTYGCKGCCGCCGCCCGGCGGGAGGGCGGCCAGAGTGGGAGGGTCTTTGGTTCGGCGCCTGGGGCCTACGGCGCTGGCCTGCAGGGCCTTATTGACAGCGGCATTTGGGAGGAACGGGGCGACCTGGCCGAGGCCTTTMTGGCCTGGAGTGGCTGGCGCTACGAGGGCAGCGGCCTGGCCGTGGCCGATCGCTCGGGCCTGGAGCAACGCCTGGCCGCCGTGCAGGTGGTGCTTCACAACCAGGACAAYCGGGAACACGACCTGCTCGATTCCGACGACTAYTACCAGTTCCAGGGGGGCCTCAGTGCGGCGGCGGAACGGCTGCAGGGCCAGGCACCAGCCCTCTGGTTTGCCGACCATTCCCGCCAGCAACGGCCCCGGGTGCACCGTCTCGAAAAGGAGCTGGACAAGGTGCTGCGCTCCCGCCTGCTCAATCCCCGCTGGATCGAAGGCATGCGGGCCCATGGCTACAAGGGGGGCTTCGAACTGGCCGCCAGCCTCGACTACCTCTTCGCCTACGACGCCAGCACCGGCCGGGTGCCCGATTGGAGCTACGGGGCGATTTGTGAGGACTGGCTGGGCAACACCGAAACCCTGGACTTCCTACGCCGAGCGAATCCTTGGGCCCTGCGGGACATGGCCGAGCGGCTGTTGGAATCCCACCACCGCGGCCTTTGGCAGGGGGCCAAGGCCAGCCAGTTGGAGCACCTGCGCGACCTAGTGCTCCAGACAGAAGCCCTGGTKGAGGKCTAAGACTCCACCAGGGCTAGGGGACCCCTGGTCAACCAATGCACCGGCCTCAGCCCGTGATCTCCTTGGCCATGCCCTTGAAGCCATCGATCGCGCCGGGGCGGTTGCCCTGATCGGTGATTTCAGGTTGGTCAGMGTTGGGGTCGCTCTTGCGACCAGTGGCCGCCACGCCAGGCACGTTGACCCCGCCCACGGCCGAACCCTTGATCCGCTGGCTCAATTCTTCGGCCGTCATGGTCTGGGCAAAGGTTTTTTTCACCGCCTTAGGGATGCCCCCCGTGAGGTCAACATTGGAAGTTTTGGCTTCGGTGCCGGGCATGCCATCGGTCAGCTTTTCAACCCGGGCCTCCATCGAAGCCACCACATCGATCCGTTCCTTCAGGCCGGGGTTGTCGGCACTGCCCGGGAAGGTGCGACGGATCTCATAGGTGCGTCGCATGAAATCGACATTGCCTAGGGAGCTGGACTCGTCGGCATCCAAGAACATCGCCTCTTGGGCCTTAGCGGCAGGCTTTGCAGCGTCAGGCGCCGGCTTATTGGACTTCGTACCCAGCAGACGATCGAGCAGTCCCATCGGCCAGCATCAGAAAGGGTGTTCAAACCCTAGCGGCCGTGTAGGGCCAGACCGTGGCTATCGGTGCCGCAACTACGCAAAAGTCCCAACTTTTCCAGCTGGCTGGCAATTGCGTCACAGACCAATGGGGTTGGCTGCCAGTGGGGTGCCATGGCGTAGTCGTAGTAGGCCTCGGCCCCATCGAAGCCCAGGGCTGCCGCCGCATCGATTAAGGGACSAAAGGGTTTGCGGTAACGGCCGGGATGGGCCAGAAGGGCTAAWCCGCCGGCCCCATGGATCCGTTTCACCACTTCCTCAGCCCTRAGGACCTGACCGACGGGCGCCTGACCTTGGCGGTAGGGCTCTAGGGCCCTGGCTTGGGCATCGAAATCGAGTCCGAGTACATGCACCAGGCAGCCCTCCAGCAGGCAGCTGATTTCAATGCCACTCCACAGCTGGGGCACCGCGCTGCCCTGCTGGGCGAGGCGCTCCAGGGTTTGCCCGGCGGGCTCCAGGGCAGCGGTGCTGTGGTGGTCGGTGATGGCCAGGTGGCGCAAGCCCAGGCTGGCGGCCTGGCTGGCCAGCTCCTCTGGCCGCAGGCTGCCATCGGAATGGAGCGTGTGGCAGTGGAAATTCAGCTCCCCAGGGCAGCTGCCGCTGTGGACGCCCTGGAGCACCTGCACCAGGGAGGGGGCTGGGGTGAGCTCAGCCACCAGCCCCCTGGGCTGCAGCCGCTTCGCGAAGACGGCGCCAGCGGGCATAGAACTGAATCGACGCCGCCATGAACAGCACCAGTCCCACCTGCAGCCAGGTGGCAGCCCAGGTGGGGAATTGGGCCTTGAACACCACCAGCATCACCACCACCACCAGCAACAAGGTGGGCAGCTCATTGAGGGCTCGCAAGGGCTTGGGGCCCCAGCGGCAGGTTCCGGCCTGCAGCTGGCCCATCAACCGATAGCAGAACAGGTGATAGGCCAGCAAGGCCACCACAAAGCCCAGCTTGGCGTGCATCCAGCCCTGGTGCAGCCAGGCGGGTTCGGCCACAAGCAACCCGATCGCCATGGTCACCGTGAGCACCAGGCCAGGGGTGGTGATGATGTTGGCCAAACGCCGTTCCATCAGGCCGTATTGCTGCTCAAAGGCCTCCCGCAGGGGTGGCTCCAGCTCGGCAGCTTCAGCGTGGTAGATGAACAGCCGCACCAAATAAAACAGGCCGGCAAACCACACCACCACCCCCACGATATGCAGGGTCTTGAACCAGAGGTAGGCCTCAGGTGGCAGGGTCATCGAGGCGAGTGCCGCAAGGTGGCCCCAAATTAGGCGGCCGGCCCGTTGCCGCCCCCAGCCGCCAGTCGGCAGGCCCGGCGCACCACGGCGCCAGCGAAGCCCCGATCGACGGGCCCCGCTTGGGGACTGATTCCGCCATCACGGCAATCGACCACAACCCGCTCATGGCGGGCCCGCTGGTCGCTGAGCCGCAAGCGCAGCTGCCAGGAGAACTGGCTACTGCGACTGATCTCGTCAGCGCAGATCGGGCCCACGCAAAGGCCTGGTGTGGCCTGGGTGGGCCCAGGGAAGAGCAGCAAGGCCAAGGCCAGCAATAGGCCCATSAGAACGTTCAAGCGGGCCCCTCTCCGCTCGGACCTGGGGCCAAGGACTCGGSTCCTAAAGGAGTCTCGACCGGGACGGGTTCCCCGGGATCGGCWACGGCCGGCTGGCCATCGCCGTCCAAGTCRCTGGGGTGGAAGTACTCCCAGATCTGGCGGGCCAGGGCCGGACCCACTCCCGGCGCCTTGGCGATCGCCTCGGCACTGGCCAGCTGGATGGCATCGATCGAGCGAAAATGGGCCAGCAGCTCCTTGACCCGCTTGGGTCCGAGGCCGGGGATGTCGCTCAGGCGGGAGCGCTTCATCCGTTCGCCCCGTTGCTGGCGATGGAAGCTGATTGCAAAGCGGTGGGCCTCATCGCGCAGGCGCCGCAGCAGCACGATGCCGAGCTGGCCGGGCTCGCTTTCGAGCGGTTGTTTGGCCCCGGGCAGAAACACCTCCTCCCGCTGTTTGGCCAGGGAACAAACCACCAGRTCTTCATGCAGATTCAATTCCCGCAGGGCTTCCATCACGGCCGAGAGCTGGCCCTTGCCGCCATCGATCATCACCACATCGGGCCAGTCGTTGAGGCCACCCGTATGCAGGGTGGAACTGGCCTGGCGGCCCAGCTCCGCCAGGTCGGCCCCCTCGGCCTTGGCCTGGGCCCAGCGGCGAAAGCGACGCCGCATGATTTCGGCCATGGCCATGAAGTCGTCGGAGTGGCCGGAGCGGATGCTGCTGCTCTGGATCCGGTACTTGCGGTAGTGCTGCTTGGCCGGCAGGCCGTCGATGAACACCACCTGGGAGGCCACCGCATCGCTGCCCTGGATGTGGCTGATGTCGAACCCTTCGATGCGCCTAGGCGGTGTGGCCAGATCGAGTAACTGGGCCAGGTCTTCGGTGGCGAGCTGGTGCTGCTCGGCCGTGCGCTGGGTGCGCTGCAACTCGTAGCCGGCATTGCGCTCGACCAGCTCGATCCAGTCAGCCTTTTGCTGGCGCTGGGGCACGGCCAGGCGCACCTTGCGGCCGCGGCGCTCCGTGAGCCAGTCCTCGATCAGCTGCTGCTGGGGCAGGGGGTATTGGAGCAACAACTCGGGCGGAATCTCCACCGGATCCACCTGGCTGTAGTGCTCTTCGATCACCCGCTGCAGGATCAGACCCAGGCTGGCGCCATCGGCGGGGGGCTCCT
>NSII01000009.1 GCA_002737305.1 Synechococcus sp. Baikal-G1
GGCATCGGCGGTGAAGCCGAGCCGGCCCACTAACTTGCCGGCCCGCATCTGGAACAGCTGCACGGCGGCAACGCGGCGGTCGGCGGCCAAGGCCAAGACATCGCGGGAGATGGAGCTATCGCCCAGGCTCATCTTCTGTTCGGCGCTGAGGCTCTCTAGCCCCTGCAATTGGTCGCGCACCCGGGCGGCGGCCTCGAAATCGAGCCGTTCGGCGTAGCGCTCCATCTGGCCGGTGAGCAGGGTCAGCAACTCGTCGTTGCGCCCCTGAAACACCATCGCCACCTTGCGCAGGATCTGCTGGTAGTCGTCGCTGCTGATCTTTTCCTGGCAGACCCCAGGGCAGCGGCCGATGTCGAAATTCAGGCAGGTGCGATCGCGGTGAAGTGGTTGGGGCCGCTGWCGCAAGGGGAAGACCCGCTTGACCATGGCCAGGGTGCGGCGCAACTGGCCCACATCCACATAGGGACCGTAGAAGCGGTCGTGGGGTTTGCTGAAACGCCGCTGGCGGGTGATGAAAATGCGCGGGTAACTTTCGCTCCAGGTGATGCAGACATAGGGATATTTCTTGTCGTCTTTCAGCAACACATTGAAGTGGGGCTGGTGATGCTTGATTAGGTTTGATTCGAGGGCCAGCGCCTCGTCTTCGCTGTCRGTAACGATGAATTCCAGRTCGCAGACCTGGCGCACCATCAGGCTGATGCGGGGGCTGTGGCCGGGGGAATTGTGGAAGTAGCTGCGCACCCGTTGRCGCAACACCTTGGCCTTACCGATGTAAAGAATGCGGTCGTCGCCATCGCGCATCAGGTAGCAACCGGGCTCCGCCGGCAGCTCCTTCAGCCGTGCCTTCAGCCGTTCCGGGTGCTGCACCAGGGGTCCCGAGCCCGTGCCCAGGTCCCTGGCTGCTGGGTTCCGCGTCGAGGTCGTTGCTTCCACCCCCGGCAGGGGGGGAACGGCGGCCCCATCCAGCATCTGCGCCTGGCTCAACCGCCGTAGGTCCAGCCAGTGGCCGATAGCTCGAGGGCGACACCATCGCGGTTGAGCTGGGCGGTTTTGACTTCACCCACAAACACGGTGTGGTCGCCATGGGCCACCTGGCCCACCAGTTCGCATTCAACGCCGCCAAGGGCGTCGCTRAGGAGGGGCAGACCGAGGTCGCCGAGGCTGTACGGGGCGGCATCAAAGCGGCCGCCAATTCCCTTCTGGGGCTTGAAGAACACGGCCGCCAGGTCCTTCTGATCAGCGGCRAGCACGTTGAGCGAAAAACGGCCCGTGCGCTGGATGATGCCATTGCTGGTGGAATCGGCCCGCACCGCCATCACCACGAGGGGGGGCTCGAACGATCCCTGGGTGACCCAGCTGGCCGTGAAGCCATTGATCACCTCACCTTCGGCCACGCCGCAGATGAACACCCCATGGGGGATCTTGCGCAGCAGGGTCTTCTTGGCGTCCGTATTGAGGGAGGGGCTCACGGCACTCGGGGGCGAATCGGCCAACTCTAGGAAGGAGCCCGGGACGCCCATGGCTTGGGCTAGGGCGGACCGACGGGCCATCGCCAGTCAGCGCCGACATCAGCCCAATCCCTACGATCCGCGGGCATGCCGGCAGAACCGGCCGGAGCCCTTGCCATGAAGGCCCTCTATCCCGGGAGCTTTGATCCCCTCACCCTCGGCCACCTCGATCTGATCGAACGGGCTGCGCGCCTGTTCGATGGCCTGGTGGTGGCGGTGCTGCAGAACCCGGGCAAGCAGCCCAGCTTTAGCCTCGACCAGCGCCTCGATCAAATCCGCTGCGCCACGGCCCACCTGGCCCAGGTGGAGGTCACCAGCTTCGATGGCCTCACCGTGAGTTTTGCCAGCCAGTGCGGCGCTGCCGTGATCCTGCGGGGCCTGCGGGCGATGAGCGACTTTGACTATGAGCTRCAGATCGCCCATACCAACAGCAGTTTGGCCCCCAGCATCGAAACCCTGTTCCTGGCCACGGCAACCCGCCACAGCTTCCTGAGCAGTTCGGTGGTGAAGGAGGTGGCCCGCTTCGGGGGCGCGGTCGATCACATGGTGCCCGAGGTGGTAGCCAAGGATCTCGCAAGCCTCTTTAATCAGGGTCTGCGAGCTTGACGTGATGACTGAGGCCAAGATCAAATCCGTGTTGGATCAGCTCGACCAACTGGAGGAGATCGTGCTGGATGGCAGCCGGATCCCCTTCAGTGGTGGGCGCCTGGTCAACGAGCAGGACGCCATCGAGGTGATGGATGCGGTTCGGGAAGCCCTGCCCGGCCAGCTGGCCCAGGCCGAGGAGCTGATTCGTCAAAAAGAAGACTTCATCAACCAGGCCCGCCAGCAGGCCGATGAGATGGTCAGCCAGGCGCGTCAGCAGCGGGAGCAGCTGATCAGCTCCCAATCGGTGCGCCAGGAGGCAGAGCGCCAGGTGGCCGAGCTGCGCGACCAGGCGCGYCAGCAATGTGAGCAGCTGCTGTTCCAGACCCGCCAGCAGGTGGCCCAGGCCGAACAGGAGCACCAGGCCCGGCTRGTGCARATGGAGCAACAATTTGGGGTCCGGCGCCAGCAGTTGGAGCAGGAGGGCCTGCAACGGCGCCAGCAGCTCGACCAGGAATATCTGGAGCTCAAGCGCCAGCTGGGCGAACAACACGAGCGCCTGCGCCTGCAAAGCCTCCAAGAGCTCGAACAAATCCGCCAGGAGAGCCTGCGTCTCCAGCGCGACAGCCAGGCCGAAGCYGAACGCATCCATAACGATGCCCTGCAATTCCGCCAGCAGACCCAGCAGCAATGCGAGGTCCTGATTAGCCGCAGCCGCCAGGAGGCCAGCGCCATCCAGGAGGGGGCSAACCGCTATGCCGAGCAGGTGCTGGGCGAATTGGAAGGGCGCCTGCAGGACATGGGCAAGGTGGTAATGGCGGGTCGGCGGGAGCTGGTCAAGCTGCAAACCACGGACAGCTCCGCCCTAGGGGCCCAAGCTGCCATTGAATCGAGCCGGGCCACGCCCCTGGGGCGGGCAGGCCGGGCCGCCGAGCGCCTGCGCCAGGCCGGCGGCCCCCCCTGAAGGAGCTGGGCGAGACCAAACCAAGGGATCCCAGACCCCTGGTAAGCGGTGGTGCGGCAAGCCGAACCAGGGTCCGAGCCTGGGTCCTAGGCGGGTCCTGGGGAGGGGCAAGCAGCGGCCGAAACTCCGCTGCCGCCTGGCCCATCGGCCCGCTGGTCAGGGGGTCGGTGGGCAGAGGCTGGCGTTTTGGACTTGGCGCAGGATTCGGCCGATTGTCGAATTGGGATCGCTAGCTCCGTTCGAAATCATGCTCACGTACCTCATGCCAGCCCTGCTTTCGAGGATGCCGCTGATCGAGCGCACCCCGGAGATTGTGCCCGTCTTGCCGTAAAAATGGCCGTCGAGGTCGGTGCCCTTAAACAGCTTGCGCAGGGTTCCCCGTTGGCCAGTAATCGCCATCGATGCCTGGTAGTCCGGACCGTAGGGGTGGTTAGCCATGCGCAAGAGCAAGGCGGCGAGCAGGCGGCTAGTGAGGCGATTGGCCCGATCCAGGCCACTGCCATCGGCCACGCTCACCCCCTCCATCGGCAGGCCCTGGTCTTGGAGCCACTGCATCGCCGCAGCCCGGGCCCGGGGCAGGTCCCAGCTACCGCTGGCCTGGCGGAGCAACACTTCGGCGGTGAAGTTGTGGCTGTGGGTGTTGGCCATGCTGATGAGCCCCAGCATCGACAGGGACGGCTCCTCATGCAGCAACACAGCGCCCGGATCGGGGCCAGCCTGGGTGGAGACCAGGCTGATCTGGGCCTGGCCTCCCTGGGCGGCCAGTTCTCGGCGCAGCAGCTGCTTCAGCCGGTTGGGCGGGTTAGCCACCGCCATCTCCACCGCATTACTGGTCACCGCTAGCCGGGTGATCGGTGCGCCGTAGTCCTCAGCCCGGTCGGCGGGGGACCAGCCGGCGGGCCACCAGAGCTGGGCTGGCTCCTCCACCAGTTGCAGGCGGATCAGGCCCTTTGGCGTTCCGGGCCCACCGCCGGATCCCAGGGCCAGCTTGGCGAAACGCCGCAACTGCTCCAGACCAAAATCGGGATCGCCTTCGCCGGTGAGGCGCAGGCTGCCATCGCTGAGGCGCCAAAGCTTGGTGCTGAGGCGGTAATCCGGACCCAGGCGATCGAGGGCGAAGGCCGTGCTGACCAATTTCTGGTTTGAGGCCGGAAGCCGTGGCGTGCGGCCATTGAGGTCGGCGAGCAGGCGCCCGCCCGGATCGGCGACGCTGACGCTCCAAAGCGGAGCCTCGGCCCCAACGGCAGCGACGATGCGCTGTTGCAGGGCCGGGCAACTGAGCCGCTCCTGCAGCTGGGGGAGGCCCAGCGGAGCGGGCAGGGGCGGCAGACTGGCCAGCCCCTGGGCCCCCACACCTGCCGGAGCTAGGGCCGCTGCCGTCGGCAGGGCCAAGAGCAGCGGCATGAACCGCCAAAGGCGACCCCGGATTGTCCGTGACTGGGGACGGGGTGCTGGGGCGTCTTGGTTGGGGTGCAACGCCACCTCAGGGGGATCCAGGGGCACTGGTCTCAGTTGCTGGCACCGAGCCCGGCCTGGAGGCCGCTCACGGTGCCACTGACCCGGAACAGGCTGCCTTCCAGTTCGATCGGGGTGCCCACCTTGATGCTCTGGTTGCCAAACACCACCCCCTCGGCGCTGCGGCTTCCTTCGCCCTGCAGCACGAAACGGGCATCCAAGGTGCTGAAGATGGTTTGGTTGGGATCGGGGGCAGTCAGCACCCGGCCATCGGGCGCCAAGGCCACGAGGCGCCGTTGCAGAGGAATGATCTGCTTGATTTGAACACTGCCGTGGGGCTGGTTACGGATCACGATGCTGACCTTGCCGGCCTGACGGGCCGCCGCGATCAGGCTGGCCGGATCGGCAGACGCGATGCCGCGCACATCAACCGTGACCGTGACGGGCTGCAGGCCGCCAGTGGCCCGGGCAATGGTGCCGCTGAGTTTGGGGCTCCAGATCACCCCAGCTGCCGCCATCAGCACCGCTAGGCCTGCCGCCCCATCCACCAGGCCAAAACGCCGCTTCGGCTTGTTGCCGGTGGGGGGAGCGGGGGCAACGTCCATGGGGCAACAGCAGACGCCGAACTTTACGGACCCCCTCCCCTCCCCACAAGGTCCCGGGCGGTTCAGCCTCCCTGGATAGGGCTTGGCGGGAGAGGGGGCTGGCCTGACGGAGTGACCTAGGAGCGACCTAGGAGCGCAGGCCCTCAAGGAAACGGTCCATGGCCTGGAGGCTGCGTCCTACYCCGGGGGCTGCGCCATCGGCTAAWGCTTCGGCYTGCTGCTCGGAATCGGGCCGGGTCTCGAATTCGGCCACAAAGCGATGGCCATCGGCATCGCGGCGATAGAGGGCCCAGGGTGCCGGGAAGGCSCGTTTGAGGGCTCCACCATCGAGGGGGATCAGGGAGTAGGCGCTCTGCCAGTTGGAGAGGAAGCCCTTACGGCGCTCCCGGGCCACGGCGCCGATGCCGATCGCCGCCTCCTCCAGGCTGCTATTCAGCAGCACGATTGGGCCGCCATGGGCGCTGCAGATTGCCTCAACTTGCCCGTAATCGGCCTGGGCGGGTGCCACTAGGATTATTAGGCCGGTTGTGCTGTCCGCCTGGCTCTGTTGCAACCTCTTCTGGTCGCCGAGGCTGGCTTGGCGCGGGGCCAGCTCGGGCCGATCACGCTTGGCCAGGGCAGTGGCACCGGCATCGCCAAACAGCAGGCGTGGATCGCCGTTCTCGCCCAGGGCCGCCAGAAGCCGCTGGGCCAGGGGTTGGATTTTTAGCCCCTCGAAGCGCAGCTCCACGGTCCAGCGGCCCGAGGGCTCAGCGCTGAGGGCCTGTTGCAGGGCCGCGAGGGCCTCGGCCTCGGCCGTGCGGAGATCGGCGGGCAACACCATGTCTGTTCTGGTTGGGTCCTTCAGCGCCAGGACCCTAGGGCTGGAGGGCTGGGGAGGCTCGATTCGAAGACAACCCGCTTCCAAAGAATTGGCTTCGGGAAAACCCGCCAGGAGAGATCGGGTGTCCAGAGGTTGGGCTTGGAACAACTCGGTTCGGCGAGCTGGAATCCACCCCCTCTCTCGGCATTAAGCGACCAGGGAGTCTCCCGGTCAGCCCAGTTCTGCTTGAACGGCCCCCAGGGCTGCGCTGACCCGCTCGGGCAGCGAGTCCCGTTGCGATGCGGTGAGCCAGGGTCCCAGGCTGAGCCGCAGGCCGGAGCCCGCCAGCCCAGGGGGGTAGCCCATGGCCCGCAGCACGGGGCTGCCGCTGGCCTGGCCCCTGGCACAGGCGGTGCCGCTGCTCACGGCCAGGCCCCGCTGCCAGAGACCGCTCACCAGCTGGCGGCCGGGCAGGGGGGTGCCGCTGGGGGTGGTGAGCACAACGCTGAGGTGGTGGGGTAAGCGCCGCTGGCGGCAGCCACTGAGGCTGACCCCGGCAAGGGGCTCCAGGGCGGCCAACAGTCGGTCCCGCAGCGGCTGGAGTGGATCATGGCCACCTGCGTCCTGCAACCGGGCCTGGGCCAGCTCGATCGCGGCGGCAAAGCCGGCTGCCAGGGCCACCGCCTCGGTGCCGCCGCGGCGACCGGCCTCCTGGCCACCACCGCCGATCCAGGCGCCCAGGGCCAGGTCTGGCCGGGCCACCAGGGCCCCGATGCCCCGCGGTCCCTGGATCTTGTGGGCCGTGAACGTCAACAGGTCAACGGGTAGGGCTTCGATCGCCAAAGGCTGGTGACCGACCACTTGGACCGCATCGCTGTGGAACAGCACCCCTGCCCGCCGACAGGCCGCCCCAATCGTTTCGATCGGCTGGAGGGTCCCAACCTCGCTTTGGCCCCAAAGCACGGACACCAACCGGGTCGGCGGCGCCAGCAGGCGATCGAGCCAGGCCATATCCACCCGGCCCACCCCATCCACCGGCCAGATTGCCAACTCCCAGCCCCGGGCCTCGAGCTGGTGGGCCGCCGCCTGGACGGCGGGGTGCTCGATCGCCGAGATCACCAGGCGACCCTGAGGCAATTGGGACGCCGCCCCCAGGAGGGCACCATGGCTGGCCTCGGTGCCGCCAGAGCAAAAGGTGAGCCAGCTGGCCGGAAAGCCCAGGGCGGCCGCGATGGCTTGTCGGCTGCGTTCCAGACAATCGGCGGCCTCAAAGCCAAAACCATGGAGGCTGGAGGGGTTGGCCCAGGCGCCCTGGTAGGCGGCGAGCATGGCCGCAATCACCGGTTCCGCCGGCGGAGCTGCCGCACAGGCATCGAGGTAAAGGGGTGATTCAACGGCCATCGCTAGCCAGCTTCGCCTGGGCCGCCAAGACGGGAACGAAGGCGCGACTCAAGCGAGTTGCTGGCGATGGCCACCAGGTCATCGAGGCTGTTGCCGGCGAGTAAGGCCGCCACCTTGGCCCGGGCTTCGGCGCTGGAGCAGGCATCGGGCCGGATGCAGCCATGGACGCAAGCAACGGCGCACTGAATCGTTTCAGCGGCTGGAGAGGGCTCTGGCGGCGCTTCGCCAGGGGTTGGGCTAGCGGCCAATTCTGAAGCCGGAGCTGCAGGCTTTACCCCTGCCTCGGCCGCCTGGCGCCTGGCCTCGTGCACGCTTTCAGCACTGGGGATCGAGCCATCAAAGACATGCTCGGCTGGGCCATCCATGATCACGTGGCCCGTGGTGGCGTCCCAGTGGATCTGCAGGGGACCGCCGGGCAGATCAACCCGGGCGCGTCGTTCGACGAGTCCCAGGCAATGGCAGGCCACCAGGGCGGCGCAGGCGCCCGTGCCGCAGGCCAGCGTCGGGCCGGCACCCCGTTCCCACACACGCATCACGAGGTGATCGGGGGCCAGCACCTGCACAAAATGCACATTGGTCTTGGCGGGGAAGCTGGGGTGGACCTCCAGCTGGGGCCCAAAGCGCGCCAAATCAAAATCGGCCAGGTCCTCCACCGGAACCACCACGTGGGGATTGCCCATGCCCGCCGCCGCCACGGCAAAGACTGCGCCATCGAGATGCAGATCCCCTTGGGGCAGGCCGGCGGCACCCAGGGGCAGGGTGGTGGGAACCGTGGCGGGGTCCAGGAAGGGCGGACCCATGTCGACCCGGATCGACCCATCGGCCAGGAGCTCGGGCACGATCCGGCCCGCCAGGGTGTCGACTTGCCAGCGGCGGCCGGGTCCATCACCATCGCGATCGGCGAGGAAGCGGGCCAGGCAGCGGATGCCATTGCCACACATCTCCGGTTCGCTGCCATCGGCGTTGAAAATGCGCATGCGCAGCTCGCCGCCCGCCTGGCTAGGCAGGGCCAGGATCACGCCATCGCCGCCCACGCCGAAACGTCGATCACAAAGCTGGCGCACCAGTTCGGGCTCGAGGCCGGCTTCACTGTCCTGCTGGCTGGCCAGCCGGCCATCAATCAGCAGAAAATCATTGCCTAATCCCTGGTATTTGCTGAACTGGAGCACAACTATGGGCCGTTTAGACGGACGTTGATTCTATGGCGACTGCCTTTGATCGGACTGCGGCGAACCTGGACACCTCGATGCCGGGGGTGCGCCAGCTCCAGGCCTGGATCCGCAGCAAGCAGGTTCTCAGCCTGCAATTGAGCGGCGGCTCCCAACTGGAGGGCAGCTTGGTGTGGCAAGACCTGGAGTTTTACGCCATCCGTCAGGCCCCTGAAGCTGCTCCCGTGTTGGTAAGGCGCGACTGCGTCGCGGTCTTGCGGTGCTTGGGCTAGGGGGCCAGGCCCAGGGTGGGCCGGCAGGCTGTGGCACCATCACAGGCTTGCGTCCGTGCCTGCAGTGAGCGATAGCAGCCGCTACCAACCCGAGGCGATCGAAGCACGCTGGCAACAGGAGTGGCAGCGCCTCGGCCTGCACGACACCCCCGAGCCGGCCCCGGGCCAGGAGAGTTTCTACGCCCTGTCGATGTTTCCCTATCCGTCGGGGAACCTGCACATGGGCCATGTGCGCAATTACGTGATCACCGATGTGATCGCCCGGGTGCAACGGCTGCGGGGCAAGCGGGTGTTGCATCCCATGGGCTGGGATGCCTTCGGCCTCCCTGCCGAAAACGCGGCGATTGAGCGTGGGGTGGATCCGGGCGTCTGGACTGACCAGAACATCGCCTCGATGCGCCAGCAACTCAGCCAGCTGGGCCTGTCAATCGACTGGAGCCGGGAGCTAGCGACCTGCCACAGCGATTACTACCGCTGGACCCAGTGGCTGTTCCTGCAGTTCCTCGACGCCGGCCTGGCCTATCAAAAGGACGCCACGGTCAACTGGGATCCGATCGACCAAACCGTGCTCGCCAATGAGCAGGTGGATGGCGAAGGTCGCTCCTGGCGCTCCGGTGCCCTGGTGGAGAAGCGCAAGTTGCGCCAATGGTTTCTCAAGATCACCGCCTACGCCGACGCCTTGCTCGATGACCTACCCCAGCTGGAGGGCTGGCCGGAGCGGGTGCGCACCATGCAGGCCAACTGGATCGGCCGCTCCACCGGCGCCGAGCTGAGCTTTGCCGTGGTCGATGGGGGTGGCCAGGCCACGGGCAGCACGATCACGGTGTTCACCACCCGACCCGACACCCTGTTTGGCGCCAGCTACGTGGTGCTAGCGCCCGAGCACCCCCTGGTGGCCTCCCTGACCAGCACCGACCAGCAGCTCGCCGTGACAGCCTTTTGCGACCTGGTGGGACGCCAGAGCGACCAGGAGCGCACGGCGGAGGACCGGCCTAAGCGGGGTGTGCCCATAGGCGCCAACGTGCGCAACCCGGCCAGCGGCGAGCTGATCCCGATCTGGATCGCCGACTACGTGCTCGCCGAATACGGCACCGGCGCCGTGATGGGCGTGCCCGCCCACGACCAGCGCGATTTTGTCTTTGCCCGTCAGTACGCCCTGCCGATCAAGCAGGTGGTGGTTCCCGAGGGCAGCGATGACCATGCCTTCGCAGGTGGCGCCTGGACCGCTCCTGGCGTGCTGATCCACTCGGGTCCTTTTGATGGATTGACGTCTGCTGCGGCCAAGGAGGCCATCATTGCCAGCGCCGAAGCGGCGGGCTGGGGCCAGGGCAAGGTGCAGTTTCGGCTTCGAGACTGGTTGATCTCGCGCCAGCGCTACTGGGGCTGCCCGATCCCGGTGATCCATTGCGATGTCTGCGGCGTCGTGCCCGTGCCCGCCGAGCAGTTACCGGTGGAGCTACCCCGGGATGTGGCCTTCAGCGGCAAGGGTGCTTCGCCCCTGGCCCAGCTTGATGCCTGGGTGCAGGTGCCCTGCCCCTGCTGCGGCCAACCGGCCCGGCGCGAGACCGACACCATGGACACCTTCATGTGTTCCAGCTGGTATTTCCTGCGCTTTAGCGACCCCAGCAACACCGAGCTGCCCTTTGGCCGCGAAGCCGTGGATCGCTGGCTGCCGGTGAACCAATACGTGGGCGGCATTGAGCACGCCATCCTGCATTTGCTCTATTCCCGTTTCTTCACCAAGGTGCTGCGCGATCGCGGCCTACTGGGGTTTGATGAACCGTTCAAGCGCCTCCTCACCCAGGGCATGGTGCAGGGAATCACTTACAAAAATCTAACCAGTGGCAAATACATCGCCCCCGCCGATGTGGCCGACCCCAGCGATCCCCGCGATCCGCTCACGGGCGAGCCGCTCGAAACCTTCTTCGAGAAAATGTCGAAGTCGAAGTACAACGGTGTTGATCCGGCCCGGGTGATCGATCGCTACGGCGCCGACACCGCCCGCATGTTCATCCTGTTTAAGGCGCCACCCGAGAAGGATCTCGAATGGGATGAGGCCGATGTGGAGGGGCAGTTCCGCTTCCTGCAGCGCCTCTGGCGCCTGGCCGAAACCGCCCAAGAGCGGGGCCTGAACCTGGCGGCTGGAGCTGGTGGACCGGAGGCCGTGGCGGCTGCCCTAGCCCGTGCTGCTTCTGGCCCTGGCTTGAACGCTGCCGAGCGGGAGCTGCGCCGGGCCGTGCACACGGCGATCACCGAGATCAGCGACGACCTCGATGGCGATTACCAGTTCAACACCGCCGTGTCGGAGCTAATGAAGCTCAGCAATGCCATGGCCAGCCATCTGGAGGGATCAAGCGATGTCTTCGCAGCCGAAGCCCTGCGCAATTTATTCATCCTGCTGGCCCCCTTCGCCCCCCACCTAGCCGAAGAACTGTGGTTGAAGCTGGCCGGCCGCACCCCTAGCGATGCCCTCGAGCAGCACAGCATCCATCGCCAGAGCTGGCCCCAGGCCGATGTCACCGCCCTGGTGCGGGACACGATTGAGCTGGTGATCCAGATCAAGGGCAAGGTGCGCGGCAGCCTGGAGGTGCCGGCCAACGCCGATAGGGCCACCCTGGAGCGCCTGGCATTAGGGAGCGACATCGCCGCCAAGTGGCTGGAGGGCAAGGCCCCTAGCCGGGTGATTGTGGTGCCCGGCAAGCTGGTCAACCTGGTGCCCTGAGGCCTAGGCCTGGCCCCTGACTTCAGACCCGCTGAAAGCTCAGGCTGGTGGGCAGGCCCCAGTCACCGGTGGCGGTGTAGCCGCGCTTGTTGTGGCAGAGATGCCGCAGGATCCAGAAGGCGGGTTCCGGGCTGGGCAGATCCAAGCCAGCCTGGAGCTGGGCCAGGCTGCGGCCCTGGCCATCGGCCAAGAGCGCTTCCACCTGGGCCTGGAGATCCAGGATCACGGCGGCGGCCTTTTTGCCGGCCTCCACTCCAGGCTGGTGGTAAGCGTTGACATTGACCAGTTCTCCGTAGAGCCCCACCGCCCTCTCGAACAGGGCAATGAGGGCACCGAGGCTGCGGGCATCGAGCTGGCGCAGGGTGATCGTCAGGCTCTGGCGACCCCCCTCATTCAGGGCGGCGCGGGTGCCCTGGAGGAACCCATCAAGGAAGTCGCCGGGGGCTTCTCCATCGATCGCTTCGATCGCCGTGGGATCTTCGAGCACCTCGATGAAGTTCACAAAAAAGTTGTCGACGCCATCGCGCAGTTGCTGCACGTAGGCGTGCTGGTCGGTGGAGCCCTTATTGCCATAGACGGCCAGGCCCTGATGCACGACCTGGCCATCGCGATCGAGCCGTTTGCCGAGGGACTCCATCACCAGTTGCTGCAGATAGCGACTGAACACCTCCAGCCGGTCCCGGTAGGGCAGCACGACCATGTCGCGCTTGCCCTGGCCGGCGCCCGCCACCCACCAGGCCGTGGCCAGCAGGGCGGCGGGGTTGGCACTGACATCGGCCTGGCGGGTGCAGGCATCCATGGCCGCCGCCCCCGCCAGGAAGGCGCGGATGTCGGCGCCGATCAGGGCGCCGGGTAAGAGCCCGACCACGCTGGTGATGCTGGTGCGGCCACCCACCCAATCGAACAGGTCGAAGCGGGCCAACCAGCCAGCAGCCTCGGCCACCTGGTCCAGCTGGCTACCGGCCATGGTGACGGCTACGGCCTGGGCCGGCCAGGAACAGCCGGCGGCCTCCAGGGCAGCCCGGGCCTGCTGCATGCCTAGGCGCGGCTCGGGGGTACCGCCGGATTTGCTCACCACGATCACCAAGGTGGTGTCCAGGCGCCCCTCTAGGGCCGCCAGGGTGCGCCCCATGCCGTCGGGGTCAATGTTGTCGAAGAAGTGGAAGGGCAGGCCCTTGCCGGGGTTTTGCAGGGCCCGCAGGATCAGCAGGGGCCCCAGGCCCGATCCGCCGATGCCGATCCAGAGCACGTCGCTGAAGGGCTTGCCGGAGGGGGAAGCCAAACGTCCAGCCAGCACCTCACGACCAAAGGCCTCGATCCGATCGATCTCTTGATCGATATGGATAGCGGCCTGGGGATCGGGGGCCAGGGCCGGCTGACGCAGCCAGTAATGGCCCACCTGGCGCTGCTCATCGGCATTGGCGATCGAGCCGGCCTCCAGGGCCGCCATGGCGGCAAAGGCCTGGTCAAAACGGGGGGCGAGGGCCTCGAGATCGGCAGGCTCGATGGCCATCCGACTCACATCTAGCCAGATTCCCTGGGACGGGTCGTGCCAAAGCAGTGCACAAAAACGTTGCCACAGCCCTTCGGCGTCCGCACCGGAAGAGGCTGGAAAGGGCATCGAGGGCACTGGGGTCTTCGGGGCAAACCACCAAGAAACTACTGAGGAACGGCCCCCAGACCCAGGGGTTCGGTCCTGGACCGATGCAATGGTTCGGGATTGAGCACCGGCAAGGCGGGCTCCAGGCCCAGCGCTCCAGGCTCAAACAGGCAACAAGCTGAGCCACTGACGCCGCCGTTCCAAGGCGAGCGCTCCGGCAGCGGGGTCCTGTTCCAGGCTCCAGGCCCCTACCTCGGGTGGTGCCGCCAAAAGGGAACTGCAACGGACCCGGCCCCGGCGACAGAAGAGCAGCTCCCGGCTCTGGCCAGGGGTCCAACCGTCTTTCAGGGAGTCGGCCTGGCGGAGGCGTTCACCATCAAGGGCCAACAGCTCATCGCCAACGGCCAGCCCAGCCTGCTCGGCGGGCCCGTAACGATGGACCCGCTTCACCAGCAGGCCTGAGGCCTCGGCCTGAGCCGTGAGCCCGAGCCAGGCGGATTGGGACGGCTGGGGCACGAGCTTGAGACCCACATCGGCCAGGTAACCAGCCAGGTCCGGGTCGTCGAGGTCTTGGAGCCAATGGGGCAGCAGGGTCTCCAGATCGGCGGCTTCAGCGGCGAAGGCAGCCAGCAGATCGCCCTCCTGGTAGCCCCGGCCCCAGCGGCCGAATTGCTGCCAAAGCTGGCGGATCACCACAGCCAGGGCACTGCCCTGGCGGCGCAGGTGCAGGTCGAGCACCAGGGCAATCACGGCCCCTTTCAGGTAGTAACTCACCTGGCTATCCCCGGCATAGGCATCGGCCCGGTAGAGCTTCACCCAGGCCTCCTGGCTGCTCTCGCGCAGGTTCTGAACCTGCCGGCCCGGGGTGAGCAGGTAGCGGCTGAGGTCCTGGCCCAGGTCCGTGAGCAAGTCCATGTCGCTGCTGAGGCCAGCGGTGAGGGGCAGGAACTGGTCGAAATAGCTGGTAATGCCTTCGGCGAACCAGAGGCTCGGCACCACCACGGGCTGGTGGTAGTTGATGGGGGTGAGCTCAGCCGGCCGCAGGCGCCGCACGTTCCATTGGTGCAGATATTCATGGGCGACCAGCTGCAGAAACTTGCGATAGCCGGCCGCCGTTTGCAGGCTGGCGCGGCCATACACCAGGACACAGCTGTCGTCGTGCTCGAGTCCGCCATAGCCCTCATCGAGGAGGTGCACGATGAATAGATAGGCGTCGCTAGCGGGGGCGGGCACCCCCATCAACCGGCAGCAGGCCTCGGCCGTGGCTTGAACATCGTTCAGCAGGGTCGGGCAATGGCGCTGCAGCCAGTCCTGGGAGTCCGCTGCCCCCACCCAGGTGACCCAGCGGTGGGGCACCCCCGCCACAGAAAAACTGGCGCAGCGGTGGGGGCCCAGCTCCAAGGGGGTATCGATGAGCTGGTCGAAATCGCGGGCTAGCCAGGCGCCCTCGCCACTGGGGGGCAGGGGCACGAAGGCCTGCCAATCGCGGGGGTGGCGGATCTCCAACCGGTGGGGGGACCAGCGTTCACCTTCAACCTCCAGCACCACCGCCGCCAGGGTAAAAAAACCGTGGTCGCCATCGAGGTGGCAGGTGCGCACGGACAGATCCGTGGCCATGACCCGGTAACGAATCAGCAGGGGAGCCCCAACCCGGCCGGCCAGGTCGAGTTGCCAGCTGGCCGGCCCCAGGCGCCGAATCGGGCAGGGCTGGTCGCCGCACACCGCCTCCAGACCCTCAAGCTGGCGCACGTAGTCGCGGATCAGATAGGAGCCAGGGGTCCAGGCGGGCAGGCGCAGGCGCAACTGGGGCCTGGGGGCTGCCAGCTCAAGGGTCACGGCCAGCAGGTGGCTCTGGGGATCGCCCAGATCAAGGCGAACGGTGGGCACGCGCTGGCTCAGGAGCGGGGCTGGGACTGGGCTCGGCCTTCGCCGAAGCCGGTGCTGCCAGACGCCGCCAGGGTGACCTGGGCGCCCGCAAAGGCGCTGCCCGCCGCATCCCGCAGGGCCTGGAGAAGGGCATAGCGGCGGCTGAGCTGGCTGAGCAACTCCTGCAGAGGGCCGGCAGCGGCGATGCGGCCCAGGTCGCCCACCAGGGCCAGGGAGCCATCCAGCTGGCGCGCCCAGCCGAGGCTGAAGCTGCTGGATTGGGGGGTCTTGCGGGCGATCGGCTTGCCCTGGGTTGCCAGAAGCGGCCCCGGCGCCAAATCCAGCCGCAGCAGCACGGGCACCCGTTCACCAGCAAAGCCCTCCACGGCACCGCCCCGATGCACCTGCTGACCCAGGTCAGTGAGGGCTTCGGCGAGCAGGTCTACGTCGCGCAGCCGGGTGGGCAGGATGGAGAGATGGGACATGGACGGGATGCCCGCTTTTTCCGACCCTAGCGATGCTGTCCGGGCCGTCCAGTGGCCGTTGCCACCGGCCGGGTGGCTTCTGGCTGACTCAAGGGGCGGCTGCGATGGTGGAGTTGGCGCTGGGGTCGGGGCTAAGGCAGAAACAGCTGTCACCGAACCTGGGCGACCCCTGCGCCTGGGGGTGATGGCCTCCGGCAATGGCAGTAATTTCGAGGCCCTAGTGGAGGCAAGCGCCGGCCAGCTGCTTCCGGCCCAGGTGGTCAGCCTGGTGGTGAATAACCCGGGCTGTGGCGCCAGCCAGCGGGCCGAAAGGCTGGGCCTTGGTGTGACCTGCTTGAACCACCGCAGCTTCACCAGCCGCGACAGCCTTGATGCGGCCCTTGTGGAGCACTTCCAGGCCGTGGAGGTGGATCTGGTGGTGATGGCTGGCTGGATGCGCATCGTGACCGGCCGCCTGATCAGGGCCTACCCGGAGCGCCTGGTCAACATCCATCCCTCCCTGTTGCCCAGTTTTCGCGGAATCGATGCGATCGGCCAGGCCCTGGCCGCGGGGGTGCGGCTCAGCGGCTGCACGGCCCATCTGGTGAGCGAGGAGGTGGATGCGGGGCGGATCCTCGCCCAGGCGGCCGTGCCCGTGGTCCCGGGCGACGACCACGCCAGCCTCGCCCGCCGAATTCAGGCCCAGGAACACCGGATCCTGCCCCTGGCCGTGGGCCTGGCGGCCGAACGGTTGGGCCTACTGCACAGCCAGGCCTAGGCGCAAGAGCTCAGGGGTAAAAGGGCAGCAGGGGCAAACCCGTGGTGGCAGGCAGGCCGGCCAGGAGGTTGAGGCATTGAACGCCCTGGCCTGCCTGGCCCTTGATCAGGTTGTCGATGGCACTCATCACCACCAGCTGGCCGGTGCGTTGGTCCACTTGCACGCCAATTAGGGCCCGGTTCGACTGGCGCACCCACTTTGTTGAGGGGTAGGTGCCCACCGGCAACACCGACACGCAGGGGGCCTGGCGGTAGGCCGCCTCCAGCACGGTGGTGCAATCTTCGGCGGTGAGGCCTGGATCGCGCAGGCGGCCGTAGACGGTGGCCAGCAGGCCGCGAACCATCGGCATCAGGTGGGGGGTGAACTGGAGCTGGATCGGTTGGCCCGCCGCCTGCCCCGCCAGCTGCTCAATCTCACTGGTGTGGCGATGGCCCACGACGCCGTAAGGAGCCACCGCCTCGGCGGCCTCAGCCAAAAGCAGGTGTTCCTTGGCGGCGCGGCCACCGCCACTGGTGCCCGTTTTTGCATCGATCACGATGCCGCTGGCCTCAATCAGGCCCTGTTGCAAGAACGGCAGCAGGGCCAGCAAGCTGGCGGTGGGGAAGCAGCCAGGCGCCGCCACCAAGCGCGCCGTGGCAATGCGTTCCGCCTCCCACTCCACCAGGCCATACACAGCCTCCTGGCAGAGAGCAGCGTCGCTGCGCGGGAAGGCCCGGGCCTCACTGGCGTACACCTCCTGCCACTGGGCCAGGGAGCGGTAGCGGTAGTCCGCGGAGAGATCCACCACCTTGACGCCCCGCTCCAGCAGGCCGGGGACCAGGGTGGAGGCCAGACCACTGGGCAGGCTGAGCACGGCCAGGTCGGCGACCGCAGCGATCGCGGCCGCATCCGGGCTCTGCACCATGGGATCGCCTGGCAGGGGCAGGAACGGCACCAGCTCGCTCCAGCGTTTACCGGAACTGCGCTCCCCACCGAGGAAGGTGACCCGCAGGCTGGGATGGTCCTGCAAGAGCCGCAGGGTCTGAAGGCCGCCATAGCCACTGGCGCCAATCACGGCTACGCGCAGCCCATCCTGACGATCCGCCACCTGGGGAGGATGGTCGGGGGACGGAGGGGCCATGCCGCAATCTCGGTAACGCCAGATCGTACCGGGATCTATAACCGTGATACCTGGCCCGTGGCCCGTCCTTGCCTTCCCAAATGCACCCGCCCTCCCCGGGCCAGTCGGTGTCTAGTAACCAACCGGCTAGCGATCAGCTACCCGCTAGCAATAGGTCTTTCACCAGCGCACAACCAGCCCAAACGGCGCCCCCGGAAGGGGCACGCCGCATTCGCTTTGATGCCATCGCCGATGCCCTAGCTGCGATCCGCAATGGCGAGATGGTGGTGGTTGTCGATGACGAAAACCGAGAAAACGAGGGGGATCTGATCTGTGCGGCCCAATTCGCCACCCCCGAGCAAATTAATTTCATGGCCACCGAGGCCCGGGGGCTGATTTGCCTGGCCATGGAGGGGGATCGACTCGATGCCCTCGAGCTGCCCCTGATGGTGGATCACAACACCGATGAAAACCAGACAGCCTTCACGGTTAGCGTTGATGCAGGCCCAGAAAACGGCGTCAGCACTGGCATTTCCGCCGACGACCGGGCCCGCACGATCCAGGTGGCCATCCACCCCTCCACCCGGGCCGCTGACCTGCGCCGGCCTGGCCACATCTTTCCGCTAAGGGCCCGCCAAGGGGGGGTGCTGAAGCGGGCGGGCCACACCGAGGCCGCCGTGGACCTAGCCCGGCTAGCCGGCCTCTATCCGTCAGGGGTGATCTGCGAAATTCAGAATGGCGACGGCTCGATGGCGCGCCTCCCCCAATTGGTGGACTACGCCCAGCACCACGGGCTGCGTCTCATCAACATTGCCGATCTAATCAGCTACCGGCTCGACACCGAACGGTTCGTCCTGCGTCAGGCCGAGGCCCAGCTGCCCAGTGCCTTTGGCCAGTTCCGAGCGATTGGCTATCGCAATGACCTCGATGGCAGCGAACACATCGCCATCGTTAAGGGGCAGCCGGAACGGGCCACCGGGCCGGTGCTGGTGAGGGTGCATTCGGAATGCCTAACCGGCGACGCCTTTGGTTCCCTGCGCTGCGATTGCCGCCCCCAGTTGGAAGCGGCCCTAGCGATGATCGAGGCGGCAGGCGAAGGGGTCGTGGTGTACCTGCGCCAGGAGGGTCGCGGTATCGGCCTCATCAATAAATTGCGGGCCTATAGCCTCCAGGATGGCGGATTGGACACGGTGGAGGCCAATGAACGCCTTGGATTTGCCGCCGACCTTCGCAATTACGGTGTTGGCGCCCAGATCCTCAGCGACCTAGGGGTTCATCACCTGCGGCTCATCACCAATAACCCGCGCAAGATTGCCGGTCTCGGCGGCTATGGCCTGCAGGTGGAAGATCGGGTGCCCCTGGTGATGGACCCGGGGGTGCACAATGCCGGCTATCTAAAAACCAAACAGGACAAACTGGGGCACCTATTGGGCGGCGCCGCGACACCCGCAGCAGGTCCGGCGGCGGTGCTCGCTTGGCAAGGGCTGCCCCAGGCCCTGGCCAACTTGACCACTAAAGACGCCGCCAATGGCTCCTTTGGCGGGGCGGACGCAGGCCCAGACCTGGACATCAAGGCCCCGGCGGATCCTGAACCGATGGATGGCGAATGGCAGAACGCTGCCTGGGAAAGGATCTTGGCCAGCCATTGGCAGGACCTCCACCACTGGGCTGCCCAGCATCAGCTGGACCTGCAACGGGAGGACCACCCCCGTCTGCTGGCACTCCTCGATCGCCCCTCCCTCGCGGTGCTGGTGACGGGGTCTAGTCCAGAGGTTCTCAAGGCAGGCCTGACTCGCATGGCCCAATGGCCTGCAACCCAGTCGGTCTGCCTCCTCTTAGCCCCCGATGCCCAGCGCAGCACCCACCCGAGCGTGTCGATAGAGGCGGAACGCCGGCCCCTGCAGGAACTGGTCTCCGCCCTTGAGCGCCTCCCCCATCAGCAGTCCGGCCTGACCCGTTGGTGTTAGGCGAGGAGGCCAGGCCTGACAACGATCAGGGCAGGATGGAGAGCTTGGTGATCCGGGTTTCCTTACGAATCGCCAACACCACATCCATGTTGGTGGCCTGACCAAAAACAGTGTGGACCCCATCGAGGTGGGGCTGGGCGGCATGGCACAGGAAGAACTGGCTGCCACCGGTGTTCTTACCGGCATGGGCCATGGACAGGGTGCCGTCTTGATGTTTACGGCTGTTGATTTCGCAGGGAATCATGTAGCCAGGTCCGCCAGTGCCGGCCATGCCCTTGGCCCCTTCGCGGCTGTTGGGGCAACCGCCCTGGGCCATGAAGCCATCAATGACGCGGTGAAAAGCCAGTCCGTCGTAGAAGCCCTCCTGGGCCAACTTGACGAAATTGGCCACGGTGGCGGGGGCATCGGTATCGAACAAGTCGATCTCGAGGGTGCCTGCCTCGGTCTCCATCAGGGCCTTGGTCACGGATGCTTTGCAAACCTCTCCAGTATGGGCTTTACGACGGGGGCCAGCGAGCCTGCAGTGGTTCGGTAGAACGGAGCAGCCGCAGCAGACGTACCGCGTGACCAATCCCTCCCCCGGCCCCGACCTCAGCGTTGCCCGTCTGGGCGTTCTCGGTGGCAGTGGCCTCTATGCCATGGAAGGCCTGGAGGTGGTGGAGGAGCTGGTGCTGGACACCCCCTTCGGGGCCCCCTCCGATGCCCTGCGCCTCGGCAGGTTGGGGGGGATGGAGGTGGTGTTCCTGGCCCGCCATGGCCGTCACCACACCTATCTGCCCACGGAGGTGCCCTATCGGGCCAACATCTGGGCCCTGCGATCCCTAGGCGTGCGCTGGATCCTCTCCTGTTCCGCCGTCGGCTCCCTGCGCGAAGAGGTGCGTCCCCTGGACATGGTGGTGCCCGACCAATTCATTGACCGCACCCACCAACGGCCGATCAGCTTCTTCGGCCAGGGGGCCGTAGCCCATGTCAGCTTTGCCGATCCCTTCTGTGCTGAGCTCAGCGAGCTCCTGGCCCGCACCGCCGAAGAGACAATGCCCCATGGCCGCCAACTGCATCGCGGGGGTACTTACCTCTGCATGGAGGGACCCGCCTTCTCCAGCCGAGCCGAATCAACCCTGTATCGCAGCTGGGATTGCAGCGTGATCGGCATGACGAACCACTCCGAAGCGCGGCTAGCCCGGGAGGCCGAGATCGCCTACGCCACCTTGGCCATGGCCACCGACTACGACTGTTGGCACCAGGACCATGACAGCGTCACGGTCGAGCTGGTGATCGCCAACCTGCAGGCCAATGCCCAGCTGGCCCAGGCGATCCTGGCGCAGGCCACGGCCAAGATCGCCAAGCAGCGCCCCGCCAGCGCGGCCCATACGGCCTTGCAACATGCCCTCATGACCCCCAAAGACGTTGTGCCAGCGGAGACCCGCAGCCGCCTGGATCTGTTCACGGCCCCCTACTGGGGGGCCTGGGAGAACGGCGCGACCTAGGCCTTAAGTCCTAAGTCGCTCCGGGGTTAGCACCAAGACTTACCCCTCCATGGGGCCGGGTGGGGCCCGGGCGAAGCGCCGAACCAGCCCACCGGCCCGCTAGCTGGCCCCCAGCGCCATCAGGGCAGCCCGCAGGGACTGGCCATGGTCCCCAAGGCTGGCCCTGGCCGCGGCGGCAGGGATCCCTGCCTTGGCCATCAGCAGGGCCTCTTTCACCGAGCCCCCGGTCTCAGCCAGTAGGGCTGCCCCCCTGATTCGATCAACACCGGCGAGGTCCGCCAGGATTCGCAGGGCCCGGTCCTCCAATTTGCTGTTGGTCACCGCCACATCAACCATGCGGTTGCCATAGACCTTGCCCAGGCGCACCATCACCCCGGTCGAGAGGATATTGAGGGCCATCTTGGTGGCCGTGCCGGCCTTCAGTCGGGTGGAGCCGGTGAGTAACTCAGGTCCGGTGATTAGCCGAATCTCCAGGTCTGCAGGCATGGGCACCTGGTCTGCGGGCACACAGGCCAGGGCAATGGCCAGGGCTCCCAGGCTGCGGGCATGGCGCAGGCCGCCATGGACATAGGGGGTGGTGCCACCGGCGGCGATGCCGACGAGCACATCGGCGGCGCTGAAGCCCCGGGCTTCGAGATCGGCCTGGCCGGCCTCCTCAAGGTCTTCTAGACCCTCGGAACTGCGCAGCAGGGCCGCAGCCCCGCCAGCTAGCACCCCCTGCACCAACCCAGGTGGCGAGCAGAAGGTGGGCGGGCATTCGGCCGCATCAAGCACTCCCAGGCGGCCGGAGGTGCCGGCCCCCAGATAGAACAGACGACCGCCCTGGGCGAGCCGTGCGGCGATGGCATCGATCGCCGCAGCCAGGGCCGGAGCCGCCGCCGCCACGGCCTCCTGGGGCCGGCGGTCTTCGTCGCAAAAGAGCTGCACCAACTGGGTGGTAGCGAGCTGGTCCAGCTCGCCGCTGAAGGGATGGGCCTGCTCGGTGAGCAGGTGGCCCCGGTCCTGGCCCTGGAACGGCGGGCTCGGGCCGGTCACAGCAGCCCCTCCAGGCGGCGGCGGAAGGCCTCGAGTTCGGCGTTGGCGCCGCTGGGTTCATCGGGTTCAGCCCCTGCCATGCCAGCCACCGCCTGCTCCTGGAGCTCCTCCTTCCAGTTAGCGACGTCCATGTTGCGCTCCGGAGGAGAAATCAAGAGGCGGTCTTCAGCGGACTGGGGTAGGAAGCCCGCAGGCACAAATTGGGCCTGATAGCCGGCCTGGGTACAGAACAGTTCAATTTCATCGCGATTAATAGCCTCGACGCTCGGCGTCGGGAAATCCTGGGCTTCGAGCAGGCCGGCGTAGCGTTCGGCATCATCGGGGTCTTCGAACAGCAGCACCAAGGTGTTGCCGTTCACCTCGAGGGAATGGATACCTTCGGCGTCGCTGCCCGCATCAAAGAGGAGCACGTGCACGGGCATGGAAGGCAGGTCTGGCGGCTCAGGCCTCAGTGTCTCACCAGCCCGTGCAAGCCTCGCCTAATCCTCCGCTTCGCTGGCGAGCTGTTGCAGGCGGCGATAGAGGGCTTCCTCCGCTTCAGTGAGCTCTTCGGGCACCACGACCCGGATCTCCACCAACTGGTCACCCCGCTGGCTTCCCCATTCCAGCCCCCGTCCCCGCAAGCGCAATAACCGGCCACTGGAGGAGCCCGCCGGCACCCGCAATTGAACCGGGCCCTCCAGGGTTGGTACCGCCACCCGGCAGCCCAACACGGCATCGGCAGGGGCCAGGTCCAGCTGAAACAGCACCCGTAGGCCATCAATGCGCAGGCCCTCCTCGGTGCGCACCCGCAGGTGCAAAAAATGGTCGCCACCGCCAGCCACCACCCCGGCCAAGCGCAGGCGCCAGCCATCGCCAGCCAGGGGGGGGGTC
Source organism: Synechococcus sp. Baikal-G1 (assembly GCA_002737305.1). GTDB lineage: Bacteria > Cyanobacteriota > Cyanobacteriia > PCC-6307 > Cyanobiaceae > BAIKAL-G1. The sequence goes on from NSII01000009.1 coordinate 22,653, forward strand.
CAGGTTTCCACAACCGTGCCATCGGCCAGTTCCAGTTCAAGGCGATCACCGCTGAGGGCCTGCTCTGGCGTGAGGTCCACCACCGTTTCGGCATCGACACTGGCCACGACCGGAGCTGGCGGCGGTGGGGAGGGCGCCACCCCCCAGCCCGACCCTTCCGCTGCCGGCGAAGGATCCTGCGCCCTGGAATCGGCCCAAGCCTCTGGTTCGGGCCGATCGAACCCTTCCCCAGGCCCTGTTCGCACCTGGCGGCGTCCAAATAGGGCATCGAGGTAGTCGTTGAAGTCTGGAAAGCCGCTGGCGAAGCGATCGGGCGGCGCCCCGACGCTGCCCCCCTGGCCCCGTTCCCAGGCCTGGCGCCGGCTGGGGTCGCCGAGGATCGCGTAGGCGGCATTCACCGCCTTGAAGCGCTCCTCGGCCACGGGGTCGTTGCCGTTGAGATCCGGGTGCCAGAGCCGGGCCTGCTGGCGGAAGGCCCGCTTCAAGCTGGCGGCATCGGCGCCGGGCTCCAGGCCCAGCACGGCCCAGAGATCGGGGGTCTGGGGCGGGGTATCCAGCACGGGGCTCAGTCCTCTGCCCAGGGATCGTTCTGGAGCGGGCGGGCTCGCTCCGTTATGGGCCCGCTCCGTCGTTGGCCATAGGAGGGATTGGCACCACCTGCGCCGGCATCGGGGTCGAGCTCCCGTTCGCGGTAGGGGGCGGAAGCTCTGGCTGGCTGCCGGTCGCCAGGGCGCCCATCGCTGGGAGCAACGCCCCGATCGCCTGGCCGTTGCTCCCAGCGCGCTTGGGACCCACCCCCTTGGCGAGTACCAAAACGATCGTCCGGGCTATCAAAGGTGCGACCGGAATCGCGATCCCGGTCCTGGTTCCAGTCAGGCCTGGGCTCGGAGCGATCACGACCATCCCCCCGGGAGGGGGAGCCATAGGAGGCGCCGCCTAGGGCCCCATTGCTGCCCCAGCTGGGCTGGTCCCAGGATCCCTGACGGGACAAACCATCCCGCCAGGGATCTTGAAGACCGCGGCGACTGCCACCCCGATCCCAGTCATCCCATTCGTCATCGGCGAATAACTCATCTTTGAGCGAGCCGAGGGTGTTCTTGAGGCCCTGCAGGGGGCCGACCGCCTCACTGCGGCGCTCATTGGTGAGGCGACGATTGAGGCCATAGAGGGCCTCTTGCAGCTCACTCACGGCCACCTCCAGTTCGGCCAGGTCACTGGCCGTCAACAGGTCCTGCACCTGGCGTAGCGCGAGTTCCACAGCCCGTTGCTGGCGGTCGGCTCCGTAGGGGCCCAGCTCTAGGGCCGCATCCCGCAAACGCCGTTCCGCCTGGGCTACCAGGGTTTGGGCCCGGTTGCGTCGATCAATTTCGCTGCGTTTGCGCCGATCTTCCGTGGCCTTCTGCTCGGCCTCAAGCAGCAGCCGCTGCACCTCCTCTTCGCTGAGGTTGGAGCCCCCCTGGATGCTGACGCTCTGTTGGCGGCCGGTGGTGCGGTCGGTGGCAGACACCTGCAGCAGGCCGTTGGCATCGATATCAAAAGAAACCTGCACCTGGGGCACGCCCCGGGGCGCTGGCGGAATGCCGGAGAGGCGGAAACGACCCAGGGACTTGTTGTCGCTGGCCATCTGGCGCTCCCCCTGGAGCACATGGATTTCCACTGAGTTTTGATTGGCTTCCGAGGTGGAAAACACATCGGATTTGCGCACCGGAATCGGCGTATTCCGCGCGATCAGCACCTTCATGACGCCGCCAATCGTCTCCAGGCCCAGGGAAAGGGGACTGACGTCATTGAGCATCAGGTCGCGCAATTCGCCGGTGAGGATGCCGGCCTGCACCGCGGCACCGATCGCCACCACCTCATCGGGGTTCACCGACTGACAGGGTTCGAGGGGGACCAGGGTGCGCACCATGGCTTGCACCATCGGCATGCGGGTACCTCCGCCCACTAACACCACATCGTCAATGTCTTCAGCGGCCAGGCCGGAATCGCGCAGGGCCCGCTGCACGGGCCGCAGCAGCCGATCGAGCAGGTCGCCGCAGAGGCCTTCAAAGGTGCGGCGCTCCAGGGTGGTTTCGATGTGGAGCGGCCCGGCGTCCGCGGTGGCAATAAAGGGCAGGGAAATGGGCGTGCTCTGCACCCCCGAAAGCTCCTGCTTGGCCTTTTCAGCCGCCTCGGTGAGCCGTTGCAGGGCCTGGCGGTCACGGCGCAGGTCGATTTGGTGCTGGGCCAAAAAGGCTTCGGCGAGCCAATCGACGATGCGTCGATCCCAATCGTTGCCGCCGAGCTGGGTGTCGCCACTGGTGGCCTTGACATCAAAGACGCCATTGGCGATCCGCAACACCGAGACATCGAAGGTGCCGCCACCGAGGTCGAACACCAACACCCGTTTGACGGCACTGCGATCGAAGCCGTAGGCCAGGGCCGCGGCGGTGGGTTCGTTGAGGATCCGTTCGACGCTGAGGCCAGCGAGGCGCCCGGCATCGCGGGTGGCCTGGCGCTGGGCGTCGTTGAAATAGGCCGGCACGGTAATTACCGCTGCCTCCACGGGCTCCCCCAGGTAGGTGGAGGCGTCATCAACAAGTTTGCGCAACAGGCTGGCCACCAACTCTTCTGGCGCGTATTCCCGTTCCGTGGCTGGGCAAACCACCCGGACGTTGCCCTGGTCGTTGGCCCGGATTGTGTAGGGCACCGCCAGGCAGCCCTCTTCGAGTTCATCCCAGCGCCGGCCGACGTAGCGCTTGAGGTTGGCAAAGGTATTGCGGGGGTTGAGCACCAACTGGCGCCGTGCCAGCTGGCCCACCAGCAACTCCTGGTCCCGGTTAAAGCCGAGCACCGAGGGAGTCGTGCGTCCCCCCTCGGCACTGGCGATCACCTGGGGACGGCCGCCCTCCAGCACCGCCACCACGGAGTTCGTGGTGCCCAAATCGATGCCAACGATCCGCCCCATGGATCCGCGCATGGAATGCCCAAACTAACGGCCCACAAGCCCAGGTTCCAGCCAAAACGGCCGTCCTGCTAACCGGCCGGGCCGGGGCCGGGTGGCGAAAGCTGAGAAGCAGCCATAAAAAAACCGGCAAAAGCCGGTTTTCAACGGAGAGGGAGGGATTCGAACCCTCGATAGAGTTGCCCCTATACAGCATTTCCAATGCTGCGCCTTCGACCACTCGGCCACCTCTCCCTAAGTTCGGGGCTGGTGGGGCAACGGTGAGAATGTAGCAGTCACCCCCCAGGGCCCCTGATGGCGCAGCATTTCCCGATCACGGTGCACTGGCGCCAGGAGCAGCGCACCATCTGCCTGGACGTGCCCGAAGGCGAGTACATCCTGCGCAGCTTCGAGGCCCAGGGCCAACCGTTGCCCTTCAGCTGCCGCAATGGCTGCTGCACCGCCTGTGCCGTGCGGGTCCTGGCCGGTGAGATCGACCAACGCGAATCCCTCGGCCTCTCCAAGGACGTCCGCAGCAAGGGTTACGGCCTGCTCTGCGTTGCCCGGGCCCTAGGGCCCCTGGAAGTGGAAACCCAGGACGAAGACGAGGTGTACGACCTGCAGTTCGGCCGTTTCTTTGGCCGTGGCAAGGTTCGTGCCGGCCTTCCCCTCGACGACGAATGAGCCAGCCAAGCCGCAGCTCCGACCTCAGCTTGAGGGACTCGGGCCTGGACCCTGAAGCCCTGCTACGGCTGGTGGCCGTCGCCAGGGAGGCTGCCAGCGCCGGCGCCGAACGACTCATGCACCACTTCGGCCACCTAGAGCGCATCCGCGAAAAGGGCCGGGCGGGCGACCTGGTGACCGAAGCGGATGAGGCGGCTGAAGCAGCCGTGCTGGCGGTCTTGCAACGCCACACCCCGGAATTCGGCGTTTTGGCCGAAGAAAGTGGCTGGAAGCAGGGCCAATCGGACCTGGCCTGGTGCGTGGATCCCCTGGATGGCACCACCAACTTCGCCCACGGATTTCCCTTTTTTGCCACCTCGATCGGCCTGACCTGGCAGGGCCGGCCCCTGCTCGGCGCCCTAGCCGTGCCGGCCCTGCAGCAACACTTCTGGGCCGCCCCGGGCCTGGGAGCCTGGTGCAACGACCAGCCGATCCAGGTCAGCGATTGCCAGGAGCTGGGCTCCTCCCTTTTGGTCACGGGTTTCGCCTACGACCGTCACACCCGACTCGACAACAATTACGCCGAATTCGCCTACTTCACCCACCGCACCCGCGGCGTACGCAGGCCCGGGGCGGCGGCCGTGGATCTGGCCTTCGTGGCCGCCGGCCGGCTCGATGGCTACTGGGAGCGGGGCCTCTCCCCCTGGGACCTGGCCGCCGGTGTGGTGCTGGTGGAGCAGGCGGGCGGAATCGTGTGCTCTTACGACGGCGGCCCCATCGATCTGGCCGAAGGGCGGCTGATTGCCTGCGCTCCCGGCCTGCGGGAGCCCCTGATCGCAGGACTAGCGGCCTGCTCGCCCCTGGCCGGGTCCAGCTATGGCGCCCCGGAACTCGATCAGGCCGGGGACTGATCCTTGCAGGCATGGGCCCGTAGCAGGCACCCCGGCTCCATAGGATCCGCAATAGATCGCCCCTCACCCCAGTCCCATGGCCCTGCAACCCGCCGCCGGCGCCAGGGACCTCAATCCCCAGCAGGTGGATGGCAACCGCACCCTGGTCAGCGAGCTGGCGAGGGTCTATCGCCTCTGGGGCTATGAGGAGGTGGCGCCACCGACCATTGAACGGTTGGAAACCCTCCAGGCCGGCGGCGGCATTGATGGCCGCGAACTGGTGCGACTGGCCACCGAAGAGGCCCTAGGCCTCAGACCCGAGATGACAGCCTCGATTGCCCGGGCGGCCGGCACTCGCATGGCGGGCCGCAGCCGGCCGCTGCGCCTTTGGTACACGGGCCCGATTTACCGCAGCCGCCAGGGCGATGGGGGCAGCAGCAGCGGCGGCCAGCAGATTGTCGAAGAGTTGCAAAGCGGCGTGGAATTGCTCGGCGGCGCCAGCGCCGCCGATGACAGCGAACTCCTGCGCTTGTTGCTCGCCTGCCTGCGCAGCCTGGGCCTGGGTCAGAAGCACCACACCCAGCTGTTGCTTGGTCACCATGGAGTGCTGGCCGCCCTGCTGGAGCAGGTGCCAGCCGACCACCGCACGGCCGCCAGACAGGCCCTCACGGGCTTTGATTTTTTGGCGATTGCCGCCCTGCCCTTGCCGGAAGCCCAACGCCAGGGGTTGCAACGGCTCATGCGGCTGCGGGGCGAGCCAGCGGCCGTGCTTTATCAACTCGAGCAACTTTTAGGGCCTTGCGCCCTCCTAGAGAACCTGGCTACGACCGTGAACACCCTGGCATCCACGGCCGCTGCCCAGGGGGTGAGCCTCAGCTTTGATCCCAGCTTCCAGCCCCATTTCGCCCTCTACGACGGCCTGGTGCTCAAGGTGGTCTGCCGGGGAACCGATACGGCCCCTGTTGAGATTGCCAGCGGCGGCCGCTACGACGCCCTGGTGGGCCGCTTCTGCGGGCTTGAAGGCCAGGCCACGGCAGCGGGGATGGGCTTTGGCTTCGCCGTGGAGCCCATTCGCGACCTCCTAGAGATCACGGGCCGCGCCGGATCGGGGAGCAGCCCAGTCCAGGGGCCGATCCTGGTGGCCTACGGGCAACAAAGCCAACTTCCCCAGGCCCTCGACCAGCTCGAAGCCCTCCATCGCCAGGGGCAGGCGGCCGAACTGCTGAGCCGCCCCTGCGCCTCCGCCGCCGAAGCCGAACAGCAGGCCAACCGCCGGAATTGCAGCTCCACCCTTTGGATCGCCTGAGCCCCTGCCTAGGATCACCTTCGCTTTGAGCTGCCAATGGCCCACACAATCCTCACCGATGTTTGCGAGGGTGTGGCCGATTGCGTCGATGCCTGCCCAGTGGCTTGCATCAACCCCGGCAGCGGCGCCAATTCCAAAGGCACCGCCTTCTATTGGATCGATTTCGACACCTGCATCGACTGCGGCATCTGCCTGCAGGTCTGCCCGGTGGCAGGGGCAATCGTGCCGGAGGAACGTCCCGATCAGCAGCGCTCCTGAGCGATTTTTCCCAGCCAACACGGACCCACGCCCGATTCTGGCCGATCCTGGCCATCAGGAACCAGGGTCTTTGGAGGGCTGGATCCTGCCGATACGATTTTGATCTGTAGGCGCCTTGGGCGTATCCGAATTCCCTTAGCCCATGGCCTGTCCTAACTGCGGCAGCTGGTCCCTACGTGCCGACCGGAGCCTGGGCGGTCGCATGGTCTGCGGACGTTGTGGATCCCCCCTGGCGGGAAGCGCTGCCCAAGGGCGCCGGTCCCGGTTCCAGTCCCGGGGGCGCAAGCAACCCATCCCTGCCCTCAGCAAGGGTTTTCCTGGCTGGTGGGGCTTAGTCGCCCTAGTGGCCCTTAGCGCTGGCCTGGCCTGGATTGAGCCCCCCCGGGACCAACGGGACAACCCCCTGCCTGGCAGGGGGTTCAGTACCCAAAATCTGATCCCGCGAGCCAAGCGACCACCCGATCGGCCAGTCCTTTGGCAGCCCCTGACCCCCTGGGGGCCCTTAACGGGGCAACCGGGCTGACGGCCTAGGGGTTGCCTGCCTGAGCCAGGGGGCCCTAATCAGCTGGTTCGGATCTGAGCATCCGCCTTAGACAGACTGCTTTACACAGCCCGCTTTACACAGCCCGCATCAGATCGAGGCCGTGGAGACCCTCGTAGAGCAGGTAAGCCCCCAGCACAAGGGCCAGAACACCCACGAGCCATTCGGCCTTGTGTTGCAACCAGTCCTCTAGGCGGGCGATCGGTTCCCGGATGGCGCCCCGGCTCACCAGCCAGGCCAGGGGCGGCAGCAGCAGCAGGGAACTGGCCACCAGGGTGAACAGGCCAGTGATTTCGGCATCGGCCTTGAGACCGGGTTCGTTAATCAGGAGTAGGCCCGCTTCTTTGAGATAAAAAACGAGGTTTTCCGGCGTCAACAGGGCGCTGGAGGCGCCGATCAACACCAGGCTGAGGGTGCTGAAGTCGGGTAGCTGGTTCATCAACCGCAGGGCCATGCCCTCCTCGCCGATGTTGGCCTGGGGGGTGAGTTGATAGAGGCCCAAGCCCCCCAGGGCACCGGCGCCGAGCAAATCAATCAGCACCTGTTCCCGTTCGCCATGGTTGAGGCTGATCGAAAGGGTCTCCCCCAGCAGGGTGAGGACCACAATCGCCAGGGCATTGGCCAGGGCCCAACCACCCACGTAGGCCAGGGCCCGCTGCAGGGGGGCCTTACCCAGCAGCAACAAGGCCACCACGGCAATGTGCAGGGGGCTGAAGGCAATGCCGATGCCAAACAGCGACGACTTGGTCACCAGGGCRGTGGTGAGCACTCCAGGGCTGTGGAGCGCTGGAACCAAGCTGGCTCTAGCAAYCAAGGCGRAGACGGACAAATGGGTCGGTCCAGACGGATGACCCGATTGTGAGCGAG
>NSII01000010.1 GCA_002737305.1 Synechococcus sp. Baikal-G1
AACAGGGACACTTTACTTTACAGAAAAATCATCTACAATCTCGAGGCTAATAATAGTTAATTGTGGATCGTCTAARCCAGCTGATAACGACTCTAAAAAACCTGTTAGCCCTAGTGGGCGTAGCCCGCAGGGGCGGCGATCTAAAGGCGRTCGCCGACCTCGTCGATAGCTTGATCGATTCCCCCCAGATGGCGGAATGCCTGCGCCGTTGCCGGGAACAGGCCGGTGGCGCAGCCATGATCGATGGGCGCTATCCGCCCTTTCAGCCGGATATGCAAGTTCTGGAGTGCCTGCCTGAGGGGAGCCTGGGCCGGTCCTACGCCGAGTTGATGGTTAGCCGCGGCTATGACCCGGAGTTCTTCCGGCCGAGGCCACTCCTCAGTGATGCCCACTGGCTCACCCAACGGATTGCCACCACCCACGACATCCACCATGTGGTCTGTGGCTTTGGCACCACGCCGGAGGGGGAAAGTGGGGTGCTGGCGATCACCGCCACCCAAATCGGCTTTCCGGCCTATGTGATGTTGAACAACGCCGCCCAGTTCAGCCGCTTTCGTTTTAAAGCCAAGAGTTACGCCCTGATGGGCAGGGCCATCGCCCATGGCACCAGCATCGGCTTCAGCGCGGAGCCCCTCTGGCAAGCCCGCTGGGAAGAGGGCTGGGATTGGCCTGTGGAGAAGTGGCGCCAGCGGCTCGGCATCACCAAGCCCGCCACCAGGGAACCCTATGGACTCCAACCTGTCCCTGGCTGTACAAACCAAAGCTTGCAATCGCCCTAGGGTCGTTTGATGGCCCTGCGACTCCCCCCTTTCCAGCCCCTGCCGCCGCCACCGAGCGACAGCCAGCTGCTGGAAATCGCCCTCTCCGCCCTACGCCCCACCCAGATGTGTGTGGGCATGGCGGAGATCCGTAGCCGCCAGAACGATTTCGCCAAGGACAGCCCCCAGGAGCGGCGGCGCTACCTTCGCCAGAAGCCCACCCCCTTGGTGCGTAGCCAGGCCGGCGACCTCTGGATGGTGGATCGTCACCACCGCCTYCGGGGGCTGATGGAGGAGGACCCCGGCGCYACCGCCTTTGGCTATGTGGCCTTGGATCTGCCGTTTAGGGATSCCCAGCAGGTGTTGGAAGACCTGCACCAGCGGGGCTGGCTGTATCTCTTTGATGGCAGGGGCCTGGGGCCCTTCCCGCCCAGTGCCTTGCCGCAAAAGCTCACAGACACCCAGGACGATCCCTACCGCAGCCTGGTTTGGAAATTGAAGCGGGAGCGGGTYATCACGGCGGCCCCCCTGATCCCCTTCCATGAATTYCGTTGGGGCGCCTGGCTACGCAGCCGTACCCTGCCCCCCTTTAGCTCCGAGCGGTTGGAGCCGGCCCTGCCCTCGGCCCGGGCCCTGGCCCGCTCTAGGGGTGCCTCCCACCTGGCCGGCTGGCTGGGACCCCCTGGCGGCCAGGGGCATTGAGCCTGCAGCAGGGCCCAGGCTCGCTCGGCGGCGCCTGCCAATCCCACCAGGCGAGCAAACCAGCCAGGTCGGGGCCAGGTGGGGACCAGCCGTTGAAGCCATGCCGGCGTCCGTGCCAGCCTGATCCCTTGCCCTGGCCATCGGTGCCGAATCCAGCAATCGCGTGACCTTCTTCCTCAAGCTCACCGAAGCGATCGCCAGCCGCCAATCGCTGCTGATCACGGGGCTGGATCCCAATCCGGAGATGCTGCAGAGCTGGAACCGCCATCGCGGCGCTAGCGCCGGTTCGTTCCTGTCCCAGTCGCGCCGCTGGATCAAGGCGGTGATCGAGGAGACCTCCGACCACGTCTGTGCCTTCAAGCCGAGCCTGGGGTTTTATCAGGCCCTGGGGGCCGTGGGCCTCGACCTCCTTAGGGAGGTGCGGGAGCTGGTGCCGCCGGAGATCCCCCTCATTCTTGATGCCAAACACGCCGACCTCAACTCGGCCTCGGCCCTGGCCCACTACGTCTTTGACGATCTCAATGTGGATGCTGTGTCRCTCTCGCCGTTGGCGGGCCACGACCTGGCCGCTCCGTTTCTGTTGCACACCGACCGGGCGGTGGTGATCAGCTGCCACAGTTCGAGCCCCGCCTCCCGGATCCTCCAGCACCACCCCAATGAGGCCAATCCGCTTTACCTGCGGATCGTGGCTGAAAGCCGCCTCTGGGCGACCCCCGAACAATTGCTGCTGGAGGTGGGCACCAGTGACCCGGAAGTTCTGGCCCGGGTGCGCAACCTGGCACCGGACCATGTGTTGATCCTGCGCAGCCTCTGGGGCGAGGAGGAACGGCTCGAAAGCCTGCTGCAGGCGGGCCTGGGCAACGCCGCCGATGGCCTGTTGCTGCCCGTCCCCCAGAACATGCTGATGGAGGATCGTCTCGGCGAGCGGGTGGCGGAGCTCAAGGGCCAAATCGCCAGCCTGCGGGACCGGGTGATCGACGCCCGCCAACCCGCCGCAGACCGCTGTGACCTGTGGCTGCCCCAAGCCCGATCCGACCAGCTCGACAGCTTGGTGGTTGATCTATTTGACATCGGCTGCCTACTTTTCGGTGAGTATGTGCAGGCTTCGGGTGCCCTGTTCAACTACTACATCGACCTGCGCCGCATCATCTCTAACCCCAATATCTTCCACCAGGTTCTGCACGCCTACAGCAACCTATTGGCCGATCTTCATTTCGATCGCATTGCCGGCATTCCCTATGGCTCCCTGCCCACGGCCACGGGGCTGTCGTTGCTGCTGCACAAGCCCCTGATCTACCCCCGCAAGGAGGTGAAGGCCCATGGGGCCCGGCGCCTGATCGAGGGCGATTTCCAGGAGGGCGAAACGGCCCTAGTGGTGGACGACATCCTGATCACCGGCGGCAGCGTGCTGGAAGGGATCGGCAAGCTCGAAAGTTCCGGTTTGCGGGTCAAGGATGTGGTGGTGTTTATCGACCATGGCGGTGCTGCCGCTAAGCGCCTAGCCGACGCGGGCTACCGCACCCGGGCGGTGTTAACCATCGAGCGAATCACGGTGGTGTTGCGGGAAGCGGGACGTTTGAGCGCAGAACAAGCGGCTCTCCTGGGCTGCCAGCCCTAAGCAAGCAGTCGCCAGGGCAGGGCCTCACCGGCATGGAAGGGCACCASGGCTAGGGGAGAACCGGCGTCGCTGCCCAGCGGCAAGGTGAGGGGCACCGCCTCGGCTTGCTCGTCATCGGGATCCTGGCGCTCCAGGGTGATGGTGGAGCTGTTGGGTTCCAGGCCGTAGAAGCGGGGACCGTGCTCACTCGCGAAGGCTTCGAGCTTGTCTAGGGCACCGTCTTGCTCGAACACGGCCGCATAACTTTCGATCGCATAGGGGGCGTTGTAGATGCCGGCGCAGCCGCAGGCGGCTTCCTTGGCCTGGCGGTGGTGGGGCGCCGAATCGGTGCCAAGGAAAAAACTGGGGTCCCCCGAGGTGGCCGCCCGGCGCAGGGCGAGGCGATGGCGCTCCCGCTTGGCGATCGGCAAGCAATAGAAATCGGGCCTCAGGCCGCCGGCAAACAGGGAATTGCGGTTGATGTGCAGGTGGTGGGGCGTGATCGTGGCCGCCAGCTGGGGACCGGCTTCGGCCACAAACGCAGCGGCCTCGGCCGTGGTGATGTGCTCGAACACCACCTTCAAGCCCGGATAGCGGGCGAGCAAGGGCTGCAGGTGCCGCTCGATGAACACGGCTTCACGATCAAAGATGTCCACCTCCGGATCGGTGACCTCGCCATGGACCAGCAAGGGCAGGCCGATCCGCTCCATCGTTTCGAGCACCGGCGCAATGGCGGCCAGGTCGCGCACCCCCGCCGCCGAATTGGTGGTGGCGCCGGCGGGATAGAGCTTGGCGGCTGTAAAGATTCCCTCGGCCTGGCCCCGCACCAGTTCGCCTGGATCGAGGGTTTCGGTGAGGTAGGCCGTCATCAAGGGTTGGAAGCCCTGGTCGGTTTCGGGCCCGAGGGCCGCCAGGATCCGCTGCCGGTAGGCCGACGCCGCAGCCACCGTGGTTATCGGGGGGGTGAGGTTGGGCATCACGATCGCCCGGGCGAACTGGCGGGCCGTGGCAGCCACCACCGCCTGGAGCATGGCGCCATCGCGCAGGTGCACATGCCAATCGTCGGGGCGCCGTAGGTGCAACTGCTGGCCCGGGCTGGCGCTGGTGAGTGGGCCGAAGGCCAGCGGATTGGCACTGATTGGCTGGGCCGGAACTGGATGGGCCATCGTGCGGCATCCCCGCTCGAACCTGCCATGACCCTAGAAGCGGCGGCAGGCGCGGCCGTGGCAATCCGGGTCCAACCCCGCAGCGGCACCGATGGCGTCGCCGGGGAACGCCAGGGAGCGATCCTGATCCGGCTCAAGGCGGCCCCCGTTGATGGGGAGGCCAATGGGGCCCTGATCAAGTTCGTCGCCCACAAATTGGGCGTGCCCCAACGGGACATGACCCTGGTACGGGGCCTGACCAGTCGCAGCAAATGGATCCAGGTGGCGGGCATGGCAGCCCAGCAAGTTCGGCAGGCGCTTTTGGGCTGAAGCCAAGGCGCCGGTGGTTAGCGAACCGGTTGGTGGCAACTGCCACGGGCCTGGCGGGCCGATTGCTGGCAAAGTGCGCCCAATCTCGATCGCATCCATGCCATTCCTTCGCACGCTGCTGCCCAAGCTCTCGTTCGCCAGCACACTCGCTCTGGCCCTGCTCTTGGCCAGCTGCGCCTCCGAGGGCGGTGGCCTGCAGAGCCAGAAGATCGACCTGATCAAGAACCGGGGCAAGCTGATCTGCGGCGTCGACGGCAAGCTGCCCGGCTTCAGCTTTTTGGGCTCCGATGGGGCCTATAGCGGCCTGGACGTGGATGTCTGCAAGGCAGTGGCGGCGAGCCTGCTGGGCGATTCCGGCAAGGTTGACTACCGCGACCTCAATTCCAGTGAGCGTTTCGCCGCCCTCGCCAGCGGTGAGGTGGACCTGCTGTCACGCAACACCACCGAAACCCTGACCCGGGATGCCGCCGGCGGCAACGGCCTCAGTTTTGCGCCAACCACCTTCTATGACGGCCAAGGGGTGATGGTGGCCGCCGGCAGTGGCGTCAAGAGCCTCAAGGACCTGGCCGGCAAGCCGATCTGCGTCGAGAGCGGCACCACCACCGAGCTCAACCTGGCCGACCGCATGCGCGAGCTCAAGGCCACCTACACGCCGCTCAAGTTCCAGACCGGCGACCAGACCTACGCCGCCTACCTGCAGGGCCGCTGCCTGGCCGTGACCAGCGACCGCTCCCAATTAGCCGCTAAACGCACCAGCTTCCCCGACCCCTCCGCCCACCTGCTGTTGGGCGAAGTGCTCAGCAAGGAGCCCCTCACCCCCGCCACCACCAACGCCGATCCGGTCTGGTCCGATGCGGTGCGCTGGAGCGTCTACGCCCTGATGCAAGCCGAGGAATTGGGGATCACCAAGGCGAATGTGGCCGCCAAGCTGGCCCAGGCCCAGGCCAACCCCAACCAGGCGGACCTGCGCCGGTTCCTCGGSGTGGAAGGGGACTTTGGCAAAACCCTGGGGCTGCCGGCTGATTTTGTCGTCAAGGCCATCGCCGCCGTGGGCAACTACGGCGAAATTTTTGATCGCAATGTGGGACCCGGCTCCAAGCTGAAGCTGGACCGGGGCCTGAACCGCCAATGGAGCCAGGGCGGCCTGATCTATTCGCCGCCCTTCCGCTGATGGCTAGCCGTCTGGGCAAAAGTCCCCCCTGGTGGCAGAACCGGCGCCTGGTGCCCTGGCTGGTGCAGGCAAGCGTGGGCCTGGTGCTGGTSGTSGTGATCGCCTTTTTACTGGGCAACCTGGTGCGCAACCTCAGCGCGGCCGGGCTGCTRCTCAGCTGGCGCTGGCTRGGTCAACCGGCCAGCTTTGACATCGCCGAAACCCTGCTGCCCTTCAACGCATCKCAGCCCTACTGGCGCGGCCTGCTGGCCGGCCTGGTCAACACCCTGCGGGTGGTGGGCCTGGGTTTTGTGGGGGCCACCCTGGTGGGAACCCTGGTGGGCAGCGCCTCCTTTAGTCGCAATGGCCTGGTCAAACGGCTGGCCAGGATCTATGTGGAGCTGATCCGCAATATCCCCCTGCTGCTGCAGTTGGTGTTCTGGTATTTCGTGGTGTTTCTTGCCCTACCGAATGGGGCGGCGGCGATCCAATTGCCGGGGATTGTGCTGGCTAAATCCGGACTGTTCTTGCCCGGTTTTGAAGCCGGTTTCCAATGGAGTGGACCAACCCTGGTGGATGGGGTCTGGCAGGCTCCCCTGCGGTTCACGCCCGAATTCGGGGCCCTACTCACCGGCCTGGTGGTGTACACCGGAGCCTTCATCGCCGAGGTGGTGCGCGGTGGCATCGCGGCTGTGCCCAAGGGCCAGTGGGAGGCGGCCACCTCCCTGGGCCTGGGGCCCCTGCCCAGCCTGCGCCGCATCATCATTCCCCAGGCCCTGCGGGTGATCGTGCCGGGACTCAACACCCAATACATCTCCCTTGCCAAAAATTCGTCCCTGGCGGTGGCCTGTGGCTACACCGACCTCTATTCGGTCGCGGAAACCAGCCTCAACCAAACCGGCCGGGCGATTGAGGTAATCGTGATTCTGTTGGCGGCTTACCTCGCCATCGACCTGGTGATCTCGCTGCTGATGAATGGCCTCAACCGATTGGTCCAGATCAAGGAGCGCTGAATGGGTCCGAAGCCTCGATTAATGCCCGCAAGCCTGCGCAAGGAGCTGTTCGCCACCCCCCTCGATGGGGTGGTGACCGTGCTGCTGATCACGGGGTTGGCGGCGGCGGGCAGCCGGCTGCTGCATTGGGCCCTGACCCAGGCCGATTGGGCCGTAATCCAGGCCAACAGCACCCTCTTTGCCGTGGGCCGCTACCCAATCGAGCAACAGTGGCGCCTCTGGCTCCTTGGGGCCCTGCTCGCAGCCGCAGCCGGCCTGAGCTGGGGGGTGCTGCGGGGCCTAGCACTGCCAGACCGGCCGACCACGGCCCTCTGGCCCCGCCACGACCGCCTGGCCGCCTCGCTACTGGTGCTTTTGGCGGCCTGGGCACCGGCCGCCCTCGGGCTAACCCTGACGATCCAGAGCCGGTGGTGGGGGCTGACGGGCCTGCTGCTGCTGGTGCGTTGGCTGGCTGGCCGCTATGGCAGCCGCCTGGGCAAGACGGCACCCCTGGTCCTTCCAATGGTCTGGCCCCTGCTTTATCTGGTGGGCATGGTGTTAATCGGCGGTGGCCTGGGGTTGGTGGCCGTAGGCGCCAACGAATGGGGTGGCCTGCTCTTGACCCTGGTACAGGCCAGTTTCGCGATCCTGCTCAGTGCCCCCCTGGGGGTGTTACTGGCCCTGGGCCGGCGCAGTTCCCTGCCCTTACTGCGCTGGGGCTCGGTGGTTTACATCGAGTTCATTCGGGGCGCGCCCCTGATCACCCTGCTATTCCTGGGGCAGAACATCTTGGGCTTCCTCTTGCCCGGGGGCATGGCACCCGATCGCATCTGGCGGGCGGCCTGGATCCTCACCTTCTTTTCCGCCGCCTACCTGGCGGAAGCGGTGCGATCGGGCCTGGCGGCCGTGCCCAGGGGCCAACTGGAGGCGGCCCACTCCCTTGGCCTAAGCCTGCCCCAGGCCCTGGCCAAGGTGGTGCTGCCCCAGGCCCTGAGGATTGCCCTGCCCGCCACGGTGGGCCAGTTCATCTCCCTGCTGCAGGACACCACTTTGCTCTCGTTGATCGGCCTGCTCGACCTGCTCGGCACGGCCCGCAGCGTGATGGCCAATCCGCTTTTCCTAGGCAAAAGCGCCGAGGTGTATCTCACCTTGGCGGTGCTGTTTTGGTGTTGCTGCGCGGCCCTGGGCCTGGGCAGCCGGGCCCTGGAACGGCGCCTGAATCCACCCAGCTTGGGCCGCTAGCCGCCCAGCCCCAATCCCCCCGTCCCAGCCCTTTCCCCCCCGTCCATGACTGCCGAACCGAAGGTCGCCAAGAGCCCAGCCATGATTGAGGCCCGGGGGGTTGAGAAGTGGTACCCCAATGGCTTCCATGCCCTGAGGGGCGTGGATCTCACGGTGCAACGGGGTGAGGTGGTGGTGATCATGGGTCCCTCAGGCTCGGGGAAAAGCACCTTCATCCGCACCTTCAATGCCCTGGAGGAGTTTCAAAAGGGCTCGATCACGGTGGATGGCATCGCCCTCAATGACGACCTACGCAAGATCGATGCGATCCGGCGTGAGGTGGGGATGGTGTTCCAACAGTTCAACCTGTTCCCCCATCTCTCGGTGCTCGATAACCTCACCCTGGCACCGGTCTTGGTGCGCAAACGCTCCAAAGGGGAGGTGCTGAACCAGGCGATGGCGCTACTGGAGCGGGTCGGAATTGCGGAACAGGCCCATAAGTTTCCCGGACAACTCTCTGGCGGCCAGCAGCAACGGGTGGCGATCGCCCGCTCCCTCTGCATGGAGCCCCGCATCCTGCTGTTTGACGAACCAACCAGCTCCCTCGATCCGGAGATGGTGCGGGAGGTGCTGGAGGTGATGCAGGGATTGGCCGCCGATGGCATGACCATGGTGGTGGTGACCCATGAGGTGGGCTTTGCCCGCCAGGTGGCCGATCGGGTGGTCTTGATGGCCGATGGGCAGGTGGTGGAAGAGGCCACACCAGAGCGCTTCTTTGACCATCCCCAACACGAGCGTAGCCGTCAATTTCTATCGCAAATTCTCTAGGTCCCTAGACATATTTAGGTCCAGCATGCCAAAACAATAGGCTCGATGGCCTGGTTCAAAAATTTAGTAGCTAGATATTTGAAGTGAAAAGTTATTTAGCAGCTTCAGTTAGGGAGATCAGGCGAAGCTCCGTCGAATCCCAGAGGATGTAGCGAAAACAGCCCGGGATATCGGCCAGTTTAAGCCTTTTAGCGTCCATCAGCAGGTGGGAGTTGCGCTCGTGGCATTGCCGTAGGCGGTAATTGGGAATCCGCTCGCAGAGGTGGTGGACGCTGTGAAAAGCAATATCGGCAGAAAACCAATTCAAAATCCAGGGCAGCTCCAAATTACTGCTGCCAGCAAGGGCCCCTTCCAGATAGCTCCAGCCCTCAGTACCACTGGCGTAGGAGCCTTGGTAATTATGTTGCACAAAAAAGAAACAGATGAAGATCGCCGCCGAGAAGGTCATCACGGTGGCGTAGCAACTCCAAAATAGGCCCAACCCAAGCCACTGCCCCATGGCCCACCAGCTGGTCAGCACCAAAACATTATTGGCCACTAGATCGGCCAGCTCTGCCCTGGTGGGTTGGTAACGCTTGGGAGGGGCTGCAGCAGGGCCCTTGAGTCGGATTGCGATCAAGTCCACGAGGGCCAAGATCAAGCTGATGCGCGGCTTGATCACTAGGTAGAAAAATCCACCCGGCAGAAGCATCAGCGGGTGACGGCTCAGGCCATAGAGCCGCTGGTTTAAGGGGGAGAGGCCTCGGTATTGCTCCAGACTCAACAGGGCCGAAGGACCGCGGTAGCGATCCCAGTTGCCATTGTGTTTGTGGTGAAAGGCGTGGCCCTTAGACCAGGGGTGCTCGGGGATGCCATTGACAACCCCAAAAACAAAGCCAAAGACCTGGTTGAGCCAGCGGCTGGCAAACAGGGAGCGGTGGCCGCAATCGTGCATCAGCGAAAAGCTGCGCGACGAAAAAAGAACGAGCAGGACCAGGATCGGTAGCAGCAACAGGCGTTGCGCCAACGGGCCGGCCAATACCTGGGGCACCGACCACCAAAGCAAGGCCACAGGTGCCAGGGTGCTGATCACCTGCAGAAGGGCGCGGCGGTTATCGCTCTTGCGATAGGCCTCAAGCTCAAAATCACTGCGGCGCAGCGGCCGAGTCGCCGTCCCCGGCGTCTGAAAGTCGGTGGAGGTCAGGAGCTAGGTCCCCGGGGGCAGGCCATTCAGCCTCTTGCTGCTGGCAATCCTAATGGCGCCTAGCCAGGGACGACGTTATGGGCGGTGGTGCACCTTGGTGAGCCGCTCCCATGGCAGGGCCCGGCGTGTTGGTATCGGGTTGCTGGGCCTGGGCGCCACCTTTGTGACCATTGCTGCCAGCTTTCTTCTGCCCATGTTCTTTGCCATTCGCCATCTGCTTCGAGGCATCGGCCAATGGCGCCGAGCCCACGGCAGCCGCGCCATTGCCGGCGGGCTAAGCCCGTCGTTCGATCGTGGAACTGGGCCCCTAGGTATTGGGCACCAAATAAAGACAGGAAACCGCGCTGATGACGGTTGCGATGCTGATGGCTGGGCTGCTTGCCACCTGATGCTGCGATCTGAGTGGAACGCGCTGAATTAGGACTGGCTAACGATTAGATGGTGCAAAACCTGGAACCAGCTGATCGGCTGCTACGGCGCCCGGGGCAATCGCAGGGCGCATGGAGGCAAATCCCGGAATCAAGGGGATGCCGGCGCCACAAAACAGGATGACGGATTATGGTGGGCCACCAATTCACCACCATGCAACAGGAGAGCTTCACCGGGCACCATGGGCAGCCAACATTCGTTGGTCGTTAGCGGTTCAGTACTAACGATTGTGACCACATCGCGATCGGTTGTGAGCTGGGAAAAATCAACAGTTAAATCATCATCAGCCAGGGTGGCGGTAGTGAAGGGGGCCCGCCGGGTGAGGCGATGTAATTTAGTGGTGGCATAGGCAAATAACCACGCCCCATTGCTGATCAGGCAATTAAAGATGCCTACGTTCGCCAGCTGGTTGGCCCGATCTAGCAGGGCTGCAAACAGGGTGGCGGAATTGTGGGGATCGGTGCTATCGCGTTCAAGACCATTGAG
>NSII01000002.1 GCA_002737305.1 Synechococcus sp. Baikal-G1
ACTGCAGTGGCTGATCTGGGTCCTGCTGGCGCTGCAGCTGAGCACGATCCTGCTGCTTCTYTCCGGCCCGGTGCCAGCTCCCCGGAGACCGSAGGCAGGAGATCCCCTCGCCGCCACTGACGCAGCTGCCGCCCCTGTCCTCTCACCTTCTCAGCKATGAGCAGCACGACCGCTCTGGTGCCCTATCCATTCGAGGGACACAGCATCCGGGTGAGCACCGATCAACGCGGCGAGGCCTGGTTTGTCGCCGCCGATGTCTGTACCGCCCTGGCCCAGCACCCGATCGCCAGGGYGCTGGCCACCTTGAAGGAGGAGGAGCACTGCCTCCATTCCCAGGAGGGCCCGGGCAGCGAGGGCTGCACCCTGGCCCTCATCAATGGGGCCGGCCTGCTGCGCATCCTGCTGCTGGGCGACAGCCCKACAGCCTGGCGGATGCGGCGCTGGTTCACCCAGGAGCTGCTGCCCGCTATCCAGCGCAGCCACCAGCACCCAGCCCCGAAGAAAGCAAGYCCGATCGAGGCCATTCGAAAGCAGCTGGCAGCGGAGGTGCTGAGCGAGGCCGAGGCAATCATCCACCTCACCGGCATGTCGTACGCCGAGGCCCTGCTCAGCGCCCTGSAGGGCATCCAGATCAACAGSGCCCCAGCGCCTGAGCCCGAAGGAGCCTGTTGTCTGCAGACCCGTACCCAACCCAGCACAGGTGAGAACCAGCGGCAGTCCTCGAAACCACGGATCCAGCACCTCCCCCCCGRGCGCCCAGGCATGGCCTGGCTRACGGCTGATCAGGTGGCGGACCGCCTGGATCGCACCCTCCGCGACACCAACCAACGGCTGGCGGCCTGCTGTCTGCAGCTGCGGAACGACGAGGACGACTGGCAGCTCACGGAAGCGGGCCGCCACTGGGGCCTCRCCCTGCCGCGCTGCAGCCGCGGCGAGCGGCGACAACAGATTTTCTGGGATCCGGCGCTGCTGACGTTGCTGCAGGAGGCGATCCGATGACGCCCGTAGCACTGAGCAGCGGCGCCGGCTGCCGTGACCGGCGCAACAGCGACCTGGCCGCTCCAACACCACCCCTTCTCACCATGGATCCGCACGCCCTTGTGTCCCGCTCCTGGAACGGCACCCCAATCGCACGGCGCACCAGTGACGGCAACGTCAATGCCACGACGATGGGCAAGGCCAACGGCAAGCAGTGGAACG
>NSII01000003.1 GCA_002737305.1 Synechococcus sp. Baikal-G1
TCGCCAGGGCACCTGGGTCCATCCGCAGGTCGCAGTCGAGCTGGCCCGCTGGATCAGTGCGCCGTTCGCAGTGGGGATGGACAGCTGGTTTCTAGAGGGCATCCAGCAGGCCGCATTGGCACCTGTGGAAACGACTCCGCCGAGGCGCAGGGACGTGGAGGTGATCGCCCTAATGGAGCGGAGCATCGGCTTGTTCGAGCGGCTCGGCGGTCTGGATCAGCGCGATCAGCTCCTGTTCAAGGACATCGAGCGCAGCAGCGTGCTCTCCGCCAGCTCGGAGCAGGCGCTTCTGCCGGCCTTTGTCGCCGATGGGGAGTTGACCCTGGGTGATGCCTGGCTGGAGGTTTTTCAGCGGGTCTTGCCTCGCAGCCAGTCCTGCTCCGCAGGGAAGGTAGTGGCCAAGGCCTATCGCGAGGAGTTCGGACGGCAGCCGCTATCCCGCCAGCAGTATGCCGATGGTGCACCCCGCCAGGTCGGGAGCTACCGCCGCTCCTGGTTGATCGAAACGCTGCAGCGCCTGCGCACGCAACTGGAGGGAAGCTGATGGAGTCGCCTGCAATGACAACCCGTCAGCGGGCCTGGATCACCAGCGCGGATCCCGGCAAACAGCTGGGTATCAGCCCTGAAATGCAGCGGGGGACATCATGAGAATGGCGAGGGACAACCCAGTGGCAGGGGCTGTGCCGGTAGGGGAATGGCTCGATGCTCGTGGCCTTGGGAGCACCCTCAAGGTCAGCGARAGAACTCTCTGCCGATGGCGCAAGGCCGGCCTGTTCAAGCCTGGGATCCATTGGCGCCGCAAGTTCCCTTCCGCTAATTCACCAGTGCTSTATCACCTGGAGCGATGCAACGAGGCGATGAACGAAGCAACTGCTCGCTCACCCCACTTGCTCGAAACGGACTGAGATCGGCTGCCAGGTCCAMCGCCCCTTGCTCCTGCCCCGGCGGAGGGAGGGGCGTTTTGTGGTCGCCGACGCTGGGGAGGGCCTGGATGAAGCACTCGCTCCCTGGCGCTGAGGCGCCGTTCGTACATCGCTCGTACAACCACCCAAGCGGGCCCCCGGAAACCATCCTCGGAGCCTGTCATTCGTACATTTTCC
>NSII01000004.1 GCA_002737305.1 Synechococcus sp. Baikal-G1
GTGCTCCCAAAGCACCCGCGCTACCAAGCTGCGCCACGCCCCGCTTCAGCCACCATAAGGCTTCGGGRRGCTGCGATCCCGCGGCCGGCCAGCAAAGACGAGTTAAGGGGGAACGTTGTGCCGCATTTTCTGAAAACCTTTTGCCGAGTGCCCCTAGCCAAGGCCCTTTGACCCATGCGATGGCAAATCGCCCATGAAGGCAACCAAGCCAATCAAATTCTTGGGATGTGCCAATGCAAGCGGCAATCGGGCAGCCCCGGAGCGACCGGTCATGATTGTCGAAATCCGATGCGTTTCTTTTAGTCACGAATCGCTTCGATGCGATGGGATTGCTAGGCCCTGAGCCAGTTCACAGAGCAACGCTAATGAGCTGTTTGCAGTTTGCCCATGCCAGGAAAGACAACCCCGCCGAGGGCTTATTTGATTCAAGAAATGCCCCTGATGAAAGCTGTTTTAGCCTCAGGACAGGGTGGACTAGGGGCTGCATTGATAGGGTAGATCAAGGGTATTTATCATGCGAACTTATGGAAAATAGGTTGCAATACAGCAACAGGGTCCGGCAATGCACGAACAGTTATCAGTGCTTTGAAATGCTTAAAATCAGAATAAAAAACCCCGCCAATGCGGGGCTCAATCAATGGCTCGGGGGAGACTTGAACTCCCGACCTTGGGGTTATGAATCCCACGCTCTAACCAGCTGAGCTACCGAGCCAGACATCACGATCTTAAACGATCGCTTGGCTGGCACCCGGGTGGGAGTGCTTCAGGCCCGGGCGGGCAGGAAGGGCAAAGGGTTGACGGCGCCGCGGCCGGGGGGACGGATCTCGAAATGCAGGTGGGGGCCGGTGCTGTTTCCGGTGCTGCCCATCAGCGAGATCACCGAACCTTGCTCCACCAACTCACCGACGCGCACCAGGATCTTGCTGTTGTGGCCGTAACGGGAGACACTGCCATCCTCATGCTGCAGTTCGACCAGGTAGCCGTAGCCACCATCGTCCCAGCCTGAGCGCATAACCCGTCCGGCCTTGGCCGCCAGGATTGGGGTGCCGATGTTGTTGGCCACATCAATGCCCTTGTGCATCCGACCCCAGCGCCAGCCATAGCCGGAGGAGAAAATTCCCTGGGTGGGCCAGATCCAGCCGCTTGTGTTCAAGGCAGCGGGATTGATCCCAGCTCCGTCTGAGCCTTGAGGCTCGCCAAAGCTGGGCATCTCCGGCCAGCTCAAACCACCGCTGGTGGTGGGGGCAATGCCCAGCACACTGGTACTGCGGCCGCTGGCTGACTGGGCCACCCGAATCTCGGAGCCCACCACCAGACGGGCTGCTTCCAAGCCGGGATTGAGCCTGGTTAGGTCGGCAAGCGACACGCCGGTGCGTTGGGCGATTTGGCGCAGGGTGTCACCGAAACGCACGAACACGGACGGCTCGAGCGGCGGCGGTGCCTGAATCGGTGGCGTGCGCCTCAGGGCGCTGGTATCGAGGGAGGCCAGGTTCTTCGCCTTTCGGCTGGAGGCCGTCGGTAAAACCAACCAGTCACCGCTGAGGAAGCGGTGGTCTTCATTGACCTCGTTAAGGCGGGCTAGCTGGGTTTCGTTAACGGCGAGCTGACCGGCCAGCTCTTCAAGCTGGACATCGGAGCGGATCTTGACCCAGAGGTGGTCGGAGCTGGCGGGGAGGGCTGCTAGCTGGATGGGCTGGACCGGGTTGGCGATGGAATCGAGATTGAAGGAGGCCCTGTTGTCAGCCAGTCCGGGACCAGCGATCGAGCTAGCCACCGCCAGCAGGCTGGTGACTCCGAGGCTGGTTCCGATCCATAAGCAAGGCTTCATGCAGAGACATCCATTGGACAAGACCCAGACGGGAAGCCGCCAGTACTGGGCCGCGCAGACAGTAACGGGTCGAACCTTTCACCGCAAGTCACGATGGCCACAGTTTTCGTTGGACCCTGGACAAATCGGCCCGTTGCCAACCCAATTCCAAGCCTCAAGGTTCCAGTTGGCGCAGGGCTTCGAACAGAACCACCCCCACGGCAACGGAGAGGTTGAGGCTGCGCACGCCGCCGCCGTGCTCGATGGAGCCCGCCATCGGGATCGCCAGGCTTTGGCTGCAGCTCTGCAGCACCTCCTGGGGTAGCCCGTCGGTTTCGCGGCCGAAAAGCAGCCAGTCGTTGGCAGCAAACCGCTCCTGGGCGTAGGGACGGGCCCCTTGGCGGCTCAGGGCGAGCAGGCGCCCCCCCCGCTCCAATTGGTGCTGGCTGAAGGCAGCGAAATCGGCATGGAGCTGGAGCTTGACCCAGGGCCAGTAATCCAGGCCAGCGCGGCGCAGCTGCCGGTCATTAATTTCGAACCCCAAGGGCTCGATCAGGTGCAACTCGCTGTTGGTGGCGGCGCAGGTGCGGGCCACGTTGCCGGTATTGGGAGGGATCTGGGGCTGGAACAGCACAACCTGGGGCATGGGGATCGGACGCTGGGATCAGGCGGGGGGCACGGGCTCGCCCAGGGCCATCAGGTTGAGCGCCCGTCCCTGAACCACCAACCAGGCYGCTGCAGCCTGCWGCATCAGCCGTTGCTGCAGGCTGCCACTGCGATCGCGGAACAGGCCGCCAATGGCCGTCGGCGGCACCAGCCCCCAACCCACCTCCTCACACACCAACACCACCGGGGATCCCTGCTGGCGGAGGGCCTGGAGCAACCGGTCCTGGCGCTGGAACCAGGCGGATTCGTCCAGGTCCAAATGGTGGGCTAACCAGGTGCCAAGGGAATCGATGAGCAGGAGTTTTGAGGGATCACCTGGTCTTGGGG
>NSII01000005.1 GCA_002737305.1 Synechococcus sp. Baikal-G1
TGCCTGCAGTTGATCGCGGCTGGGGGGTGTTTTGCCGCCCAACAGGGCTTCAAACTCAACTTCGGATTGATAAAGGCGTAATTTTTTTATCGCTTCCTGTTGMAGATGCGGTTGGGGATAATTCAGAATCGGCATATCCTTGGAATATAAATCCACCAGGGGGGAAACCACCAGGTTGCGGCTCATCTGCTGGATCAGCAGGGGCACCAGGATCAAGAGCAGCAGGATCCGCAGGGAGACCAGGGTGGAATCGCGGCGGCGACGGAAGCCAGCCACGATGGTGGCCTCGGCGTCCGGATCAAGTTGGCGCCTGACGCCATCGAATACGTTCAGTAGGCTGCTAGGCAGCACATCCGGCGACCGGCTCATGCTGGGTAGGGGGCTGCGCCGGCCGTAGCGGGCCACGACGCTTTCAATCAGTTGCAGCTGACGCTGTTCCTGGCCATCGAGCTGGCCCCGTTTCTGTTCCAGCTGTTCTAGGGAGGAGCGGCAGAGCTTTAGGGCCGATTTGAAACTGCGCAGCATCTGGGCCTGGGTCTGGCGCGGAATGCCCAGTTCCAGCTCCGGCCGCACCGGCCGATCGTTGTAGTACTCCAGCTCGAAACCCTGGATCATCAAGGCCGCTTCATAGGCCCGCTCGAGATCGCTGGTTAGGTCCGAGGCCTGGGCCCGCTCAAAGGCCGTCATCCAGTCAGTCAGCGCCATAGTCGCGTCAACGGGAGAAGACCCACCAGGTGATCATCGGCACCAGTGTGCCCAAGGTGAGTAAAACCACCACCCATGTCAGGGCATTGCTCGATTGGGTTTCATCCCGGCTGGGCACGTTCGTCTCCACCGCCAGTCGTTCGATCAGTTGGGGCGGGCCGGGATCTTGGCCGTCCCTAAGCACGGAAGCGAGCCGATCAATGCCATCAATCGAGGCTTGGCGATAGCGGGCCCCTTCGCGCAGGGGCAAGCCCATGGTGCTCGTGCCCGTGCTGGACAGCAGGCTGGCGGGCAACTGGTCCAGCAGGTCGTTCGAAACCACCACCGCTGCGGTGTTGTTCTGGGCCTCAATCAGGACGAGGAGCTGGCCATCCTCGATGGCGCTGCTGTTGCCTTGCCAGCGCTCCAGGAGCTGGTGGCCCAGGTCGGTGAGATCTAGGCCGTAGTCCAGGCGGCGCAGGGTCACGAGCCGGGCCTGGATGTGGTCCGCCTCGAGGGCGGCTAGCCGGTGGTCGAGGTCGGTGATCGCGGCGCGGCTGAGCAGGTCGGCCTCGTCGATCACCCGGGTCACCGGGGGGGTGGCGGGAAAATCCTGGGGACCCATGGCCAGGGCCCCTTGGGCGGGCAAGAGGCAGGCCAGGGTGAGCAGGAGGCCCCAGCACAGCCTGGGAAGGGCACGCAGGGGGGCCAAGGCGAATGGCAGTTGC
Source organism: Synechococcus sp. Baikal-G1 (assembly GCA_002737305.1). Taxonomy (GTDB): domain Bacteria; phylum Cyanobacteriota; class Cyanobacteriia; order PCC-6307; family Cyanobiaceae; genus BAIKAL-G1. Next base: position 1,413 of record NSII01000005.1, read on the forward strand.
ATGGCCCCAGTTTGACCTCACTAGGCCCGACTGTGGCAACCTTGGCCCAATCCCTGCACTGGAGCAATGGGACGGCCTGCGCTGGCCTGCCTGGGCGTCGGTCTTCTCGCCCTGCTGCTCAGCCTGATCAACCAGTTCAGCGCGGCGGAGCTCACTCCGCCCCTGGTGCGGGCCTCCGTGCTTGCCAGCCTGCTGGCGGTGGGGTTCCTGTTGGTGGCCACCCTTTGGACCCGGGCCGTGCCCAGGGCGCCCGAGCGGGTGGACCTGGAGGGACCCCAGGGCTTGGAGCTCGATGACTCCCTGCCCGAGGCCCTCAAGCTGGAACTGGCCTGGGGCAGCCAGCTGTTGTTGACCGCCACGCCWGGGGCAACCGTGCTRTTGCACTGGCAGCAGCGCACCCTGTTGCGCCGGGGCCTGCTCGGCAGCGGCAGCGTCCTGGTCGGTCCGATTGGCCAACGGGCCCTGGCTACCGGAAAGGCCATTTCCCTAGTGAATCTGGCCCTCTATCCAGGCCGGGATGAATTTGCCGCCTTACCGGCAGGTCTACCCGCCTTGGTGGTTCAACCGATCGGCAGTGATGGCCTACTGCTCCTGGGCGGCTGGTCGCCCCGCTGCTTCAGCCGTAGTGATGAGCTCTGGCTGGAGGGTTGGGCCCGCAAGCTCAGAACGTCACTGGAGGCGCTGCCTGACGCCGGCGGCCCGCTTGGGACGGCCCCGGCGGTTTCGACCCAGGGGGTGGCAGGGTCAGCTGGGATTGCACCCTCGTCCCCGGCGCAGTGAATACGGCCAAGCCATTGGTGCCAATCCGGCCCTGGAGTTGCTCGGCCCGGGTGATCTGTTGATTGGCTTGGCGTCGCACGACCACCTCGCCCATCGCCCTGATCTGGCCATTGGGCCAATGCCAKAGGCACTGGTTGGCCTTTAAGTGCTCCCCGGGCTGGACCAATTGGCAGGCCTGGGGAATGGCCACTGTTTCGTTGGCTAGGTCGATGGAGAGGCGATCGCCCCGCACCTGCAGGCGATCCATGCGGGCTTTGAAGGGCAGGTCGCTGCTGAGGCGATTGGCGGCCAGGTCCCAGACCGTGCCCTGGGCCTCAAGCACGGCCTTACGGCTGGCATCTGTGACCTGAACCGGGGCCTCCAGGACCAGCCTCTGCTGGCGCAGGTTGCCGCCTAGGGCCCGGGCCAGCAGGGTTTGGCCTGATCCCTTGGTTTCGTGGTGGCTTCCCCGTACGGGCCCAGTGGCCACCAACACACCGGTTCTGGGGTGCCAGGTGGCCGATGTCGCCTTCAAGACCAGATCAGCGGGCCCCTGGCCAACGGATTTGGATTGCCCCTTGGGGCCAGAGGCCCATTGGCGTAACTCGGGGTTGCCCCTGAGTTCGAGCCGGTCCTCCAAAACGTAGAAACGGGCGCTCTCGGCACTGAGCCTGGAGCGGTGGTCCCGAGCCCAAGGGCGCCGGTCAATTTCCATCAGATCCTGGCGGGGAATCCAGCGCAACTGGTCGGCATGGATCTCCACGGGATCGGCACCCAGCAAGGTAACGACCACGGCCCCCTCAAGCGTGATGGATTCCCCGTTGTTGAGCACCGTGCCACCGTTGGCGCGAATGTCGTATTGGGGCTGGCCGTTGCGATAAATCAGGCCCCTGGGTTGGCGGGCCTTRGCCAAGCGTTTGGCGATGTCGTAGCGGGCCTCCGGGCTTGTGAGAGACCAGGCCGGTCGMCCCTGGGGATCCTGTTGGCGCAGATCAAGGGAACGGAACAGAAAGGGTTCCGTGGTTTCCT
>NSII01000006.1 GCA_002737305.1 Synechococcus sp. Baikal-G1
CCATCCAGCTCGAGCCGCGCCATCACCGGGGCCGGTTCGGGCARGGGGGAGCCCACGGCCAGCTGGCCCCACTGCAGTTGTTGCAACCAGGGGGTGCTGTTGGTTTGGTTTGAACCGGAGCACAGGGGTTCCTGGGCCAATTGCTCCAGCATCCGCGCCGAGAGGTCGGGCACCAGGGGGCCCAGCAACAGGGCCACCAGCCGGGCCGCCTCCAGCACGGCATAGAGGTCGGAGGCCACCTGGTCTTGGTTGCCCTCCTTTTTCATCAAACTCCAGGGGGCCTGGGTATTGAGGAAACCGTTGGCGGCAATGGCCAGTTGCAGGCTGGCTTCGGCCGCTCCCCGGAAATCAAGCGCCTCGAGGCTGGGGATCACCAGGGCAATGGCAGCGTTGGCCGCCTCGGCCAGGGGGTGGTCAGCATTTTGGGCGGCACCGGCGGGGGGCACGGTGCCCTCGAACCAGCGGCGCGCCATGGCGCTGGTGCGGTTGAGCATGTTGCCAATCGTGTTGGCTAGGTCGTTATTGACGAGATCGACAAAGCGTTGCTGCTGGAAGTCGCCGTCATCGCCAAAGGGGATGTCGCGCAGCAGGTACCAGCGCACCGCATCGGCGCCGAAGCGCTCCAGCAGGGCCTCGGGATCGAGCACGTTGCCGATCGATTTGCCCATCTTCTGGCCTTCGCGGGTGAGGAAGCCATGGCCAAACACCTGTTTGGGCAACTCCAACCCTGCCGACAGCAACATGGCCGGCCAGTAGACGGCATGGAAGCGCAGGATGTCCTTGCCGATCACATGGACCTGGGCCGGCCAGCCCCGCCCGCCCAGCTCCCCGAGACCGGCTTCGCGGATCTCCCCATCCCCTGGACCATCGAGTAGGGCCGTCAGGTAACCGAGCAGGGCGTCAAACCACACATAAAACGTGTGGCCGTCATGGCCCGGCACCGGGATGCCCCAGGGCAGGTTGACCCGGGAAATCGAAAAATCGCGCAGGCCCTGGGCCACGAAGTTCTGCACCTCGCGCCGGCGGCTGGCTGGCTGGATGAACTCCGGTTGGGCGATCAGGGCCTCGATCTGCTCTTGGTAGCGGGAAAGCCTGAAAAAGAGATTGACCTCATCGCGCCATTCCAGGGAGCGCTGATGCACTCCGCACTGGGGATCGAGGGCGTCGGCCGGATCATCCTTGAATTCCTCGCAGGCAACGCAGTACCAGCCCTGCTGGCGCCCCTCCACCACATCGCCATTGGCCTCAACCCGGCCAAAAAACTCATGAACAATGCGGCGGTGGCGGGGATCGGTGGTGCGGATGAACCGGTCATTGCTGATCTGCCACTGCTGCCAAAGTTGGCGGTATTGGGCGCTAATCCGATCGCAATGGGCTTGGGGGCTTAGGCCGGCCGCTTCGGCCGTGCGYTGAATTTTCTGGCCATGCTCATCGCAGCCGGTGATCAACACAACCTGCTCCCCCTTCAGCCGCCGAAACCGGGCCAGGGCATCGCAAGCCAGGGTGGTGTAGGCGCTACCGAGGTGCGGTTTGTCGTTGACGTAATAGAGCGGTGTTGTGAGGGTGTAGGTCATCGGCTGGAAACTGGATCGGCGGTGCGGACGGGCCCGCTGCGCCGCCCAGGCGGCCCCCGCCGAGGCCGGATCCTAACCAGCGTCTGACCAGGCCCTTCCTGCCTGGAGTGTGCCCGCCTTGGCGGAGCCGCGCGCCTGCCTCCTGCTAAATCCAAGGCCAGTCCTGTCCCGTTACGCCCGCTGCTGCCCATGGTTCTGATCCAGGAACACGCCGCCGTAGTGGTTTGGGGCGGGGGCACGGGTGGGGTGGCGGCGGCCCTGCAATCGGCCCGCTCCGGTGCCCCCACCCTGTTGCTGACCCCTGGGCCCTGGCTGGGGGGCATGGTGAGTGCCGCCGGGGTCTGCGCCCCCGATGGCAACGAACTGAGCTGCTGGCAGACCGGCCTCTGGGGCGCCTTCCTACGGGACTTGCAACGCCAGGAACCGGAGGGCCTCGACCAGAACTGGGTGAGTTGCTTCGGCTACCGGCCGGCCACGGCGGAGGCGATCCTGCGCCGTTGGCTGGGGGCCGAGCCCTTGCTGCGCTGGTGGCCGGAGGTGCGCCTCCTGGCGGCCAAACGGCACGGCCGCCGGGTGGCAGCCCTGGACATTGAACGGGAGGGAGAAACCCTCCGCCTCGACCTCGACCTGCTGATCGATGGCAGTGATCTCGGTGACCTATTCCCCCTGGTGGGGGCCCCCTACCGGCTCGGCTGGGAACCCCAGGAGACCTGGGCTGAACCCAGTGCCCCCAGCCTCCAGGCCCAGGTGGGCCAGTCCTTTTTCCACCAACAAGTGGTGCAATCGCCCACCTGGGTGGTGATGGGCCAACTGGGCAAGGGGACCTGCCCCACCGGGTCGACCCTGCCCGCCCCCTTCACCGCCGCCAGCGAGGCCTTTGGCCTGGAGCGCACCCTCACCTACGGCCGCCTGCCCGGTGGCTTGGTGATGCTCAATTGGCCCCTAMAGGGCAATGATTGGCACCAGGATCTGACGGCAGCCTTCCAGCCGGGCTCCCCCGACTACGGCGAGTTGATGGCGGCGATGCGTGCCCATAGCGAGGCCTTCCTAGAGGGTTTAATCACTGCCACAGACGGCTGGTTGCAACCCGCCCAGGYCTTTCCCATGGCCCAGGACCCCCTGGCTAGCGGCCGCCTCCAGGGTCCCGGATCCCTTGCCCTGATGCCCTACTGGCGCGAGGGCCGCCGTTTGGTGGGGCTGGAGGTGGTGATCGAGCAGCAGCTGCTTCCCTGCGCTCCTGGGGAGGCGATCGCGCCCCTACCCCTCGATGGCGCTGGCGCCATCAGCTCGATCGCCGTGGGCAACTATCCCAACGACCACCACTACCCGGGGGCGGACTGGCCCCTGGCTGCCAAGAGTTGCCGCTGGGGAGGCCGCTGGAGCGGCACACCCTTCTGCATTCCCTATGGGGCCCTGGTCAGCGCCGGCATCGACAACCTGCTGGCCGCGGATAAATGCTTCAGCAGCAGCCACATGGCCAATGGCGCCACCCGGCTCCAACCCCTCATCCTCAACATCGGTCAGGCGGCTGGCCTRGCAGCGGCCCTCTGCTGGAAAAACAAGATCCCGCCGGCCGCCTTGCCTGTGCGTCAACTGCAGGAGGCCCTGCTCAGCGATCCCCTGGCACCGGCCGGCCCCGTACCCCTCTGGGATACCCCATGGCACCACCCCCGCTGGGCTGAGCGCCAACGCCGGGTGCTGGATGATCCCTCCCTGCTAGSCAGCAACGGTCGCTTTGAGGGGGCCTCCCCGCCTAGGCCCCAAAGCGGCWGCTCGGAACCGCTGGAGTCCCTCTGGCARGGCTGGATTAGCCCCGATGGTTCCGGTGGCTACAGCTTCAGCCATGGCGCTGGYCGCTGGCCCCTGATCACCCTGGAGCCTGCCCTGCACCACTGGTTGGCTGGCCTGGACCAGCCCCAGGAGGTCGAGCTGATTGGTTGTCTCAACCCCTGGGGCCCCTGGCTGCGGGTGTCTCGCCTGACTCGCTGAGCCTGGGCCCGTTCAACGAGGCCTGGCTGTCTTTAGCCGGGGCCCTGGCCCCGGGGGCCTGTCCCCCTTTGGCCCACAAGCCGCAGCAGATCCGCAAACGAATCCACCTCCTTCACCCTCACCACCAGCGCTTCACCSGGTTCACAGGGCTCACGCACCACCACCGGCAGGTCCATGGCCAGGGCGTCAAGCCGCACCAGGGCCAAGCCGTCCTGGGGCTTCAGCCACCGCAAGAAGAGCCCCTCCAAGCTCTCCTGCTGGTGGGCTTCAAACCAAACCTGCTGCCAGTGACGTTGGTCATCGCGACTGATCTGGATCCCTTGGCGCAGGGCGTAATCCAGTTGTTCCAAGAGTTCACTGAGCGCTTCGGCGGGCATCACGGGTTCGCCAACGGCCTGGGCCCCTAGTTGGCGTTGGGCAATGAGGTCGCCGTAGCGGCGGATCGGCGAGGTGATTTGCACGTAGGCCTCCAGGCCCAGGCTGAAGTGGGAGGCCGGCTGGGCCGTGGTCAAACCGCGACTGAGACCCTTGCGCAGGGCCGCGTGGCGCACGGGTCCAGGTGGCAAGGCGAGCAGGTCCTGCTCTGGCGGCAAATTGCAGTCCGGCTGGCTGCGGTAGGGCAGGGCCAGGCCGGTCTCAGTGCCCAGCGCCCCCACCACAGCCCCGGCCAGGATCATGGCCTCGGCCACCAGAAGTCGCGAGCGCGAAGGCTCCACCACCTCTAGTTCCGGCCGGCCGTTCTGCTGGCGGATGCGGCCCTCGCTTTGATCCATCTGCAGGGCGCCCTGGGCTTGGCGCCATTGGCGGCGGCGCTGCAAGAGGCCATCGAGCACGGCCAGCTCCTGATCGGGAGGCGGCGCCAACTCGATCAATTCATCGGCATCCTCGTAGGTGAGCCGGTARAGSGGACGGATCCAGGAACGATGCAGCTCGTGGCTCACCACAGCCCCCTCGCCATCGAGCTGCACCGCCAGGCTCCAGGCGGCGCAACGTTGGCCCTGGCAGAGGCTGAAGGGTCCCTCCGAGAGGTCGGGCGGGAACATCGGCACGCTGCCTCCGGCCAGATAGAGGCTGCTGGCCCGCCTTAAGGCCTCCTGATCGAGGRGGCTACCGGCGGCCACGAGCCGGCCCGGATCGGCCACATGGATCCAGATGCGCCAACCCGCCCCAGCGTTGGGCTCGAGCGAAAGGGCATCGTCGATTTCGCGGGTGTCGGCGTCGTCGATCGTCACGGTTTTGAGGCCGGTGAGATCCAGGCGGGTGTCGTCGCCGGGCCAGGCCTCTTCGGAGCGCGCGGCTAGATCCGCAGCCAGGGCAAGCAACTCGGGACTGAATCCGGCCGACCAGGTGGTGCCCGCCAGGCTGGGGAGGCGATGGGCGTCCCAGAGGCCCAGGTCGCTAAGCAGGCGGCGGATCTCGCCGCTGCTGTTCCCGCAGCCAGCCGCCTGCAGGATCTGGCGCAGCTCCGCGGCTGGCGGTCCCGCGTCCTCGCCCAGGGCCCAGGTCTGCAGGGCTGCTAGTTCCGCCCGTTGCTCAGGCTGGGCAGCAGCCAGTTGCTCGGGGCCCAGGGGCTGGCGGGCGGCTAGGAGCCCATGCCAGTGGCGGCGGCGGATCTCGCGCAGGACCAGCTTGCGACGGTCCCGGCGCAACTGGTGGAGGTCGTCAAGGCTGCGGCGCTGCACCTGGCCCTGGCGCCAGCGAAAGAAATCTTGCTGGGGCAGTAGCAGCCAAACGGCAGCAAGGGCCGGGGCTGCCGCTTGCGGAGCCAGCAATTCCACCAGGGTTTGCAAGGACAGGGGCCCTGCTTCGCCCTCGAGGAGAAGCCAGGCGGCGGCCAGGTCCTGCCGGCTGGGGGTGGCCGCTGCTAGCACTGCAGGGGTGAGCTGCCAAGGCAATGCCCCCAGGCTGGCCGTGGGGACCGCGCCTGGGGGCAGGGGGGAGATCAGGTCCAGGTCCCGCAGGGGCAGGCGCTCGGGCTTGGCATCAAAACCGATCAAGACGGCGGCTTTGCTGCCATGAAGCTCGCTAACCAGGGCCAAACGGGGACCTGAACGGGTCTGAACTCCGACCAGGTCACCGTTTTGCAAGGAACTCTCCGGGGGAGTTAGCCCTCAGGATTGACGAAGGGCAGCAGGGCCATGATGCGGGCCCGCTTTACGGCGTTGGTGAGGTCSCGTTGCTGCTGGGCGGTGAGGCCGGTGAGGCGACGGGCCAAAATTTTGCCGCGCTCGGTGATGAACTTCTTGAGGAGGTCCACATCCTTGTAATCGATCGGATCGCCGGGCTTGATCGGCGACAGGCGCTTTTTGAAAAAGGAGCTGGTCATGGATGAACGGAAGAAGGGGTGGGCAGCAAGGCGAGGATCACTTGATTTCCTTGTGAACCGTGGACTTGTTGCAGTGGGTGCAGAACTTCTTCAGTTCAATCCGCTCGGTGGTGTTGCGGCGRTTCTTCTCGGTGGTGTAACGGGACACACCGGGAGAACGCTTCGCGGGGTTGGACCGGCATTCGGTGCACTCAAGAGTGATCACGAGCCGGACGCCCTTGTTTTTGGCCATAAGGACGTTGCGCCGCTGGTGCGATGCAAATGACAATGCAACACCTTACCCCGTCGCCTGACCCAGTGCTGCCAAGGCCGGTGCCTAGGATTCGGCCCACTTCCCTCTTAARTCGATGCGGGTCTCGCTCCAATGGCTGCGGGAGCTTGTGGCCTGTGATCTGCCGGCTGGCGAGCTGGGCGAGCGCCTCTCGATGGCCGGCTTCGAACTGGATGGATTGGAGGATCTCGCCGCCCAGGCCGCCGGTGTGGTGGTGGGCTACGTGGAGCAACGCGACCCCCATCCCAATGCCGACAAGCTGAGTGTCTGCCGGGTTCAGATCGGCGCCGCCGAACCRTTGCAGATTGTCTGTGGCGCTGCCAATGTGCGCGCCGGCATCCATGTGCCCGTAGCCACCGTTGGCGCCTACCTTCCCGCCGTTGATCTCACGATCAAGCCGGCCGAACTTCGGGGCGTGGCCAGCAGCGGCATGATCTGCTCCCTCAAGGAGCTGGGCCTGGCTGACAGCTCCGACGGCATTGCCGTGCTTGATGAACTGCTCGAGCTGGTGCCCGCGGTTGGATCACCCGTGGGTCCSAGCTTGGGCCTTGATGACCAGGTGATGGAGCTGGCGATCACTGCCAACCGGCCCGATGGCCTGTCGCTACGGGGCATTGCCCGCGAGGTGGCCGCCCTCACCGGAGCAGCCCTAACCCTGCCTCCGGCCGATCCGGCCATCGCCGCCCAGCCCTTGCCCCTAGGGGCAGAACAACTCAACGCCATGGAAGCGGGAGGCTTGTACAGCCTTACGGCCCTCTCGGGGATCCGGGTCGGGCCTTCGCCGCGCTGGCTGCAGAGCCGGCTGGAGCGCTCTGGCCTCAGGCCGATCAATGCGGTCGTTGACATCACCAATTTGGTGATGCTGGAAACCGGCCAGCCCCTGCATGCCTTTGATGCGGCCCGCTTAGCCAGCCTGGGACAACCCAACACCCATGGSCCAGGCGCCCAGATCTCCGCCATCGGCCTGCGCCAGGGCACCAGCGAGGACGCCATTCGGACCCTGGATGGCACGGACCACCCGCTCAGCGGGGAGGCCCTAGTCGTCACCTACGCCGACACACCGATTGCCCTCGCCGGGGTGATGGGTGGGGCCGCTAGCGCCGTCACAGACGGCACCACGGACATTTGGCTGGAGGCGGCGGTGTTTGCCCCCCAGGCGGTCCGCCGTAGTGCCCGCAGCGCCGGCCTGCGTACCGATGCCAGCACTCGGTTTGAAAAGGGATTGCCGCCCGAGGTCACCCTGGCGGCGGCCGATCGGGCCGTGGCCCTCCTGCAAGAGCTCTGTGGCGCCAGCAGCGTCGGCCGTTGGTGTCACCAACGGCCGGCCTCCGAACCCGAGCCCCTGCTGCTGCGCCGCGATGCTTTGCATCAGCTGCTCGGCCCCGTGCAGGTGCTTGAGGGAGAGCCCGGTGAACTAGACGATCTCGACGACGGCCAGATCGTTCACACCTTGACGGCCCTGGGCTGTCAGTTGGGCGAACGGGCCAGCGGTGAAGGCTGGGATGTGGTCGTGCCCCCGTCCCGCAGCCAGGACCTGCGGCGTGAGGTTGATCTGATCGAGGAGGTCGCCCGGCTGGTGGGCTACGACCGCTTTGCCGCCCACCTGCCCGATCCCCTCGAACCGGGGGGCCTCAGCCCCGACCAGCAGGTGCAACGGCGCCTCCGCCGCGCCCTGGCCGCCGCCGGCCTGCAGGAAACCTGCCACCTCTCCCTAGGACCAGCCAGCAGCGTGCTCAGTGCCGCAGGGGCAGAAGTCGGGGCAGGGGAGCCAGCGCTCTCTGCCCGGGTCCCCCTCGCCAATCCGCTCCTGGCCGACTACAGCCATCTRCGTGATGGTTTGGTTGAGGAATTACTGCTCGCGGCCCGCCGCAACCTGCAGGCCGGTCGCTCCGGTTTCTGGGCCTTTGAGATTGGCACCGTTTTTACCCCGGGCGCCAAGGGCCCCAGCCAAAGCCAGCGTCTGGCCGGGATTGTTTGTGGTAGCCGCTGCTCCGAGCTCTGGAGCGCCGGCGGCAAGCCCAYCGCCCCGRGCTACTACCAGGCCAGGGGCCTCCTGCAGCAGGCCCTTTCGGCCATTGGGATCCCCGCCGAAGATCGACTCCTCACCAATCCTGCGAACCCGGCCCTCCTGCACCCCGGCCGGTCGGCCCAGCTGCTGGTCGAGGGTCGACCCGTGGGCTGGTTTGGCCAACTCCATCCGCTCCAGGCCGAAGCCCTTGACCTGCCGGAGRCCAGCCATTTGTTTGAACTGGAGCTGGCTCCCTTGCTGACCGCAGCCACSCGCCGTAATCGCTTYCAGCCCAGCTTTGCCGCCTACGCCACCGTGCCAGCCTCGGAACGGGACCTGGCCCTGGTGGTGCCCACCAGCGTCAGCTGTGGCCAGTTACTGGCGGCGATCCGCAAGGCGGGCAAGCCCCTGCTGGAGCAGGCCGACCTCCTCGATCGCTATGAGGGGGCCCAGGTGGCCGCCGGCTCCTGCAGCCAGGCCTTCCGGTTGCGCTACCGCGATGCCAAACGCACCCTCACGGAAGCCGAAGTGGAACAGGCCCACCAGGCGGTTCGCACCGCCCTGGAGAGCCAGTTCCAGGCCCAGCTGCGCAGCTAGGCATCAGCCTTGATCCAGCCTTGATCCGGCCGTATCAGATCCGTTTCAACACGGCCAGGCACTCAACATGGCTGGTTTGGGGGAAGAAATCGATCGGTTGCACCCGCTGGACTGCCAGCCGGCCTTCTCCGGTCAAWAGGGCTAGATCCCGGGCCAAGGTGGCCGGGTTGCAGCTGAGGTAGGCCACGGTGGCTGGCGGCTCCGCCCCGATCGCTGCACAAAGGAGGGCGGGCAAGCCCTTGCGGGGGGGATCGAGCAGTACGCCATCGATGGCACCGAGGCGCTCCACCAGGTTGGCCCCCACTTCCGCCTGCTCGAAGCTGGCCCGATTGAGCCCATTGGCGACGGCGTTAGCCCTGGCCTGCTCAACCGAGGCCAGGTGGTTCTCCAAGCCCAACACCCGGGCACCGGCGGCGGCCAGGGGCAGGCTGAAGGTGCCGATGCCGCAGTAGGCATCCACCAAGTCCTGGCCCTCCAGGGGCCCGAAGGCCTCCAGTAGCAAGGGCACGAGCCGTTCGGCCTGCAGCGTGTTGACCTGGAAGAAGGTATCGGGGGCAATGCTGAGGGCAATCCCRGCAAAGCGTTCGCGCACAAAACCCCGCCCTGCCAGCACCCTGGTGTCTGGCCCCATCAGGGTGTTGGTGGCCAAGGGCTGGAGGTTGAGGCAAACCCCTACCACCTGGGGCCAGCGCTCCAACCAGTGGGCTGCGATGTCTTCGAGACCATCGAGCTCGTCATGGCTRCTGATCAGRGTGATCAGAATTTCGCCACTGTGGTGACCGACCCGCAGGGCCAGATGGCGCAAGCCGCCCTCCTGCTCGAGATGGACATCCACCGGCCAGTCACTGGCCTCAAGATCGGCCTTGAGTGGCGCGATCAGGGCATCGATGCGGGGATCGAGAACCGGGCAGCGGTTGAGGTTGACGATGCGGTGG
>NSII01000118.1 GCA_002737305.1 Synechococcus sp. Baikal-G1
ACTCCTGCGCTGATTCCATGCCCCATCACGCCGAACGCCCCACCAAGATCTGTGCCGTTTGCGGCCGGCCCTTTCAGTGGCGCAAAAAATGGAAAGCGGTTTGGGATCAGGTTCGCTACTGCTCGGATCGCTGCCGCAATAATCGCCAGGGCCAGGAGTCCGAAGACCATCCATGAGCGCTGACATCCCCGGCTCCACCCCCAATCCACACCCCCATTTGCCGATGTCCCCCGAGACCAGGCCCGACCGTCTGCAATCTGTGGGCCGTTTTGGCCTCCGGGCCCTGCGCATCGCCGCTAGCACGCTCTCGATTGTGGAACTTCTACGGAGCGATTGGACCGGTGGCATCGCCTCTGGCCTGGCCTGGCTGGTGTTCCTGCAGGTGGAGCGGACCATTAATCGCCCTAGCCATGGACCCTCTGGGACGTAAGTCAGACGCTGGCGTCCTGGCGGGATGGATCAACCAAGCTGCTGAAGGGACCTCCGGAGCTAGCTAGGAAAAGGCAGCTAGCGCAGCGATTCACAGGCCACCCCATCGCCATTGCGATCGAGGTAGCTGTGGCCCTGGCGCAGCAACCCCTGGGCCCGGGCAAAGGAGCCGATCTGCTTGCAGGTGTACAGCTGGCCGCCTGGCTGGTACGCCTGAGCGAACGCGGTGGGCGCAATTAGGTGCCCGGCGGCTGGGGCTGTCCCCGGGCGCCGCTGCTCCCCACCACCATGCCTGAAGTCCCAAGGGCGCGTAATCCCACCAGGCACTGCCCACACCCCCAGCCGCTGGGCCTGGGCCTGGCGCTCCGCCAACAGGTAGGCACCCCGATTGCAACGGCCCAAGTACTGCCTATAGACAAACGCCTGGCCGCTCTGAACCATCGCTAGGTTGATCGAGCCCTTAGCGAACACCTCAGCCACGCTGCGGCCATAGCGATCCACCGCCAGAACCCTCAGCTTCACCGTGGAGCCCATGGGCAGCAGGGCCTTCAACTTGTTACGGCTGGCCAAGCCATAGGGGCTTTGGGCCGTCTCGGGCGAATCGATACAGGCCAGCCGCAGCTTGAGCCTCTGGCCCCGCTCCAGCACGCTGATCGTGTCGCCATCGCCAATCGAGAGCACCGTCGCAGCTGCGGCCGCCTGGCAGAAGGGGCCAAGGCCTGCCAGGAAGGGACCTAGCAGCAAGGCAAGCGTTTGGGTGGCCTTGCGCAGCATGGAAATGGAGGCTGATAAAACCATCTTCCAGCAATGGCACCCACATTCATCAGGGCTTGTATTGCCATCGGCCGAAGAACGTCCGCCCAGGCGAGCTAGTTGCGATCTGGGCCGAAAGCCCCTGGCCCGAACTGCCCGGCCCCATCCAAATGCTCCAGCCCAAGGGGTTCTGGGTTAGCTGGCGGCAGTGAATTCCATGGGATCAGGCCTTCCAAACGGCCCCATCTGGCACAACTGGCGCCTGCTTCAGGTCAGCTGGCTCTTTGTAGGCCACCCGCCACAGGGGCAGGGTGCAGGGCACAAACTCCATGGCCTCCACCAAAACGTGGTCGGGCTTAGGCGAAGGCGAGGCCACAAAACCGGGCCGCCAGCTGGCGGTTCCCTTAAACCACACCCAGCACTTTTCCTTCATCGGCCCACTTCACAACAACCCAGTTCTAAGTGAATGGGGCTGGCCGGCCGGATCGCCTCACCCACCCCCTAGGCAGTAGGCAGAAAGAGACTAGAAATAATCATAACGGCTGCCCTACGCAAGCTAAATGGTTGAAATTGCTAGGCAAGTCTTGGAGCATTGATGACACCACAGAATCCACCAAAGGGCTAGACACGCTTGCATTTAACGGTGGCCTGGCCCTATCCATTGATGACATCAGCCTGGGCGGGGAGTGTCGCTCAGGCATCACAACAGCGATCGAAAGGCGAGGTGAATACGCTCAAAGTCTTGACGACTCCAGCACTGGCCTGGCAATCGATCCGCTGGTCAGAGAAGTGATCCCGCCCGAGCAAGCCCCCAGTGCCAGCAATCGGGCCTTAGCCCTCGATGGAATCGCCATAACCAATCGCCCATTAACCCAGAAGAATTTCAGCGGTGCCCCTGGGGGTTTGCCTGCACCATGGGCCATCGTTGCCAATACCAAGCAAACCCACTTTGCCTTCGCAGCTGCCAACGTCGTTGGCTTGGTGATCGCCCTGGCCTAAAGCCATATATCCAGGCAAACCCAGACCCATAGCCAGCGGGTGCCATCTGCCATGCCCCCTAATTACACTCCCAAAAGGCAATCCCTGGTACAGCAATCCCAAGTGCCAGGGCCCAAATGGAACTTACTTACCGCAGGTTAACGACCCTGGTTTGGCCGAGGATCAGCGACCACTGAGGGCTGGTTCCGGCTTGGAGCTCGCTGCATCAGGTGAACCTGGGGCCGATGCAATGGCCTGGGCAGCAGCAGCGCGGTTGCGATCGCCCCTTACCTTGATGCCGCCGGTGATCGAACGCACCGCCAACATGGCGTTGGCTTCCTCATCACTGCGCACGGCGCTATCGACCGGCTTGTAGCTGGCGGGGGCCAGGGCGTTGCCGCGTAGCACCGATCCAAGGGTCAAGAAGGTGAGCTTGAGCTGCTGCCAGGGATTCATCATCACCACCCGCTTGTAGAGGTAGCTGTCAAAGGTGAGCCGCTGCACATCCTTGTCATCGCACATCTCCACGAAGGCTTCGCGGGCCGCATCATTGCGATAGAAGATGTTTTGCAGCAGCTCCAGCACCTTGTAGGTGGCGCCATATTTACGATCCCATTTCTTGATATAAACCTTGAGATCGGCTTCGGTGGGGATGGTTTGACCCTGCTTGCTCGCCGCCACGATCTGTTCGGCGCACATGCGGCCACTTTTAGCGGCGAAATAAATCCCCTCGCCCGAGCTCTTGGTGACATAACCGGCGGCATCACCCACCAGGGCCATGCGACCCACCACCCGGCGGGGACGGGGATGCTCGGGGATTGGGTGGGCCTCTACCTTGATCACTTCGCCATTGAGAAGGCGCTTTTTAGCCCGTTCCCGGATGCCCTCCTGCAGGCCCTTAATCAGGGATTGGTTCTGCTGCATGGTGCCGGTGCCCACAGCTACGTGGTCGTATTTAGGGAACACCCAGGCGTAGAAATCTGGCGACACATCGGTTCCGACATACATTTCGGCCAGGTTTTCATAATACTTCATCTCTTCGGGTGGCAGCTTAATCCGCTCTTGGAAAGCAATCGCCACGTTGTAATCGCCAGCATCCATCGCCTTGGCAACGCGGCTATTGGCCCCATCGGCGCCAATGATCAAATCAACGGCCAATTCCTTGGCAACACCAGTGGCTTCACCGGCGCTGTAATCGGTGTAATGGAGGGTATAGGGGCCTTGGCGCTTGGTGCCGGTATCAATTTTGGTAACCAGGCCATTCACCAGGTTGGCGCCCAGGCCTGCGGCTCGCTCGCGCAGGTAGGCATCCATTACTTCGCGGCGACACATGCCGATGTATTCGTCCTGATTTTCAAGATTGATGTCCACCTCGCGATTGGAGGGGGAAATCATTTTCATATTGCGTACTTTTCGATCAATAATCGATTCAGGAAGATCAAACTCCTCCACCATGCACAGGGGAATGGCGCCCCCGCAGGGTTTGGCATTGTCGAGTTTTCGCTCGAAGATCCAGGTTTCGATTCCGGCCTTGGCCAGAACTTCTGCAGCACACGAACCGCTTGGGCCGCCGCCCACCACTGCGACACGCAACATTTTGAAACCGGTTTCCCGGAAAGCATCTTGAGTCCGAAGCTAACACCGCTAGCCCGGCTACCGCTGGCTCCTTGGCCTTTCGTCTTACTATTAATCCAGGCTTTTGAGACCCCTCCGGGTTGCCTGCCCAGCTGCTCGCCGTGCGCACCCCCCCCTCCAGCTCCCGTCCCTCCAAACGAGACAGCGTTGGGGCCAAGGGATCTGGCGAACTGGACATCCCGGTGGCCCGCCGCAGCCCGTTGGCCAAGCCGCAGCGCCGCTTCCGGTTGCGCCAGTCCCTACTGACAGCAAGCCTGTTGCTTGCTGGCACGAGTGGGTTGATCTGGCTATTCCGCGATCCGATTCAACGCCAGTTGGCACCACCGCCGCTGCGGGGACTCAATGTGCGCCAGGGCCTTGATGGCCGGCTTTTGGGTCACTTTCCCTATCCCGAGGCCCCTTCTAGGGACCTGGTCGACGCGGCCCCAGGCATTGCCCTGCACCGGGAGGCCGCCGAGGAGTTCCTGGCCATGCAGCGGGCCGCTGCCGCCGATGGGGTGTCCCTGGTGCTGCTGAGTGGCTTCCGGTCGCTTGCGTTGCAAAAACACCTGTTTTTTGATGTGGGATCGGAACGCAACCAGAGCGCCGAGCAGCGGGCCCGGGTGAGCGCCCCCCCCGGCTTCTCCGAGCACAGCACTGGCTACGCCTTGGATATTGGCGATGGCCGCAGCGTCGGCACGAACCTGAGCCAGAGCTTCGAAGGCACCCCGGCCTTTGCTTGGCTGGTACAGAACGCCAACCGCTACCACTTCGGTCTCTCCTTTCCGGCGGGCAACACCCAAGGGGTGAACTACGAGCCCTGGCATTGGCGCTTTGAAGGCTCTGCTGAGGCCTTGACGCTGTTTGAACCGGCCCACCGGCTGGTCCCCTGACCTCACCTCCGCCCCCAGCCCGCCCTGAACTCCACCCACCCTTTTTCCAACCCGATCCCTTGACGCCTGAACTGCTTGCTCCAGCCGGCTGCTGGGAGTCCCTCAGGGCCGCCGTCGCCAATGGTGCTGATGCGGTCTATTTCGGCGTGGAGGTGTTCAACGCCCGGCTCCGGGCTGAAAATTTCCAGGCTGCCGACCTGCCCGAGGTGATGGAGTGGCTGCACCGGCGCGGCGTGCGCGGCTTCCTCACCGTGAACGTGCTGCTATTCCCCAGGGAGCTGGAGGCCGCTGGCGATCTGGTGCTGCAGGCGGCCGCCGCCGGCGTTGATGCCCTGATCGTCCAGGACCTCGGCCTGGCCCGACTCGCCCGCCAATTGGCGCCAGATCTGGCCCTGCATGGCTCCACCCAAATGTCGATCACCAGTGCGGCCGGGGTGGCCCAGGCGGCCGAACTGGGCTGCGAGCGGGTGGTTCTGGCCCGGGAATTAACCCTCAAGGACTTCAGCCGCCTGCGGCAGCAACTCGACCAACGCGGCTGTGCCATGCCCCTGGAGGTGTTCGTGCATGGGGCCCTATGTGTGGCCTATTCGGGCCAATGCCTCACCAGCGAGGCCCTGGGCCAGCGCAGTGCCAACCGGGGCGAGTGCGCCCAGGCCTGCCGGCTTCCCTATCAATTAATCGTCGATGGGGTGGAGCGCGACCTAGGCGAGCAGCGCTACCTGCTTTCGCCCCAGGACCTGGCCGCCTGGGAGCTGCTCCCGGATCTCGCGGACGCGGGCATCGCCAGCCTCAAAATCGAAGGGCGCCTCAAGGACGCCAGCTACGTGGCGGCGGTGACCCAGGCCTACCGCCAGGGTCTCGATGCCCTCGCGGCCCCCGGCAGCCAAGCCGACAACCAGCCCCTGGATCCGGACCAGGTGCGGCGGCACCTGGAGCTGAGTTTCTCGCGGGGTCTGGGCACGGGCTGGCTCGAGGGAGTGGATCACCAACGGCTGGTGCACGGCCGCTGGAGCAAAAAGCGTGGACCCTGGGTAGGGCGCCTGGAACGGATCGAAGCCGGCGGCTGGCTGGTGCTGCCCGCAGACCAGCCCCTCAAGGCCGGCGATGGCCTTGTCCTGGAGGGGGCCGGCAGCGATCCCCTGCAAGCGCCCCAGGAGGTGGGCGGCCGGGTGATGGCCCTACAAACCCGCGCCGGCGGGCTGGTGGCCCTGCAGTTGGGCCCGGGTCGGGTCGACCTAGCGGGCCTCAAGCGCGGCAGCCCCTGCTGGCTCACCAGCGATCCCCAGCTGGAGAGCCAGCTGCAAAAACTGGCCCAGGCACCGGCCCCGCAACGGCAGCAGGCCCTGGATCTACGGGTGAGCGGCGCCCTTGGCATGCCGCTGCAACTGGAGGTGGTTGCCCTCGCTGGCACCCCCGGGGGACCCTGGCGGGTGGCCTCGGCAACACCCCTGGAGGCGGCCAGCGGCGCCGGCCTCGATCGCCAGCGGCTGGAGCAGCAGCTGGGCCGGCTGGGGGGCACCCCCTGGGAGCTCGGGCACCTGGCCATCGACCTAGAAGCGGGCCTGTTTCTTCCCGTGGCCCAACTCAACGCCCTGAGGCGCCAGCTGGTGGAACTCCTGGCGGAGGTCAGCCGGCCAGCCCCCAGGCCCCCTGGAACCGAATCCGAGCGGCACCGGCTGATCGCCCCAGCCCTGGAGGCGCTCTTGCCCAGGGCCGGGGCGCCTCAGCCCCAGAACCCTGCCGAAGCCCCTGGCGAACCAGGAGCCGCACCCACCTTGACGGTGCTAGTGCGCAGCTTGGAGCAGCTCGAAGCCCTGCTGGAGCAACCGATCCACCGGGTCGTGGTCGACATCGAACACCCGGCCCAACTGCGCCAGGCCGTGGCGATGGGTCGGGGCCGCTGGCCCGGGGGGTTGTGGCTGGCGGGCCAGCGCATCTGCCGTCCCGATGAACGCTGGAGCCTGGAGCCCCTGCTGCGGGCCCAACCCGATGGCTACCTGGTGCGCAATGCCGACCAGCTCGAGCGCCTCAGCCTGGAGGGCCCCTGCATTGGCGATTTCAGCTTGAATGTGGCCAACCCGCTATCGGCCGGCTGGTTGCTGGAGCGCTGGGGCCTGGAGCGGATTACCGCCAGCTACGACCTGGCCCTCGACCAGCTGCTCGATCTCGTGGCCGGCTGCCCGGCTGGCCGGGTTGAACTCACCCTGCACCAGCACATGCCCCTGTTCCACATGGAACATTGCCTGTTTTGTGCCTTCCTATCGGAGGGCCACGACCACAGCGATTGCGGCCGTCCCTGCGAGCAGCACCAGGTGCTGCTGCGCGACCGCAGTGGCACCGAACACCCCCTGCGGGCTGACCTGGGCTGCCGCAACACCCTGTTCAACGGCAAGGCCCAGACCGGGGCCGAGGCCCTCCCAGCGTTGCTGCGGGCCGGGCTACGCCACTACCGGATTGAACTGCTGCAGGACAGCGGCGCCGATGCCAGCCGGCGCGTCGAGCTCTATCGCCAGGCCCTAGCCGGCCAGCGCTCCGGCCGGCAGGTGTGGCAGCAGGAGCAGCTCGACAGTCGCCTCGGGGTCACCCGCGGCAGCTTGAACCGGAGGAGCGGCTAGAGCACTGAGATAGCATGCCTTGATCAGACCAGCAGCCACGGGGTTGTCTGATCGGCCGGCTCCGGCCCTTCCCCAGCGACGCTTCCCGTCGCAGCTCGAGCCTCCAACTCGAGTGTTGCCGTTCCGATCCCAGACCACCGACAACACCCCACCCGGGTTTCGTCAGATTCCATCAAGCCTTACCGAGAGATCCACCATGAGCGGCGAACACAAGGGCGCCCCGATTCGCAACATTGCGATCATTGCCCACGTTGACCACGGCAAAACCACCCTGGTCGATGCCCTGCTAAGCCAGTCCGGCATCTTCCGCGATGGTGAGGCAGTGCCCACCTGCGTGATGGATTCCAACGACCTGGAGCGGGAGCGCGGCATCACGATCCTCTCTAAGAATACGGCAGTTGATTACAACGGCATCCGTATCAATATTGTTGATACCCCTGGCCACTCCGATTTCGGTGGTGAAGTGGAGCGGGTGCTCGGCATGGTGGATGGCTGCCTGCTGATCGTGGATGCCAACGAAGGGCCCATGCCCCAGACCCGTTTCGTGCTCAAGAAGGCCCTGGAAAAGGGTCTGAGGCCGATCGTGTTCATCAACAAGATTGACCGGGCCCGCGTCGACCCCGAACAGGCCGTCGACAAGGTGCTCGACCTGTTCCTGGAACTGGGCGCCGACGACGACCAATGCGACTTCACCTATCTGTTTGGTAGCGGCATGGGCGGTTACGCCAAGCCGACCATGGCGATCGAGAGCGACAACATGAAGCCGCTCTTTGACGCGATCCTGCGCCATGTTCCCGCCCCCATCGGTGATCCGGAGAAGCCCCTGCAGATGCAGGTGACCACCCTCGATTATTCCGATTTCCTGGGCCGGATCATGATCGGCAAAATCCACAACGGTACGATCCGCAACGGCCAAACCGTCGCCCTGATCCGGGATGACGGCAGTATCAAACGGGGCCGTGTCAGCAAATTGCTTGGCTTCAAGGGGCTCGCTCGCATCGAAATCGATGAGGCCCGGGCCGGCGATCTGGTGGCCGTCTCTGGCTTTGATGAGGTGAATATCGGTGAAACGATCGCCTGCCCTGATCACCCCGAAGCCCTGCCCCTGATCAAGGTGGATGAACCCACCTTGCAGATGACCTTCGTCGTCAACGATTCCCCCTTTGCGGGCAAGGAAGGCAAGTTCGTCACCACGCGCCAATTGCGTGATCGCCTGCAGCGGGAACTGCTCACCAACGTGGCCCTGCGGGTTGAGGACACCGATTCCCCTGACCGCTTCTCTGTGAGTGGCCGGGGCGAACTGCACCTGGGCATCCTGATTGAAACGATGCGCCGCGAGGGCTTCGAGTTCCAGGTGTCCCAGCCCCAGGTGATTTTCCGCACGATCGATGGCACCCCCAGCGAGCCCTTCGAAATGCTGGTGATGGATGTGCCTGAAGAATCAGTGGGCGGCTGCATTGAGAAGCTCGGCATCCGCAAGGGCGAGATGCAGAACATGGAAACCACCAGCGATAATCGCACCCTGCTGGAATTCGTGGTGCCCTCCCGGGGCCTGATCGGCTTCCGTGGTGAGTTTATTCGCGCCACCCGCGGCGAAGGAATAATGAGCCATTCCTTCCTCGACTATCGCCGCATGCAGGGGGATCTCGAATCCCGTCGCAATGGCGTGCTGATCTCGTTTGAGGAAGGAACAGCCACCTTCTATGCCCTCAAGGGCTCGGAAGATCGCGGCCAGTTCTTCATCACCCCGGGCACCAAGGTCTACAAGGGCATGATCGTGGGCGAGCACAACCGCCCACCCGACCTCGAGCTCAATGTCTGCAAGATGAAGCAGGTCACCAACATCCGCTCGGCTGGCGCTGAGGTGCTCGACACCCTGCAGGCCCCGATGCAGATGACCCTGGAGCGGGCCCTCGAATACATCGGCCCMGACGAGATGCTCGAGGTCACCCCCGAGTCGATTCGCCTGCGCAAGCTGCCCGCCAAAAAGGTTGCCAAGCGCTGATGCCTAAGGGGCCCGTCTCCTGGGCCCTTCAGCTTGATCACAACGCCTGTCCGGACCCCCAGCCCGGTTGGGTGTTGTGTTGTCTGATCGAAGAGGTGTTAGGCAAAACCATCCCAGGGAAGGGACTACCAGCTCGAGCCTTCTGGGCCTAAGCCCCACCAGCTGCAGGCAGCTTTGCCCAATTCTTGGGACCCGAAAACTTGCCCACGGAAGACTCATCAGCCCAAAAGCGGCCAGGGAACAGCCCCCAAGGCGATGGCAACTGGGGGTCAAACCCCCAGTTGGGCGAAGCGATTGCCCTCTTCGACCGGGGCGAGTGGTATGCCTGCCATGACCTGATCGAAGACCTCTGGCACCAGTGCCAGGGCCCCGATCGCCAGGCCCTCCAGGGCCTGCTCCAAATCGCCGTGGCCCAGTTTCACCTAGAACGAAATAATCGCCGCGGCGCCACCATTTTGCTGGGCGAAGGTCTGGGCCGGCTCAAGCCCTATGGCAGCGAAGCCCTAGGCCTCAACCTGCCTCCCCTACTGGACGCCGTCAGCTGCCGCCTCCAGGCCTTGCAACAGGGCCTGGAACCCGGCGATGGCCCCTTACCCCGGCTGGGGTCGCCCCAGGGCCGACACCTAGATTAGAAACCATGGCGGCGATGGCTCCCGGGTTGAACGCAGTATTGGCCCTAGCCCAGCGCTGGCGGCGTCCCTTGTCCCTACTGGTTGTCGCCCTTGGCTGGGGCGCCCTGGCCCTAGCGCAGCCGCTGCCGGCCCGGGCTCAGACCCCCCAAGGCGACGGTCCAAGCGCCACCGCTCCGGTGAGCACCGTCAATCCAAGCGCGGGCCCCAGCCGCCAGGCGATTCCCACGGGACTCGTCAGCATCGAATCGGATCTCCAGCGGGCCGACCAGACCACTGGCGTGATTACGGCCACCGGCAATGTGCGCATCCTTTATGCCGATAAGGGCGTCATGGCAACGGCCCGTCAAGCCCAATATTTCAGCCGCGAAGGGCGGGTTGTCCTCAGTGGCGACGTTGATGTTGTTCAGCAGGACGGCAGCCTGCTGCGGGCCGAACAGGTGACCTACCTGGTGGGATTGGAACGGATCACGGCCCGGCCCGCCGCCAACCAGCAAGTGTTCAGCCGCCTCCGCCTCACCCCTACCCCAAAGCCAGGTGCCCCGGCGGTGGCCCCATGAGCCTGTGCCTCCACCAGGTGAGCCTCACCATCGCCGGTCGCCCATTGGTGAAGGGGGTGAGCCTTGATCTCCGGGCAGGCGAAGTGGTGGGCTTACTCGGTCCCAACGGCGCCGGCAAGACCACCACCTTCAACCTGGTTACCGGCTTACTGCGCCCCGATGCCGGCACGGTGCTGCTCGATGGCCTGCAGGTCCAGAGCCTGCCCATGCCCCAGAGGGCCCGGCTGGGCATCGGCTATCTGCCCCAGGAAGCCAGCGTCTTTCGCCAGCTGAGCGTGCGGGACAACCTCAGCCTGGCCCTGCAGCAGAGCGGTGTTGGCCAGGGCCAGCGTCGCTTTCGCCTCGACCAGCTGGTTGAGGAATTCCAACTGGGCGCCTTCGTGAATCGCCTCGGCTACCAGCTCTCTGGCGGGGAGCGGCGGCGCTGCGAGGTGGCCCGGGCCCTGGCCGTTGGSGTTCAGGGGCCCCGCTATCTGCTGTTAGATGAACCCTTTGCCGGGGTCGATCCCCTGGCTGTGTCCGACCTCCAAGACCTGATCGGCAGCCTGCGCCARCGGGGCATGGGGGTGTTCATCACTGACCACAACGTGCGCGAAACCCTGGCGATCACCGATCGGGCCTACATCCTCACCGACGGCAGCATCCTGGCGGCCGGCAGCTCCGAGCAGCTGGCCGCCGATCCCATGGTGCGCCGCCACTACCTCGGCGAGGGTTTCCGGCTATGACCCGAGCCAGCGCGAATCAAACAAGGTCCAATCCAGGCGGTTCAGACCCAGGCGAACCTGGACGCCCCCCCTTCCCCCATTCCCGCCAACCGCAGCAGCCCTTCGCCAGCGTGGAATCCATGGTGGTGGTCCTACGACGGCCCCTGGACCAGGTTCAGCGCCAATGGAGCCGGCTGCCGCTGATGGATCGCTGGCTCGCCGGCGAATTGCTTGGTCCCTTGCTCTTCGGCGTGGCGGCCTTCACCACGGTTTCCCTGTCGGTGGGGGTGGTGTTCGAGCTGGTGCGCCGGGTTGCGGAATCGGGGCTGCCCGTGATGGCGGCCTTTCAGGTGCTGATGTTGCGGCTACCGAGTTTCTTGGTGCTGTCCTTTCCGATGGCCACCTTGATGGCCACCCTGCTGGCCTACAGCCGGCTCTCGAGCACCAGCGAACTCACGGCCCTGCGCAGCATTGGCGTCGCCACCTGGCGCATGGTGCTGCCGGCCCTGGTGGTGGCGGGCCTGATGAGTGGCCTCACCTTTGTGTTCAACGATGTGATCGTACCCAGGGCCAACCTGGCCGCCTCGATCACCTTTGATCGAGCCCTCGGTCGCGCCCTCTCTTCGGAGCGGGGCAAGGATGTGGTGTATTCCCGCTTTGGCTCGATTCAGGCCAGCGATGCTGGGGCCCCGGCCCAGGAGGGTTTGGCCCAGCTCTTCTATGCAAGGGAATTTCGAGAAGGGGTGATGTTGGATGTCACCGTTTTGGATTTCTCCCAGCAGGGCCAGCAGCAGATCATGACTGCCGAGAAAGGAATTTGGGATGAGAAACGCAGCCTCTGGAAATTCCTCAATGGCCGCATCGTCAATCTCAACCCTGGTGACAACTCCACGACCTCAGCCCAATTTGATCGCTATTACTATCCCTTTACTTCCGCCCCCATCCAGGTGGCGAAGCTCCCCACAAACGCCGAAGAAATGACTGCGGCCCAGGCGATCAGGGCCGAGCAATTGCTTGAGCAGGCCGGAAATCAAAAGGAGGCCCGGCGCATGCGGGTGCGCATCCAGGAGAAATTTGCCTTCCCCTTCATCAGCCTGGTGTTTGGCCTCATTGGCAGCAGCCTGGGGGTGAGACCCAATTCGCGCACAAGCCGCAGCCAGGGATTTGGCATCAGTGTGCTGCTGATTTTCGGCTATTACCTGATGTCGTTCATCTTCAGTTCCCTGGGGGTTAAGGGCACCCTTTTTCCGATTCTGGCGGCCTGGATGCCGGTGTGGATTGGCCTGGGCGGCGGCCTGCTGCTGTTACGTCAGGCCAGCCGTTAAGCCCGTACATCCCTCAGCCCGGCCATGGCTTGCCAGACTGGCTGCCACTGACCTTGCGCTCGAGCGTTGCCCATTTCCCTGACCGACCCGGTACTAGGCCTGGGCTTGGCCGCCTTTGCCCTACTGCTCCTCGCCCTGCCCCTTGCCTTCTGGGGCCTGAGCAGCTCGCTTGCCCAAAGCGATGGCCGCAGCAAGTCCCCTGGCTTGCCTCAGCAAACTGCCTTGCCTCAGCAACCTGGCTTGCCTCAACAAACAGCCAATAGCGGCCTGGTTCGCGTCCTCGTGGCCAGCGCCAACCTGGCCCTCACCGCCCAACTGGTGTTGCGCTGGTGGCAATCGGGCCATTTTCCGATCAGCAACCTCTACGAGTCCCTCTGCTTCCTCGCCTGGGCCTGCACCCTCACCCAACTGCTGGTGGAGCGCTCCTGGCCTTCGGCCCTCGTGCCAGCCTCGGCCACACCCATGGGCCTGGGCTGCGTGGCCTTCGCCAGCTTCGCCCTTCCCGACCAGCTCCAGGCCGCCTCACCCCTGGTGCCAGCCCTGCGCTCCAGCTGGCTGGTGATGCACGTCAGCGTGATCATGGTGAGCTATGCCGCCCTGCTGGTGGGCTCCTTGCTCTCGATGGCGGTGCTGTTCACCGACCGGGGGCAGGCCCTGGAGGTGCGCAGCAACTCGATCGGCAGCGGCGGCTATCGCCAGGGTGTGATGGCTGCCAGCTCCGCTGGGGGCGGACCAGGCCCAGCCCTCAGCCTGCAGAGCGCCGCCATGGGCGTCAGCGAACAGCTGGACAGCCTCAGCTATCGCACCATCACCGTGGGTTTCCTGCTGCTGTCAGTGGGAATTGTCAGCGGGGCCGTTTGGGCGAATGAGGCGTGGGGCAGCTGGTGGAGTTGGGACCCCAAGGAAACCTGGGCCCTGATCTGCTGGCTGGTGTACGCCGCCTACCTGCACACCCGCCTGAGCCGGGGCTGGCAGGGGCGGCGGCCCGCCCTGGTGGCCGTGGCTGGCCTGGTGGTGATCTGCGTTTGCTACATCGGCGTCAACCTCCTAGGCATCGGCCTGCACAGCTACGGCTGGTTCTTCGATAGCTAGGGGGCTGGGCTGGCCCTTTGAATAAAAAAAGCCCCGGCAGCCCTAGAGGGTTGCCGGGGCTTTTCGCTAGACGTCCTGGGCTAGGCAAGGCCAGGAGGTAGTCCCCAGCCGTTGTCCAGCCAGGAGCTGGTTAGGCGGCTACGGCCACGGGGCGGCGGCTGTTGCGAATGCCGGTGATCGCCTCGGCGTAGCTGGGCTGGTTGAACACGCCCGAGCCCGACACGATCGCATTGGCGCCGGCTTCGATCACCTGCCAGGCATTGCTGCCCTTGATGCCTCCGTCCACTTCGATCCAGGGATCAAGGCCGCGCTCATCGCACATGCGACGCAGGGCCGCGATCTTCTGCACCTGGGAGGGAATGAAGCTCTGGCCCCCGAAACCGGGGTTGACGCTCATGATCAGCACCAGATCGCAGAGTTCGAGGCAATATTCCAGGGTGTCGAGGGGCGTGCCGGGGTTCAGCACGGCACCGGCCAGCTTGCCCAGGTCCTTGATCTGGGCCAGGTTGCGGTGCAGGTGGGTGCAGGCCTCCACCTGGACACTGATGATGTCGGCGCCCGCCTTGGCGAAGTCGGCCACGTAGCGCTCCGGCTCCACGATCATCAGGTGAACGTCCAGGGGCTTGGCCGTGACCGGGCGCAGGGCCTCGACGATCAGGGGACCAATCGTGATGTTGGGCACGAAGCGGCCATCCATCACATCCACATGGATCCAGTCAGCGCCGGCCTCGTCAACGGCCCGCACGTCCTCGCCAAGGCGGGAGAAATCGGCCGAAAGGATCGACGGGGAGATCACCAGGGGCTTAGTGCTCATGGAGGGGCCACCGGGGCACAGGGCCCCGCATTGTAGGAATTGGCCGGGCCCGGTTTTGGTTGGGTGACACTGATACAGTGAGCGGCGCTAAAAGCCCGAGAGGCCCTGCGGCTGCTGGAAGCTGCGCCGAAACTGTCCAAGCTTGCAAGCCGATGCTGAAGTCGGCCCTGTTAGCCCAACCAGCCCAGCGCCCTTCTGGCGGCGCGGCAATGCCGCTCCCCCTGCCAAAGCCCCCCAACCCCGCCGGACTGCTGTGGATCGCACCCTTATCCAGGAAATTCTCGAGGTCGTTGAGCAGGCCGCCATCGCCTCGGCCAAGCTCACCGGCCTCGGCCAAAAAGACGAGGCGGATGCCGCCGCCGTCGAGGCCATGCGCACCCGCATGGGCGCCATCCAAATGAAAGGCCGCATCGTCATCGGTGAGGGCGAGCGGGACGAAGCACCGATGCTCTACATCGGTGAAGAAGTCGGCAGCGGCACCGGTCCCGGCGTCGATTTCGCCGTGGATCCCTGCGAGGGCACCAACCTCTGCGCCAACAACCAGGACGGCTCCATGGCCGTGTTGGCCGCCTCGGACCGCGGTGGCCTGTTCAACGCTCCCGACTTCTACATGAAGAAGTTGGCAGCGCCCCCCGCCGCTAAGGGCAAGGTGGACATCCGTAAATCGGCCACCGAAAACATCGCCATCCTCAGCCAGTGCCTGGGCCTGGCCGCCAGCGAGCTGGTGATCGTGGTGATGGACCGCGCCCGCCACAAGGACCTGATCGCCGAAATCCGCGCCACCGGCGCCCGGGTCAAGCCGATCTCCGACGGCGACGTGCAGGCCGCGATTGCCTGTGGTTTCGCCGGCAGCGGCACCCATTGCCTGATGGGCATTGGCGCCGCTCCCGAAGGCGTGATTTCCGCCGCCGCCATGCGGGCCCTCGGTGGCCACTTCCAGGGCCAACTGGTGTATGACCCGGCCGTAGCCCAAACCTCCGAATGGGCGGACTACACCGTTGAGGGCAACATTGCCCGCCTCAATGAGATGGGCATCACCGACATCGACAAGGTGTACGAAGCCGAAGAACTGGCATCCGGTGAAAACGTTGTGTTTGCCGGCAGCGGCATCACCGACGGCCTGCTCTTCCACGGCGTGAAGTTTGAGAAGGACTGCACCCGCACCAGCAGCCTGATCATCAGTACGCTCGACAACACCGCCCGGTTCACCAACACGGTGCACATCAAGGACGGCGCCAAGAGCATCGCCCTGCGCTGACGCAGATCCCACCCCAGCGCCAGCGAGGTTCGCCCTTCATGCACATCACGGTCGTCGGCCTCAGCCACAACACCGCTCCGGTGGAAATCCGCGAGCGGCTCAGCATCGCTGAGCACACGATGGAGGTCTCCCTCCAGCGGTTGAGGGCAGACGACCAGGTGCTCGAGGCCTCGATCCTCAGCACCTGCAACCGGCTGGAGATTTACACCCTGCTGCGCCATCCGGAGCAGGGTTTAACGGCGGTGGGCACCTTCTTGAGCGAGCAATCGGGCCTGGACCTGGTGGAGCTCACCCCCCACCTGTTCACCTACCACCACGAGGAGGCAGTGGCCCACCTGCTGCGGGTGGCCGCAGGCCTGGACAGCCTGGTACTGGGCGAGGGCCAAATCCTCTCCCAAGTGAAAAAGATGTTCCGGCTCGGCCAGGAACATCGCTCGATCGGGCCGATTCTCAACCGCCTGCTCAACCAGGCGGTCAGCACCGGCAAACGGGTGCGCACCGAAACCAACCTGGGCACCGGGGCGGTTTCGATCAGCTCGGCGGCCGTGGAACTGGCCCAGCTCAAGGTGGGGCAGGGCCGCGGTCTCGATGAGCTGGTCTCCCTCGACCAGGAACAGGTGGCCGTCGTAGGGGCCGGGCGCATGTCGCGGCTTCTGCTGCAACACCTGGGCTCCAAGGGCTGCCGCGGCGTGGTGCTGCTCAACCGCACGGTGGAGCGGGCCGAACTGCTGGCGGCCGATTTCCCCGACCTGCCGGTCCAGTGCCGGCCCCTCAACGACCTGGACCACTGCCTGAGCACCTGTTCCCTGGTGTTCACCAGCACGGCCGCTGAGGAACCAATTATTGATGCCGAGCGGCTTAACCGACTGAATCGGCGTTCCTCTCTGCTGCTGATCGATATCGGTGTTCCGCGCAACATCAGCTCCGATGTGCAGGGAATTGACGGCGTGGGGGCCTTCGATGTGGACGACCTCCAGGAGGTGGTGGCCCGCAACCAGGAGGCCCGCCGCGAAATTGCTGCGGAAGCGCAGGGGCTGCTCGAGGAGGAATCCCGGCTGTTTCTGGAGTGGTGGGATGGCCTCGAAGCGGTGCCGGTCGTGAACCGCATGCGCCGCCAACTGGAAGACATTCGCGAGCAAGAATTGCAGAAAGCCCTTAGCCGCATGGGCCCCGACCTGTCCGCCCGCGATCGCAAGGTGATGGAAGCCCTCAGTAAGGGGATTATCAATAAGATTCTCCATACCCCCGTGACCAATCTGCGCGCTCCCCAGCCCCGCCAGCAGCGCCATGTGGCCATGGGCGTGCTCGAGCGGCTGTTTGAGCTGCGCGAAGAGAATCCGGACTGCTGATCCTCCCGAAATCGCCGGCTCAGCAGCCAGTTCCATCAATGTGCGATGCCATGCCTTCGCGGGGCCAGTCGATCAACTACCGTTGCCGAACCCTGACAGTGCAAAGGGGAGAACGCTGATGAAACGAGTCCTGGCCATCATCCTTGGCGGCGGAGCCGGGACGCGTCTTTTCCCCCTCACCCAAACGCGGGCTAAGCCGGCCGTGCCGCTAGCTGGCAAATACCGCTTAATTGATATTCCGATCAGCAATTGCATCAACTCCGGCATCAATAAGATGTACGTGTTGACGCAATTCAACAGCGCCTCGCTAAATCGTCACCTCAGCCAGAGCTACAACCTCTCCGCCGGCTTTGGCCAGGGTTTTGTGGAGGTGTTGGCGGCCCAACAGACCCCCTCCAGTCCCAGCTGGTTTGAGGGCACGGCCGATGCGGTCCGCAAATACCAGTGGCTGTTCCAGGAATGGGACGTGGACCAGTACCTGATCCTCTCCGGCGACCAGCTCTACCGGATGGACTACAGCCTGTTCATCGAACACCACATCAAAACCGGAGCCGACCTCACCGTCGGGGCCCTGCCCGTGGATGCGGCCCAAGCCGAGTCCTTTGGTCTGATGCACACAGACGACGACGGGCGTATTCGCGAATTCCGCGAAAAGCCCAAGGGCAAAGCCCTAGAAGCCATGCGGGTGGATACCTCCCTCATGGGCCTTTCAGCGGAGGAGGCAGCGCGGCGGCCCTACCTGGCCTCGATGGGCATCTATGTCTTCAGCCGCGAGACCCTTTTCGACCTGCTGACCAAGAACCCCAACTTCACCGATTTCGGCAAAGAGATCATTCCCGCCGCCCTAGAGCGGGGCGACCGACTGCAGACCTACCTCTTTGACGACTACTGGGAGGACATCGGCACGATCGGGGCCTTCTATGAGGCCAACATGGCCCTCACCGACCAGCCCAACCCGGCCTTCTCCTTTTACGACGAGAAATTCCCGATCTACACCCGCCCCCGCTACTTGCCCCCTAGCAAGCTGCTCGACGCCCAGGTCACCCAGTCCATCATCGGCGAAGGCTCGATGCTGCGGGCCTGCAGCATTCACCACTGTGTGCTTGGAGTGCGAACCCGGGTCGAAGACGAGGTGGTTCTGCAGGACAGCCTGGTGATGGGGGCCGACTACTTCGAGTCCGGTGAGGAGCGGGCCGTGCTGCGGGAGCGCGGCGGCACCCCGATCGGCGTCGGCAAGGGCTCCACGGTGAAGCGCGCGATCATCGACAAGAACGTGCGCATTGGCCGCAACGTCACGATCGTCAACAAGGACCACGTGGAAGAGGCGGACCGGCCCGAGCTGGGCTTCTATATCCGCAATGGCATCGTTGTGGTTGCCAAAAACGTGACGATCACTGACGGCACCGTGATCTGAAGTCCTCCGCTGATTCAGGGGTAGGAGCTGGAGATCTCTGCCCCTCGCAGTCCAAAGCCCAGCCCCGTCCCCAACCCAGACCAAGCCCTGGGTAAGCCCCGGGCCCTGATCGAGCCGCCGCTGCCCCCCCTCTGGGGGCTGCAGCGGCTTTGTTGTTGTCGGATTGCGGGGAAGCCGCTCTGATTCGGTGCGCTGTCCCTCACAGAGACGGCGGGCTTACTTCCGCCCAACGGTGCCCGTCGCCACACTGATGGGATCCGCCCAGGACGGGATCACAATGCAGAAAGCCCACTTCGGTCTGATTGGCCTAGGAGTGATGGGGGAAAACCTGGTGCTCAATGCCGAGCGCAACGGGTTTTCCTGTGTCGTCTACAACCGCACCTACGCCAAGACCGAGGAGTTTCTGGCCGGTCGGGGCGCGGGCAAGGCAATCATCGGCTCCACCTCCCTCCAGGACTTTGTCGACAAGCTGGAGAAACCGCGCCGCATCTTGATGATGATCAAGGCCGGCCAGGCGATTGATGACACCATCGCCACCATTTCCCCCTACCTCGAAGAGGGTGATCTGCTCATCGATGGTGGCAATTCCCTCTACACCGACACGGAGCGCCGCGTCGCTGACCTGGAAAGCAAGAGCTTTGGCTTCATCGGCATGGGCGTGTCCGGCGGCGCCAAGGGTGCCCTCGAGGGCCCGAGCATG
Source organism: Synechococcus sp. Baikal-G1 (assembly GCA_002737305.1). GTDB lineage: Bacteria > Cyanobacteriota > Cyanobacteriia > PCC-6307 > Cyanobiaceae > BAIKAL-G1. Next base: position 19,133 of record NSII01000118.1, read on the forward strand.
ATGCCTGGAGGCACCCGCAGTGCCTATGACGCGATCGAGGGCCTGGTGCGCAAGATGGCCGCCCAGGTCAACGATGGTCCCTGCGTCACCTACATCGGCCCCGGTGGCGCCGGCCACTTCGTTAAGACCGTGCACAACGGCATCGAATACGGGATCGAGCAGATCCTGGCCGAGGCCTACGACCTGATGAAGCGCTCTGCCGGCATGGGAGGCATCGCCATGGCCGATGTGCTGGCCGCCTGGAACGCCACCGAGGAACTCTCCTCCTTCCTGGTGGAGATCACCGAGGTGTGCCTGCGCACCCGCGATCCCCAGGACAGCTCAGATCTGGTTGAAAAGATCGTTGACGCCGCCGGCCAGAAGGGCACGGGCCTTTGGACCGTGGTTAGCGCCCTGGAGATGGGCATCTCCGTGCCCACGATCTATGCGGCCCTCAATGCCAGGGTGATGAGCTCCCTGCGCAGCGAGCGGCTCCAAGCCGAATCCGTGCTGGTCGCCCCCGCCCCGGTGGCCATCGACCTGGGCAGCCCGGCCGATGCCATGGCGCCCCTGCAGGACGCCTGCGTTCTCGCCTGCATCGCTAGCTACGCCCAGGGCATGGCCCTGATGGTGGAAGCCTCCAAGTTGCACGATTACAACCTGGACCTCTCGTCGATTGCCCAGATCTGGAAAGGGGGCTGCATCATCCGCGCCCGCCTGCTGCAACGCATCCAGGACGCCTTCACCGCCAACCCCGGCCTGCCCAACCTGATGGTGGACCCCTGGTTTGCCGAGCAGATCAACCGCCGCCTGCCCGGCCTGCGTCAGGTGGTAGCCGGAGCCGCCCTGGCGGGCATCCCGGTGCCCTGCCTGAGCAGCAGCCTCGATTACATCGATAGCTACCGCTCCGGCCGCCTGCCCCAGAACCTGGTGCAGGCCATGCGCGACTGCTTTGGCGCCCACACCTACGAGCGGGTCGACCAGGCCGGCAGCTTCCACACCGAGTGGCTCGATTGAGCGGGGCTGCCATGGGTGCCCCGGGCGTTGTGTACCAACTCGACATCAGCCCCAACCTCGATCAGCTCGCCCAGCGAGCCGCCGCCGTGTTGGCGGACCAGCTCAAATTGGCCCTGGCCCAGCGCGAACGGGTTCTCCTAGCCCTTGCCGGGGGCACCACCCCGGCGGCGGCCTACCGCCTGCTGGGGCAAGCCCAGCTGGCCTGGGACCGGGTGGATGTGCTGCTGGGCGATGAACGCTGGGTGGGGCCGCAAGATCCGTCCAGCAATGCCCGCATGCTCCACGAAACCCTGCTGGCCCATGGTCCAGCCCGGGAGGCCGTGTTCCATCCGGTGCCCACCGAGCGGGACACCCCCCTGGCCTCCGCCGAAGCCTTCGAGCAAACCCTTCGCCAGCTCTGTGCTGGGGATCCGCCCGTGCTGGATCTGATCCTGCTGGGCCTCGGCGATGACGGCCACACCGCTTCCCTATTTCCCGGCAGCGCCGCCGCTGGCGTCAGCGACCGGGCCGTGGCCGTGGGGGAAGGCAAGGGCCTGGAGCGCATCACGCTGACGGCCCCCGTGCTCAGTGCTGCCCGCCAGGTGGTCTTCCTGGTGGGTGGCGCAGGCAAGCAGGAGGCCCTCAGGCGCCTGCTGGATCCCAGCGAATCGGCCCTGCGTACCCCCGCCAAGCTGGTGCAACCCCACTCCCCGGTGCTGGTGCTGGCCGATGCCGAGGCGGCGGGGCTCGTCGCCGGTGGCGCCTAGGGCCGTCCAAAGGGGCCTGGCCTGGGGCCTGCGATGGCTGGCCCCAGGCTTGGCGCTTGCAGCTTTCGGGGCGACAAGCCTGGCAGCGGCCCCAGGGCAAGATCCATCTAGAACCGCAAGCCTGGTCCCTTTCGCCACACTGGTGGCCCCACCCTCCCCTACCGCCCCAGGCGGCACCAGCAGCCCCGTGTCCCCCAGCCCCACCGGCAGCAGCAATCCTGATCAAGCCCGAGGCACCGCTGGCGGCCCCCCGGGCGATGGCTCTTTGCTGATCGTGGCCGGGGATGGTTTTGCTGGCTGGCACAGCCTGAATGACACGATCATGGGGGGCCGCAGCCAGGGCCAGTGCCAGAGCGGCTCCACGGGTCTGGTGATGGCGGCGGAGGTGGTGGCCGAGGGGGGTGGCTTTGTCAGTTGCCGCTCGCCCTTGTTCTCACCGCCCTTGGATCTCTCGGCCCAGGCCGGCCTGCAGCTGGAGATCGAAGCCGATGGGCGCCGCTACAAGCTCGCCATCGCCTGCAGTGATGGCCTGGCCGGCCTCACCGAATTGATCCCGGGCGGTCTGCGTTGGGTGGCCGAATTCGACACCGCAGCCCAGGGGCTTACCCAGGTATGGATTCCGTTTAGCCAACTACGGGCCAGCGTGCGAGCCAAGCCCGTGGGGCTGCCCCTGCGCTTTGATCCGTGCCGCATCACCCGGTTACAGATCCTCCATTCCCGCTTTGGCGATGACGGGGGGGTGAACAACGGCTTTCGCGCCGGTCCCCTGCAGCTAAGGATTCAGGCGATTCGGGCCCTGCCCTGACACCGGACTTGGATGCCATGGACTGGAGCGATCAGGAGACTTGGCAGGACTTCGCCAGCCGCTTAGCCGCCGCCGCCGACCTCTGCCTCAAGCCCCACAGGCACGGCGTTCGGCTGGTGGGGGACCTGCCAGAAGCCGGAGCCGCAGCTGGCGATCTCTGTGTGCGCATTGAGCCCCGCAGCCCCGAGGGCGCCCGGCTCGAGCAGAACGATCTGGAACTGGAGCTCTACCGCAGTGGCAGCGACATCCACCTCACCTTGGTGAGCCTGGCCGATGAAAGCGCCCCCCTGCTTTGGCAGGGATCCCACCCGGTCTGGATGGACGGCGTGAGTGGCGAACGCTGCGAGCGGCCCGAGGGCGGCTTACCCCTGGAAGCCCTGGCCCGCCGCATTCGCGCCCTGGTGGTTGGGGGCTAGGGCTGGTCCGTGACCGCCCCCAGGCTGCTGGTGCTCACCAAACGGGCGTATTTGCCGAGCACGCCGGTGGTGTAGCGGGGGGCGGGGGCCCTCCAGGCGGCGCGGCGGCGCTGAAGCTCCCCGTCATCGACATTGAGCTGGATCAGCAGCTGGTGGGCATCCACCGTGATGCTGTCCCCTTCCTGCACCAGGGCAATCGTGCCGCCCACGGCCGCTTCGGGGGCCACGTGGCCCACCACCATGCCGTAGGTTCCGCCCGAAAAACGACCATCGGTGATCAGGGCCACCTTGTCGCCCAGGCCCTGGCCAATGATCGCCGAGGTGGGCGAGAGCATCTCGCGCATGCCTGGGCCGCCCACCGGGCCTTCGTAGCGGATCACAACCACATCTCCGGCCTGGATGCGGCCCTCGAGGATGGCGGCCAAGCAGGTCTCCTCGCTTTCAAACACCCGCGCCGGGCCGGTGACCTGGGGATTTTTAACGCCACTGATCTTGGCGACGCTGCCTTCGCTGGCCAGGTTGCCCTTCAGCACAGCCAGGTGCCCCTTGGCGTAAAGGGGATTGCTTAACGGACGAATGACGTCCTGATCGTCCCTAGGCAGCGAAGGAATGGCGGCCAGGGTCTCCTTCAGGGTTTTGCCCTCGATCGTGCGGCAGTCGCCATGGAGCAGGCCCGCATCGAGCAGCAGCTTCATCACCTGGGGGATGCCGCCGGCGGCGTGGAGGTCGGTGGTCACGTAGCGGCCACTGGGTTTGAGATCGCAGATCACCGGCACCCGCTGGCGGATCGTTTCAAAGTCGTCGATGGTGAGCGGCACGCTGGCGGTGCGGGCGATGGCCAGCAGGTGCAACACCGCATTGGTGGAGCCGCCCACGGCCATGATCACGCTGATGGCATTCTCAAACGCCTCGCGGGTGATGAGATCGAGCGGGCGAATGTTGGCGGCGATCGCCTCGACCAACACCTCGGCTGAGCGCGCTGCACTATCGGCTTTTTCGGGGTCCTCGGCGGCCATGGTGGAGCTGCCCGGCAGGCTCAGGCCCATGGCCTCGATGGCGGAACTCATCGTGTTGGCGGTGAACATGCCGCCGCAGCTGCCCGCCCCCGGGCAGGCGTTCTTTTCCACGGCCGTGAGCTGTTCGTTATCAATGGTGCCGGCGGCAAATTGACCCACGGCCTCAAAGGCACTCACCACCGTGAGATCACAGCCGCCCAATTTGCCGGGCTTGATCGTGCCGCCATACACAAAGATCGCCGGGATGTTCATGCGGGCGATCGCCAACATGGCGCCGGGCATGTTCTTGTCGCAGCCGCCTACGGCCAGCACCCCATCCATACTCTCGCCGTTGCAGGCGGTTTCGATCGAATCGGCGATCACTTCGCGGCTCACCAGGGAATACTTCATCCCCTCGGTGCCCATCGAGATGCCATCACTCACCGTGATCGTGCCGAACATCTGGGGCATGGCCCCGGCCGCCTTGGCGGCGGCTTCGGCCCTCAGGGCCAGGTCGTTCAACCCCAGGTTGCAGGGGGTGATGGTGCTGTAGCCGTTGGCGATGCCGATGATCGGCTTGTTGAAGTCGCCGTCGCCAAAGCCCACCGCCCGCAACATGGCGCGGTTGGGGGACCGCTGGAAGCCCTGGGTAATGGCAGCGGAGCGCAGCATGGCCGGCAGGAAAGCACTGGCATGCAACCTACCGATGCGCCGTTCAACCTGACTGGGCCCCAGGCCTCAGGAGCACAAAACGGGGCCTAGCGATCGGCAGGGGCGGCGGTGCTAAGGCTCTCCAGCTGGCGGCGCACATCCTCGATGGCCTGGTTGAGCTGCTGGACCCGGTCCTGCAGTTCCCCTTCCGGCAGGGGACGATCGGCTAGGGGCTCCAGCGGTTCGGGCGCAAAGCGGAGGGAGCGCACCCGCCGCTGCAGCTCCTGGCGCCGCTCAGCCTGGGACAGCAGCCACCAGGCCAGGCCGGCGGCCCCGAGGAAGGCCCCCGCCATGGCGCTGATCATCAGGTTGGACTGGCTGTCGCTGCTCTGCTGCATTGCCGCTGGTATCCAAAGGATTCAATGGGCTCCAGCCTAGGCAGGCTGGTGCAAGCCAGCCACCGCCCCGGGACCTAGGAGCCGGGAAAGGTTCCAAACAGCCGGCCTTCGGCATCGCCGAGCCCAGGCACGATCCGCTGCTGGCCATCGAGCTCGGCGTCGATGCAGGCCGCGTAGATCGTGAGATCGCTGAAGCGCTCACCCAGGATTTTGAGGCCAGGGGCGGCGGCCAAGGCCGAAATCACCCGCACCTGGCGCCCGCCCACCCCCAAGCCTGCCAAGCGCTCCAGCACGGCCAGGAGGTTGGTGGCTGCCCCCACCAGGGGCTCAAACACCAGCACACCCGTGGTGGACCCGATCTCAGAGGGAAGTCCATCGAGGTAGGCGGCGGGGCCGGGCGATCCAGCCACAAGGCCGGCGTCGCTGGCGTAGCCAACATGGGCCACCAGGGCGGTGGGCAGCACGGTGCGAGCCCCCTCCCAGAGCCCCAGCCCCGAGCGCAGCATCGGGATCGCCAGCAGGGGGGCGGCCGGGTCAATCACGGTGCCTTCGCTGGCTGCCAAAGGGGTTTGAACCACCACCCGCCGGTGGGGTAGCCAGTCGCGCAGGGCCTCATAGGTGAGCCAGCGACCCAGTTCCGCCATCGCCGTGGCAAACAGGGGGGGGGGCGTGTCCTGATCGCGCAGCAGGGTTAACCAGTGGCCGATCAAGGGGTGGGGTGGAACCACCACCCGCAGGGACATGCTCATCGCTTCGCGGTGGGGCGGCGCCTTGCCATAACTTGAAGCAACACGCTAGGGCTGCCGTTGTCCCGCTCCGGAACGCCCGATCTGCTCAATCCAGCAGGCGCGCCCAACCCAAGGGCTTGGCAGCAATGCCTTGATGGCCTTCTACGCCCGGGCCTCTCCGCCATGGCCTTGGGGCTAGGGGGGTTGGTGCTGGCCATGGCCCTGCTGGTTGGCTTTGCCGTGGAGCCAGCTGAGGCGATGACGGCGCCGGAATTGCGTAGCCAGAAATCCCTGGTGGATTTGCAGATCGACATGCACGGCCGCAACCTGCAGCAGCAGGAGTTCCTCAAGGCCCAGCTGGGCGGGTTCGATTTCAGCGGCGCCGACCTGCGCGGGGCCGTGTTCAACAGCAGCGACCTGCGGGCCAGCAACTTCAGCGGAGCCGACCTTGAGGACGTGGTGGCCTTTGCCAGCCGCTTTGATGGGGCAGACCTAGGCGATGCCGTATTGCGCAACGCCATGCTCATGCAAAGCCGCTTTACGGGCGCCCGCATTGAAGGGGCCGATTTCAGCGACGCCGTGATCGACCTGCCCCAGCAAAAGGCCCTCTGCGCCAGGGCCAGCGGTACTAACCCCCGTACTGGTGTGAACACCCGCGAGAGCCTGGGCTGTCGCTAGGCCAAGCGAGGCCTAGATTTCGGGTTCGGTTCCCCTGGTGACCAGCCAGGGGAGGAAACGGGGAAAGTCCGGTGGGGTTCTGGGAAACCAGGCACCGAGTCCGGCGCTGTCCCGCAGCTGTGAAGCGGAATCCCTCGGGGTTTAGCCCAGTCAGAAGACCCGCCGAAGCCCCCTCCATCCCTGGCTCGGACCAGCTTTCCGGATGACCAACCTTCGCCTCGGCGCGGCCCTCCCCCTCGGAGCGGTTGCCCTGGTTCTGCTTTTTGCCGCACCAGCTTCCGCCCACCATTTGATGGAACTGTTCCGCCTGACCCCGTCGCCCCTCAGTGGCCTGGTCAGCGGCCTGGCCCATCCCCTGTTTGGACCTGATCACCTGCTGTTCCTGCTGGCCCTGGGCCTGGTGGGCCTGCAGAAACGTCTCAGTTGGGTGCTCGGCCTGCTCGCTACGGGCCTGGTCGGCTCCTGCCTGGGCCTGGCCCTGCCCGGCATCCCCATGGCCGAACCCCTAGTGGCCCTGTCCCTGGTGGTGGTGGGCCTGGTGCTGCTGGATCGCCTGCCGGCCCTGCTGCTGGTGCCAGCCTTTGCCCTGCATGGCTACGTGCTCAGCGCCGCCGTGATCGGCTGGGAACAAAGCCCAATTGCCTTCTATTTGGTGGGATTGCTGGTCAGCCAAGGGCTGTTGCTCACCACCTCCCTCACCCTGGTGCGTCGCTGGGGCACGGGCCTCAGCGCTAGCCAGCTGCGTTTGGCGGCCGGAATCCTGATCGGCGTGGGCTCCAGCTTTGCCTGGTCTGCCCTGGTGCCCTGACCATGGTTGTCACCCCCCAAGTCAGCCCCCTTAGCCCGTCCCAAACCAGCCCGACCCGCTTGCCGGTGACGGTGGTGACTGGCTTTTTAGGGGCGGGCAAATCAACCCTGCTGCGCCAGCTGCTGCTTTCCAGTGGCCTGCGGTTAGCCGTATTGGTGAATGAATTTGGTGAGGTTGGCATCGATGCCGACCTGATCCGCAGTTGCGGCTTCTGCCCCGAAGAGGAGCTCGAAGGCCGGGTGGTGGAACTCGCCAACGGCTGCCTCTGCTGCACCGTGCAGGATGAATTCCTGCCGACGATGCAACTGCTGCTGGAGCGCTCCGACCAGCTCGACGGAATCGTGATTGAAACCAGCGGCCTGGCCTTGCCCGAGCCCCTCCTGCAGGCCTTTCGCTGGCCCGAGATCCGCACCCGCACCCGCGTCAGCGGCGTGGTGACGGTGGTGGATGGCGAAGCCCTAGCCCAGGGCCACGTGGTGGGCGATCCCGCCGCGATCGAGGCCCAGCGCCGGGCCGATCCCAGCCTCGATCACCTCGGCGCCATCGAAGCGTTGTTTGATGACCAGCTTGAGGCCGCCGACCTGGTGCTGATCAGCCGGGCCGACTGCCTACAAGCCGAGCAGATCACTGCCCTGCAAACCGAGCTGGCCGCCAAGCTTCGTCCTGGTGTCACGGTGCTGCCCATGGCCCGGGGCCAGGTGCCAGCGGCCCTGCTCCTAGGCCTCGAGCGCGATCAACGGGATCACAGCCATAGCGACCACAGCCATAGCGATAACAGCCATGGCGATCACAGCCATGACGACCATGCCCATGGCGATCACGGCCATCCGCAGGGTTCCGATCACGACCACGACACGACACGACGATCACCATGACCACGACCACAGCCATGTGGCGATGCAATCGGTGGCATTGCGGCTCGAGGGTTCTTTCGATCGCCAGGCCCTGGAAAGCCTGCTGCGCTCCCAGATCGATCGCCAGCGCTTCCTGCGCTTGAAGGGGCGCGCCTGGCTGGCGGGGAAGGCCCAACCGTTGCAAATCCAGGCGGTGGGCCCCCGGCTCGAATGCTGGTTCGACCCAAAGGCCGCCGCCGCCGACCAGGACCACCTCCCTGGCCTGGAACTGGTGGCCTTGGGCTTGCAGCTGGATGGGCCCGCACTGGAGCAGGAGCTCCGGGCCCTACTGGGCCTGGCCTAGGTGCTGGCTGGCTGCGGCCGGCCTGCCAAGATTTAACAATTGCCCCGGAGCTCTGGTGCCCGTCTACTCAGCCCGCGTTCTGGTCTCGCTGCGGCCATCGGTCCTCGATCCCGCCGGTGAGGCCACCCGCTCTGCCGCCAGCCGCCTAGGGGTGGAAGGCATTGCCAAGCTGCGGATCGGCAAGGCGGTGGAGCTGGAGATTGAGGCCCCCGACCTGGCCACGGCGCGGCAACGGCTCTCCCTCTTGAGTGATCGCCTGCTGGCCAATTCGGTGATCGAAAACTGGACCTTGGAAGTGGCCGCCAGCGGCGAGGGCCTCGGCACGTCCAGCCCCGTGGGGGAAGGCTGAGATGACCATTGGGGTGGTGGTGTTTCCGGGTTCGAATTGCGATCGGGACGTGCGCTGGGCAACGGAAGGCTGTTTGGAGGTGCCAACCCGCTTCCTATGGCATGAGGAGCGCGATCTCTCCGGCCTCGATGCGGTGATCATCCCCGGGGGGTTCAGCTATGGCGACTACCTGCGCTGCGGCGCCATCGCCCGCTTCGCGCCCATCCTGCAGGAGGTAGCGGCCTTCGTGGAACGGGGCGGCCGGGTGCTGGGCATCTGCAATGGCTTCCAGGTGCTCACCGAAATGGGACTGCTACCGGGGGCCCTGACCCGCAACGAGAAGCTCCATTTCGTTTGCGAAGACACGCCCCTGCAGGTGTCTCCCGGCCGTTGCCAGTGGCTCAAGGGCTACGCCGACGGTGAAACGATCCACCTGCCGATCGCCCATGGTGAGGGCCGCTACCAGGTGGATCCCGGCCAACTGCAGCAGCTGGAGGACTCGGGCTGCGTGGTGTTCCGCTACCAGGCCAATCCCAATGGCTCCGTAGGTGCGGTGGCCGGCCTCACCAACCCGGCCGGCACCGTGCTCGGCCTGATGCCCCATCCGGAGCGAGCCTGTGATCCCGCCACTGGGGGCATCGATGGACGACGCCTCCTGGCCAGCCTGTTGGGCTAAGGGGGCCAGGCGGCTGGCGGGGGGGGGAGCTCAAGCGAAGGGTTGGTGAAACCAGACAAGCCCCCAGCACCTGCCGCCAAGCGGGCCGAATCCGGCCATAAAAAAAGTCCCCCAAGGGGACTTTGGCGACCGTTGCAAGCGCCGCTGGACCTACCCAGCGGCTCGGGCGAACTTCAGTTGACGGCGGCGAAGAATTCCTTGCTGCCGACGGGATCGGGCTTCATCGTTTTGTCGCCGGGGGTCCAGTTGGCCGGGCAAACCTCATCGGGGTGGGACTGCACGTACTGGAAGGCCTGCAGCACCCGCAGGGTTTCATCAACGCTGCGTCCCACGGGCAGGTTGTTGATCGTGCTGTGCATGATTGCACCATCGGGATCGATGATGAAGAGGCCGCGCAGGGCGACTCCGGCATCGTCGTCAAGCACGTTGTAGGCGCTGGCGATCTCTTTCTTGAGGTCAGCAACCAACGGGTAGTTGATGTCACCGATACCACCGTCTTTACGCTCGGTCTGGATCCAGGCCAGGTGGCTGAATTGGCTATCCACCGAGATGCCGAGAACTTCCGTATTGCGACTGGTGAAATCGGCGTAACGATCGCTGAAGGCGATGATTTCAGTCGGGCAAACGAAAGTGAAATCGAGGGGATAGAAGAACAGGACCACATATTTGCCTCTGTAGTCAGACAGGCTGATGGTCTTGAACTCCTGGTCCACCACGGCCGTGGCCGTGAAATCAGGGGCCTGTTGGCCAACCCGCAGGCAACCGGTGCTTGTCATGGGATCGGTGGGGAAACGCGAGGGGATCAGCCAGGGGGAAGGTCGTCGCTAGGGGCACCTTGGGGAACCCCAAACCCAAGCCTTTGGNNTCACCATCATTGACTCCAAAGGGGCAGGCAGCCCGAAGGGCTTACCCGGCCGGGTCGGTCAAGGCCGTAGTCGGAACGACTTCCACTTGGTTACGCAACAATTTATCACAGATCCCCAGGACTCAGTGCTCCCTTAGGGTTGGAGCCAACGAAGCCTTTGTTTGGCCGATGGCCTGGGATCCGGCGCTACTGCGCAAATTCAATGCCACCGGCCACTTCCGCCTGCTGAATCAGGTCCGCAGCGAGCTCAAGGCCAACCCGATCAAACGGGCTGCCCCCTCRCCAGCCGATCAGGCGAGTAGCCGTGGGGTTGCCACCGGCAAGCCCCTGGACCTGCGCTCCCAGGGCTATGGCCGGCGCCGCTCCTCGGGTTCAACCTCGTCTGGTTCGTCCTCCTCCGCAGCCYTTGCCACCCCAAGCGCCACCCTGCCAGTTGCACCCMTAGCCGAGAATCCGCCCATCCCGTCGGCCAGCCCAAGCCCCTGGGGAAAGCCCCTGGCCAGGGCCACGCCCGCATTCAGTAGCCCCCCAAGCCAGGACAGCGGTTTTCAAAACGAAGGCAATCAAGCCCCTTGGGGAGATGCCCAGCTCGAAAGCAGTTCCACCGCTGAGGCGGCATCGCGCAGTTTCCGCGACCGTCTCAACGCCATCCAAATGCGTTGAACCACTCCCCGATCAGCTSGGCAGCGGATTGATTCAGCACGGCTAGCCARGGCCCAGGAGCAGGGAGTTGCCTCTCGCTCCCGCCATCAAGGCGTAAACCAACGGGCCAAGGCTGAGAGGTCCTCCTCGCCATAGCCGGCCTCGATCAGGCGATCTTCCATGGCGGCAACCTGCTCGCAAATCGGCAACTGCAAATCCAGGGCCGCAGCGGTCCCCAGGGCGATCGCCAGATCCTTGCGGTGCAGGGCCAGCTTGAACCCCAGGGGGAAGCGGCCTTCGAGCATGCCTAGGGAGCGGTTATCCAGGGCCCAGGAACCCGCAGCGCCAGGACGCAGGGATSCCACCACGGCCTCCATGGGCAATCTCAGCCGMTGGCCCAGGGCCATCGCCTCGGCCACGGCCGCGTAGCAGCCCGCCACCAGGATCTGGTTGACGGCCTTGACCTGYTGGCCCGAACCAATCGGTCCAAAGTGGGTCACCGTTGTGCCAACGGCCTCCAACAGCGGCCTGGCTCGCTCGACCCACTCTGGGTCGCCACCCACCARGACCGACAGGGTTCCAGCTTTGGCTCCTTCAGTGCCGCCGGTGACGGGGGCATCAAGGCAACCGATGCCAGCGGCCTGGAGCCGGCGATGGACAGCCTGGGCCTGGGCAGGCTCAACCGTGGAAAAATCGATCACGAGCGCGCCTGGTCGCAAGCSGGCCGCAGCTCCCTGATCGCCAAACAAGACGGCTTCTGCGGCGRCCCCATCGGAGACGCAGAGGCAAAGGATSGCGACCTTGGCCGCCACCTCAGCGGGACTAGCGGCCCGGGCGGCGCCGGCTGCCGCGAGGGGCTCTTCTGCCATCCGGCTGCGGGYATGGACCGTCAGGGRAAAGCCGCTCGCCAGCAGGTTGGCGGCCATCGGCGCCCCGAGC
>NSII01000119.1 GCA_002737305.1 Synechococcus sp. Baikal-G1
GCGCCCTGCTAACGCTCCAAGCATCGTTGGGTTTAAGGCTTTGAGGCGAAGCTGGATCAGCCCCCTAGAGCCATCGATTCGAGGGAGTTTGGGCCGGTGTGATGCAAGCGACACCGGGGCCTGCATCGCCCAGGGCTGCGTGCTGGTCCCCTCTCGCCCATGGTGTGGTCGACCTGTCTGACCAGCCCATGACCAGCAGCCATGAAGCCAGCCCGCTAGACGCATCCGTGGGCCCGGCAATCCAATCGGTGCTCGATGCCATGGAGGCCGCAGAAATCAGCCCCGAGGACGCCCTAAAAATTAGCCTGGTGCTTCTCAACTTCGTTGAAGAACACCACCTCCTCAACCTGGAGGAGTTCTTAGGCGATGAGCAACCCGATGCCGTCAGCATCGCCGTTTGGGCCGCAGACAGTGCGCGTCTCAAGGCCGCCAGGGAACTGGTCGAGGAGGTCCTCGGCGATGACGAGGGGGACGACGGGGATGACGAGGAAGGAGACTCCCCGGACGACCTCCTTCAAAGCGACGGCTGAATTGGGTTCGGCGGCAGGGCATGACATCCATTAGCCCTGCTTAGCGCCCTCTCCTTCCTAGCCCTGGGTATCAGCAGCCTGCTTCCAATCCGGCAAAGATAAGGCCCAGGCCCGCAGGGTCCTGAGCCGATGTCGAAAGCGATCGTCTGAATTAGGCCCAATCCCAGGCCGAATTCAGATCCGACTTGCCGCATTCTCCTTATCTACCTTGAGGTTGACTCAACCGGAATGGCAACGAGAACCGGTTGTTGGATGACAGAGAAGTCAACGTCGTCCTCTGTTGCGGGATTTTCCAACAGCTCCTTGGCAATGCCGGCATCAAAGGAAAACCGACCAGGACCAAGCAGCAGCAGGGCCAAACTGCCACCCAGGTAAAGCACGACCAATTCCAAGACGTAGATATTCAGGCCACTGGTGAGGATGTGGTGGTATGCCGCAACGGCCATGGTTCCTGTGAGGGCTAGGGCTCCTAGGGGAGTCAGTAGACCAAAGATCAAGAGCCAGGAGCCAAAGATTTCGGCGTATCCGGCCGCATGGGCCATCAGCAACGGGAAAGGGAGATGCAGGGGGATGACGTAGTTGTTTGCAAAGCCCTGGGGATCGGCCAGCTTGTCTTGGCCGTGGTGGATCATCATCAAGCCGATGGCCAGCCGCAAAACCAGCAAGCCCAAGCTTTGGGCCTTACCGTGGCCCAACAGGTAACCCCTGAGTCCGTCAGCGATGGACTGGGGCAAATGCCAGGGCGTTGGTGGGCCCTGCAAAAGGGCGCCGGTGGCTTGGCTGGTTTCGCCATCACTGCGGAGCATGGCGATGGTCAATGTGGCAGCGCAGATGCCAGCCACAACTTCAAGGGGTAGCGGCGTCGCCATGGCCCGAGTAGCAAAAACAGAGTCTGGCAACTCACGTAACGAAGCGTGAAGAAGATGAAAATCCAAGGCGCCGCGCACTTCGGCCACCCCGAGCAGTTGCGGCCCCAACCGGCGGCCAGTCCATGGCCTGGCCGCCACGGTCTGGACTGGCGGTCCATTGGATGGGGGCCGCAGCAGGGGTGACCCCCAAGGCGGGGATGATGACCAAAGCCTCAGGTCCCGCACCCGGCAAAGCCCAGAACCCGAGAGAGACCCGTGACGACCGGCCCCATGCCAGACACCTCGAGCGCCCTCGAATCGCCTACAACGACCAACTTCGCTGAGTTTGCCAAGCGGGCCGACTATTCGTTGATGGAGTCGCTGCATGCGGATCCCCAGGCCAGCGTCGATGGCGACGATCACGGGCCCCGCCAGGTGTTCTCCGGCCATTACGTGCCGGTGACACCCACGCCGATTCCAGCGCCGCAGTACCTCGCCCACAGCACAACCCTCTTCAACGAGCTCGGCCTTAGCGAGGGTCTGGTCCATGACGACGGGTTCCGCCGCCTCTTTTCGGGCGACATCAGCGTGGCAAGGGAGCCGATGCGACCGTGGGGCTGGGCAACCGGCTATGCCCTCTCGATCTATGGCACGGAATACATCCAGCAGTGCCCGTTTGGAACTGGCAATGGCTATGGCGATGGCCGGGCCATTTCCGTGTTCGAAGGCCTGTTCAAGGGCAAACGCTGGGAGATGCAACTCAAGGGCGGTGGCCCAACGCCCTACTGCCGCGGGGCCGATGGTCGCGCCGTGCTGCGCTCCAGCGTGCGCGAGTTTCTGGCCCAGGAGTTCATGCACGCCCTGGGGGTTCCCACCTCCAGGTCCCTCACGCTATACATGTCCCGCAGCGAAACCGTGCGCAGGCCCTGGTACTCGCCGAACTCCAGGTCCTTCGATCCAGACATCCTGGTGGACAACCCGGCGGCGATTACCACGCGGGTGGCCCCATCGTTTTTGCGGGTCGGCCAGCTGGAGCTGTTTGCCCGTCGCGCCCGCAGCGAGGCCCATCCAGGGGCGTTAAACGAGCTGCAAATGGTGGTGCAACACCTGATCGAGCGGAACTACCGCCTAGACATTGATGCGGGCCTGGCCTTCAGCGAGCAAGTGGTGGAGCTAGCCCGTTTGTTTCGCAACCGGCTTACCGCGCTGGTGGCTCATTGGATCCGCGTGGGCTACTGCCAGGGCAATTTCAACAGCGACAACTGTGCCGCCGGGGGTTACACCCTCGATTACGGGCCCTTTGGATTCTGCGAACTGTTCGACCCCAGGTTCCAGCCCTGGACCGGCGGCGGCGAGCATTTCAGCTTCTTTAACCAACCGGTTGCAGCCGAAGCCAACTATCAGATGTTCTGGGCCTCGATCCGATTGCTGCTTAGCGGTAACACGGACGGCCTGGCAAGGCTCGATCAGATCCGGGAAGGGTTCAGCGGGGCGATGGCCCAAGAGATCGAGGCGATGTGGGCCAGGAAACTCGGCCTGATCACGTATGACGCCGCACTTGTGAATGAGCTGCTTGAACTGATGGTTCTAAGCAAGGTCGATTACACGATTTTCTTTCGCCAGCTATCTTCTATTCCAAGCAATATTTCTGCCTTGAAAGAGAGTTTCTACCTGGCCAGTTCAGAGGAGCTTGATGCGCGTTGGAGCCACTGGTTGCAACGCTGGCTGGGTTGCATTATGGGCAGCAACGACGCCAAGGCAACTAGCAAAACGATGAAAGATAACAACCCACAATACTCCTGGCGCGAATGGTTGATCGTACCTGCCTATCAACAGGCTGAGCACGGTGAAACCAGCAAAATCAAGGAACTCCAGCAGGTATTCAGCCATCCCTACGACGAGCAGGTAGGGGAGCTGGAGACAAAGTACAACCGCCTGAAGCCCCGGGAATTCTTCAACGC
>NSII01000120.1 GCA_002737305.1 Synechococcus sp. Baikal-G1
CTGGGCTGCGGTTTTGATCGCCAGCGGCTCGAGCAGGAGCTCTACGGCGCCAGCAGCCCAGGCCCCTAGCTAGGCGCTCCAGCTCACTCGGCGCCACCGCGGAACAGGTGGTTGTGGCTAGCGGAATAGAGCTTGGAGCGGGCGTTGCCGGGGGCCTGCAGGGCCGGACTGACCACATAGAGGGTGGTGCGGATCAGGTTGCGCTCCCGGCTCACCTGGGCCATCTCACTGAGGGGCACAACGGCGAGCCATTGGTCGGGCCAGCTGACCCGGTAGCCAATGGCCACGGGGGTATCGGCGGGATAGTGGAGCAGCAGCTGGGCCTGCACCTCCTCCACATGGCGGGCACTCAAATACAGGCACAAGGACGCCTGCAGGGCCGCCAGCCGCTCGATCGATTCCCGTGCCGGCGTGCCGGTGCGGCCGGAGGCGCGGCTGAGCACGATCGTCTGCACCACACCCGGGATCGTCAATTCGGCCTGCAGGGCCGCGGCCGTGGCTTGATAAGCGCTGAGGCCTGGCACCACCTCCACAGGGATCTCCGCATCCGCTAGGCGACAGAGCTGCTCAGCCAGGGCGCCATAGAGGCAGGGATCGCCGTCGTGGAGGCGTACCACCCGCCGGCCAGCCCGGGCCCGCTCCACCACCACCTCGATCACCTGCTCGAGGGTGAGGGTGCTAGTGCGGATCGATTCGCAGCCTTCCGGGGCCAGGGCGGCGATCTGGGGCGACACGAGTGAATCGGTCCAGACCAGCACCTCGGCCCGCTCGATCGCGCGGGCGGCCCGCAGGGTCAGAAGATCGGGGGCCCCAGGCCCCGCACCCACGATCATGACCTGGCCAGCGTTTGCAACTTCCATCAGGCCAGTAGGCAAGGGGGCAAAGGTGAATGGCGAAGCCCAACTCAGACTCCGCGCCAATCGGATCGAAATGGTGGGGCAGGGAGCGGATCCCCTCCCATGGGGACCGGGCTCAGGGCCGGCCCTCGGAGTTAGCCCTAGCAACCCCGGCCGGATCGGGCAGGGCGCGATGGCGGCCATAGAGCCACCAGAGGCCGAAGGCGCCCAAGGCCATCAGGACCAGGCTCATCAGCTGGGCCATGCGCAGGCCGCCGGTGCAGAAGGGTGGGGTGCCGATCAGGCAGAGGGGATCGATGCGCAACCCCTCAATCCAGAGGCGGCCACTGCTGTAGGTGAGCAGGTAAAGGCAGCTCAGGGCTCCGGCCGGTAGGGCAATGCGGCCCCGAAGCCCAAGTCGAAACAGCACCAGCAGCAGGGCCACCACCCCCAGGTCCCAGAGGGATTCATACAGAAAGGTGGGATGGAAATACTGCTCGTTGGGGAAGCCGGCGGCAATGGCGATCCAGCCGGGGATCTTCAGCTTCCAGGGCAGGTCGGTGGGCAGGCCAAAGGCTTCGGAGTTGAAGAAGTTTCCCCAACGGCCAATCGCCTGGCCCAGGGCGACCGAGGGCACCAACACATCAAGCAGGGTCCAGAAGGCCAGCTTGCGCCAGCGGCAATAGAGAAGCACCGCCAGGGTGCCGCCAATCAGGGCGCCATGGATGGCAATCCCGCCACGCCAAATGGCGATCGCCTCCAACCAATTGAACTGGTACTGGCGCCACTCGAACAGCACGTAGTAGGAGCGGGCCCCCACCACCGCCGACAGCACCAGGATCGGCAGCAGGTCGGCAATCAGGGCCGGATCGATGCCGCGGCGCTTGCCCAGCTGGCTGGAGAGCACCAGCCCGAGCAACACGGCCAGGGCAATCAGCAGGCCATACCAACGCAGGGAAAAGGGCCCCAGCTGAAACAGCAGGGGCCCGGGGGATGTAAACACGGCCAAGGCCAAGGCAGGGGGCATCAAACGCCTTCGAAGGCCTGCACTTTTTCGATCTGACGCTTTTTGAGCACCAGCATGATCTGGGCCACGGCCACGGCGGCAAAGAAAGCCAGCATGCCGTAGATGCGCACAGGGTTCTGCAGCACCACCTCGGCATCGATCTGGCCAAACCCACCCACGTTGGGGTCGTTGGTGAGGGGCACACCGGCAGCCACAGCATCACCAATGGCCACTAATACCTTGGGGCCTGCAGGAATGGTGTCAGAGACACTGCTGCCATCGGCGGTGGTGATCGCCACCACGGTGGCGCCGTTCTCCCCCGGGGTGATGGAGGCCACGGTGCCGGCAACAGAAGCGTTGAACACGCCGTTGTTGCTTTTCTCGCCGGTGGGATTCACCTGGCCGCGGCCGCGGTTGCCACCCACGTGCAGCTGGTACTTACCGAAGTGGATGCTGCTGTCTGTGGCGGGATCGGGGGAGAGCAGCGGGAAGACGATTTCCTGATGCTGGTCGCCAGAAATCGGACCCACAAGCAGGATGTTGGGCTGATCCTCACTCCACTGGGTGACATAGACACCGGCGGTTTCTTCCTTCAGCTCATCGCTGAGGCGCTCTACCGGGGCCAGTTTGAAGCCATCGGGGAGCATCACCACGGCACCCACATTCAGGCCAGTAGCACTGCCATCACCGGCCACCTGCTGGATCGAGGTGTCGTAGGGAATCTTGACCACCGCCTTGAAGACGGAATCGGGGAAGACCGACTGGGGCACTTCCACCTGGGTGGTTTTCTTGGCCAGGTGGCAGTTGGCGCAGACCAACTTGCCGGTGGCTTCCCGGGGGCTGTCGTAGTTCTGCTGGGCCCAGAAGGGGTAGGCCCAGCTGGCCTGGGGGGCGAAGAGCAAGGCGCTGACGGCCAGGGCGGAGCTCAGCAGCAGGGTGAGTAGGCGACGCATGGGGCTGGCGGCGGGGGGAGGGATGACAGGGGAAAAACTCAGGCCCACCAGGGCTTATCTCCGGTGCGGAAATCAGTTTCAGTCCACTGGCTGAGGAAGACGTTGTCGTTTTCGACGCTCACATGGGCCAGGGCCAGGGAGAGGGGAGCGGGACCGCGCACCACCTTGCCGGTGGCGTCGTACTGGCTGCCGTGACAGGGGCACATGAACTTGTTGGACCCGCTGTTCCAAGGCACCACGCAGCCCAGGTGGGTGCAGATGGCGTTGATGCCATAGCTGCCGATCGCGTCCGCGCCCTCGACGATGAGGTAGGTGGGATCGCCCTTCAAGCCCTGGACCAGGCTGCGATCATCCTCCTTATGGGTGCTGAGCCAACCCGTGGCCGTAACGATGTTGCCAAGTTCGTCCTTGGCGGTGGTGCCACCGCCGCCGCCGGCTGCCCGGGGGGGGATGAAGTAGCTCACGACGGGGTAGAGGGCCCCGAGGGCCACGCCGGTAACCGACCCGAAGGTCAGCAGATTCATGAATTGCCGACGACCCATTCCGGGAACATCGCTCGCTGGGATCTGGGTCATACGGGGTGGCCTTCCTGGATGCCGAAGCAACGTGGCGTCCATTATGAACCTTGCCCCCGCCTGAACGCTTGCTGGCGCCTGGGTTCTGGCCGGACGCTGCAACATGCTGTTGCGAGATTCCCCCGCTAGGGGGCTTGCCCCAGCTGGCCTGGGGCCGCCACGCCAGGATGGGACTGGCCCTGAGCACCCTTCTGGGCGACCAGCCCAGGCCCTGCCCCGCCCGTCTCTCCCCAAGCCTTGAGCGCCCCTGCCCCAACCCCAGCCGGCCCGCCGCCGGGCGGCGAGCCCCTCAGCGCCGAGGAGCTGCTGTCTACCCTGCGCCGCCGCTGGCGGGCGTCCTACGACCTGCAGCTGGTGCAGCGCCGCGGCCGTCTCTACCTGCAGGTGATGTGGGGCTATTTGGAGCAGCAGTCCTTTCCGCTCGATGCCGAGGCCTACGGCGCCAAGCTGGCCGACCTGGCGGCCAACCTCAATGGCCTGGGGGTGGCGGCCCAGGTGCGCGACTGGCTGAACAGCACAACGGATCGCCCCCGCCTCGGCAAGGCCATGAGCCTGCCCCTGGCCTTACCCCCCGGCCGGGCCAGCGAATTTCTGCTCTGAGCGCCCAGAAATCACCCGGCCTGGAGGGGGCCTCGCGGCCTTAGCCCCCAGAGGGACGCAGGCCCGTCACCAGGGAGGCCAGAGCCACCCCCACCAGATAGAGGGCCGTAATCGCGCCGGTGAGCAGCAGCATGGTCACCGGATCGGTGGAAGGGGTGAGCACGGCGCCGGCCAGGGCGGCGAACAGCACCACCCAGCGCCAGGCCGCCAGCATCGCCCTGGCCCGCACCAACCCCAGGGCCGCCAGCAGCAGCTGCAGCACGGGCAACTGGAAGGCCAGGGCCGTGGCCACCATCAGCAACAGCACAAAATCCAGGTAACGCTCAATCGACCAAAGCGGCTCCACCACATCGGCGCCGTAGGTCACAAGGAAGTTCAGGGCGGCAGGCACCAGGGCCCACCAGGCAAAGGCCAGGCCGGCCAGGAACAGCACGGCCGAGCCGGCCACGGCCGGCGCCACCAGGCGCCGTTCCCGGCGACTGAGGCCGGGCAGCACAAACGACAGCCCCTCATACAAGACGTAGGGCAGGGCCAGGCTCAGGCCGGCATAGCCCGCCACCTTGAAGGACACAAATAGGAACTCCCCAGGAGCCAGCTGCAGGAAATGGATGCCATGGGCGGGTTGTTCCAGCAGGCGCACGAGCGGACGCACGAGCAGCAGGCAGGTGGCGGCCCCCGCCACCACCGCCAGCAGGCTGCGCAAAACCCGACGGCGCAATTCCTCCAGGTGATCCACCAGGCTCATCTCCACCTCGGCGGGGAAGTCGTCCTGGGGCTGCAGGATCGCCTGGTCAAGAGCCGCGGGGCCGTCTTGGCGATCGGCCCCATCCCCAGCGCCGCCCACCCGGATCGGGGCGGGCGGCGCCATCGGTTGGCCGGCGGGGGGCTGGGGAGGGGTGTCGGTGTCGCTCATGGCTGCGGTGCTAGGCCGAGGCTAGGCAGCCGATCAGCGTTGGGCGGGGCGGCCCCCCCGCCCGGGCTCGGGCGATCGGCGCGATCGGCCAGGGCGACTAGCAGGCTGGCAGCCCGTTGCGGGTCCGCCCACAGGACCTCGCCACCCCGGTGGCTCACGGTGCCAGGTCCGGCCCCGGCGATGCGCTGCAGCTGGTCGGTCGCGACCATCACCACCGGCACGCGGCGGTTGCCCCGGGCCCGGCTGAAGTGGGCGGCCAGATCGGCAGCGACCTGGAGATCGCCCTCGCCCCCAGGGGCGAGCGAGGTCTTCAGCACCACATGGCTACCGGGACATTCCTGGGCATGGAACCAGAGGTCGCCGCGGCGAGCCTGCTGCAGGCTGATCCAGGCGTTCTGGCGGTGGTTGCGGCCCACCTGCACGCGCAGGCCGCTGGCCAGCTCCAGTTCCAGGGGCTGCACCTGGCCGCTGGCTGGCGAGGCGCTTCCGGAACGGCGTTGACGGCGGTTTCCCAGCCGGGGCGCCAGCAGGCTCTGGCTATCGAGTTCCAACTCCTCAAGCTGGGCTAGCAGGGGGGCCGAGCCCAGGCCAGGGGCTTGGTGTCTCGCCTGGGAAGGGGCCTGGGCCGGTGCCGGGGAAACCTGCTCCACCAGCAGCAGCTGGTCGAGGTAGGTGAGGCTGGCCTCGAGCTGCTCGATCCGCTGCTGGTGGGCCCCGATCCGGGGGGTGATCGCCGCCACCGAGCGCCGCAGTTTGCGGGCGCGGCGGTAGAGGGCCTGGGCTTCAGCCACCTGCTCCCGGCTGGGATCGGCCAAACACAGCAGGCCATCGGCCTGGCCCTGCAAGGCGCCACTGCCCTCCACCTGGTCGAGCCGCTCCTGCTGCTGCCGGCATTGGGCCTGCTCCTTGGCCAGGGCCTGCTGGAGGCGCAGGCGCAGGCTCAAGGAGCGTTGTTGCAGGCGGCGGCCGTCCAGCTGCCGGCGGTAGTAGGCCTCCAGGAACCCATTGATCTCCAGGCTCTGCGGTGCCGGGGTCTGCGGTGCCGGGCACTGGCTGGCCTGGGGCTGGCTGGCCTGGAGGTTGGCCGCCAAAGGCTGAATCCCCGCAGGCTCCTGCTGCTCCGCTTCTGCAGCCGCATCAGGCCCCTCCTGCCAGCAGCGGTAGGCCGAGGCCTGGCCGGGGCTGAGCGCAAACGCCTCGCTCGCCAACACCGCCAGCCAGCGCTGCCAGCGGCGATGCAACTGCTGCCACTCGGATTCGCCCAGCTGGTCCACGGAACGGGCCAGCAGGTCCGCAGCCTGCGGGGGGTGGTCGCCGGCCAGTTGCAGGGCCAGGGCCGGGCTGATGCCCTGATAGGCCTCGCGCAGGGCCCGGCCCAGGGCCACCGGCACCAGGCTCAGCCGCCGCCGCCAGTCGGCATAGGACTCGGCGGCCCGGGGCGCTTGGCCCTGGGCCGGCGGCGGCGGCAGATAGGCATCGCCGCTACCGATCGGCCGCAGCCGCGATTGCTGCTCACGCACCTGGCGGGCGGCGCCGGTGACCCGCCCCTGGCGATCGAGCACAAACAGGTTGCTGTGGCGGCCCATCAACTCCAGCACCAGGCGGCGGCTAACCGGGTCCCCGGGCCGCGGCGCGAACTGCAGCTCCACCACCCGCTCCATCCCCTCCTGCTGCAATCCCACCAGGGCCAGGCCCGAGAGACCGTGCTGCACCTGCTGGGCCAAGGTGCTGCCATCGCCGCCGCGGGGGGGCGGGGCGATCGCGAAGAGCCGGGGGGCTTCGGCCTGCCAGCTCAGTTCCAGCCAGTGGCGGCCGACGAGGCTGCGGAAACCCAATTGCAGGGTCTGGCCATCGCTCTGCTGGGCCTTCTCAAACCGGCTCGGCAGCAGCAGGGGCCGTAGTTCCGCGAGCACCGCCCGCAGGGTGGTGAGGTCCATGGCCTGGAGCGACGCGGTGACCCGCGGCACGCTGACCGGCGACTCAGGGGTCGTCGACTCTGGGACCAGGGACAAGACAGGGACAACGGCAGGATGCCGGCGGGAAAGGCGGCTCCTACTCTGCAGTCCGATCGTTGGCCCGCCGAGTTGACCGCGCGATGGTGATGGCTCCCCCCCGCGGCCAGTTGACCGTGATCACCGGCCCCAGTGGTGTGGGCAAGGGAACCCTGGTGGCGGCCCTGCGCCAACGCCAGCCCTCGATCTGGCTCTCGATCTCAGCCACCACCCGTTCCCCCCGCAGCGGCGAACGCGATGGCGAGCACTATTTCTTTCTGGACCGCGACGACTTTGATCAGCGGGTCGCCGCAGGCGGCTTGCTCGAATGGGCTGAATTTGCGGGCCACTGCTACGGCACCCCACGCCAGCCGGTGCAAGAGCACCTCGATGCGGGCCGGCCGGTGCTGCTGGAGATTGAACTGGAGGGGGCCCGCCAGGTGCGGCACAGCTTCCCGGAGGGCTTTCAGATCTTCATCAAGCCCCCCTCCTTTGAGGAACTGGAACGGCGGATCCGGGGCCGGGGCACCGACAGCGACGGGGCCATTCGCCGGCGACTCGAGCGGGCCCAGGTGGAGCTGGAGGCGGAGGGAGAATTTGATGCGGTCTTGGTGAATGGTGATCTAAGCGCCGGGGTTGCTGATCTCGAACGCCTGATGGGCCTGGCCCCGGCGCCATGAGTTTTGCCATGAACCTTTCGAGCAACCTTTCCAGCAACCTTTCCAGCAACCCTGCCATAAAAAAACGGCCCCTAGGGCCGTTATCTGATCAATCCAGACTCCGGATCGGGGCTTAAAGGGGATGGAAGAGCAGGTCGGGGAAGAAACGGTTGAATTCGATCAAAATGCCGGCGGTGACGCTAAACCAGATGGCTGCGAACACCGGAGCAGTGGTCAGGAATTTTTTCATGACTGGGGTGCTGAAACGGTTAAGAAGGCTGGTGCTGCCTAGAACCAAGCCAGGCAGCAGGTCGACTGATCTGACTATTCAGATTAGCGGGGCGAAATCGTGACCTTGCTGTCGTCCTCTGTCAGCTTGCCGCTGGTGAGTTCACCAAAGGCGGCCAGGGGCCAGGTGGCCGCAGCCAGGGTGCTCTTGATGGCCAAGGGCAGATCGATCTGGATCTCTTTCATCGCGGCATCCTTATCGCCACGAACGGCCTGGAGGTAACCCCGGCCGGCCCAGCCGATCGTGCCAGCGATGTAAAGGAAGGCGATCCCGGGGATGACGAAGTCACCGGCATGGCTCCAGCGGCCATCAACAATCAGATGGGGCAGGCCATCGGCACCACAGACAGCCTGGCTGTACATGGCGAAGCGGGCCTTGGCCTGGTCGGTTTTGGCTGTTGAGGCGCGCTGCTGGAAGCGGGCGCTCTCGGAGCAGGGGGTCAGGCCTGCCACATCAGCTTTGGCCACGGGGGCAAAGCCGAAGATCAGCAGGGCGGAAATCAGGACGGCGAAGAGGCGGCGCATCGGCTGCGGGTCTGGCGGTGCTCTAAGGGGTGTCCTGCCTAGGCAGGACGGTGATCTTCTGCCTAGGCAGAAGCTCGATCTCCTGCCGGGGCAGGATGTCTTTGCGGAGATTACGGGAGTTCCCCAGTAGAGATGCCCACGGTTCTGGCCCTCGAAACAAGTTGTGACGAGTCGGCGGCGGCCGTGGTGAGGGATCAACGGCCCCTGGCCAGCGCCGTGGCCACCCAAATGGAGGAGCACGCCCGCTTTGGGGGCGTGGTGCCGGAAATTGCCTCAAGGCGCCATGTGGAGGCCCTGCCCCAGCTGATTGAGCAGGTGATGGCGGACAGCGGCCTGGGCTTTGCCGACCTCGATGCCATTGCCGCCACCGTGACCCCGGGCCTGGTGGGGGCCCTGCTGGTGGGCTCGGTCACCGCCCGCACCCTGGCCCGGCTCCACGGGCTTCCCTTCCTGGGCGTGCACCACCTGGAGGGCCACCTCTGCTCGGTGCATCTGGGCGAGCCCCTACCCCCGGGACCCTTCCTGGTCTTGCTGGTGAGTGGCGGCCACAGCGAGCTGATCCGGGTCGATGGCCCCGGCCGCTACCTCCGCCTGGCCCGCAGCCGCGATGACGCCGCCGGCGAGGCCTTTGACAAGGTGGCCCGCCTGCTGCAGCTGGGCTATCCCGGCGGTCCGGCGATCCAGGCCGCCGCCACCGGAGGCCAGGCCGATCGTTTCCCCTTGCCGAAGGGTCGGGTGTCCCTGCCCGGCGGGGGCTTCCATCCCTACGACTTCAGCTTTAGTGGCCTCAAGACGGCCATGGTGCGCCTGGTGGCCGAGCAGCAACGCCAGGCCGATGGGGCCGGCACGGCCCTGCCCGTGGCCGACCTGGCCGCCAGCTTTGAGCAGGTGGTGGCCGATGTCCTGGTGGAGCGCACTTGCCGCTGCGCCAAGGACCAGGGGCTCGAGACGCTGGTGCTGGTGGGCGGGGTGGCGGCCAACCGGCGCCTGCGCAACCTGCTGGAAGCCCGTTGCCAGGCCCTGGGCCTGGCCTGGCGGGCCGCGCCCCTGGCCTACTGCACCGACAACGCCGCCATGATTGGGGTCGCCGCCGAGCAAAGGCTCCTCGCTGGCGGCCAAAGCGCCATCGAGCTGGCCGTGGCGCCGCGCTGGCCCCTGGAGGACGCCCTTGCCCTCTACGACCGGCGGAACCCCTTCTGATACCTATAGGCTGGATCGAAATCCGTGGTCGCTGCCATGGCCCCAGCACCCAACCCCCAGGCCCAAATCGAGTCCGGACTCCAGTCCGGCCTGGGATCGACCCTGCAGGGCGGCGTCGAAATTATTGAGGTGGGCAGCGAAGAAATCAACGCCTGGAAACGCGGTTTCACCCCCCAGGCCGAGATCTGGAACGGACGCCTGGCCATGCTTGGCCTCTCGGTGGGCCTAGGCGTGCTCCTGCTTAGTCGCCTGGTGGCCTCACTGACGGCCGCGTAGGGCCTGCTTGAGCTCCGCCGGCTTCAGGCTGTGGGCCAGGGCATCAGCTGGATCAATTCGGCCCTCTTGGGCCAGCCTCAAGAGCGCCTGGTTGCTTGTTTGCATGCCCTCGAAACCACTGCGCTCCATGATCTGCTCGATGGCATCCAACTGCCCTTTTTGGATGTAATCCCTGCAAGCATCATTGTTGATCAAGATATCATGGAAGGCCGTTCGTTTTCCGTCTGTTGTCTTAATTAGCCCCTGGGCAACAATCCCTAGCAACGAATCGGATAGGCCCCGGCGAATCGCCTCCTGTTCCGATGGCGGGAACATGCCAAGCACCCTTTCAACGGTGCGCACGGCCGAGTTGGTGTGCATGCTGCCAAGAACAAGATGGCCAGTTTGATTGGCCTGAATGGCAGTTGCCAGGGTTTCCTGGTCGCGGATTTCACCGATCAAAATCACGTCTGGGTCTTCCCTGAGGGCCGATCGCAAGGCTGCATTGAAGGACCGGCTGTTCAAGCCGACCTCGCGATGGCGAATCAAGGATTGCTGGCTCTGATGCACGAACTCCAGCGGATCCTCAATCGTGAGGATATGGCGGCTCATGTGGCGATTGATCCAGTCGACCATGGCTGCCAAGGTGGTGGTTTTGCCAGAGCCCGTGGGCCCCGTGACCAAGACCAGACCCTTGGGCCTGATGCAGAGCTGGCGCAGCACCGGCGGCAGGCCGAGCTCGTCGAGGCTGGCGATCCTGCTGGGGATCAGGCGCAACACCATGGCCAGGCCCCGCAGGGAATCCATCAGGTTGATGCGGACCCGCACAAAGGGGAAAGCATGGGAGCCATCGAACTCTTGTTTACGCCGGAAGCCTTCAAGCATGCTCATCGAGAGCACTTCTTCGGTCCAACGGCTAAAGGTGCCCGCATCCGTCACTGGCCAACCGGTGCGAATGATGTCGCCGCGGCAGCGAAAGCGAGGCTCCTCGCCAACCCCGAGATGGACATCGGAATAGTTTTGCTCAGCCGCAATCCGCACAATCCCCTCCAGATCCCCCGGCATGGGGCCGCTGAACGGGCTGCAGGCCGGCGGCGGCGGACCGGCGGCGGCAGGCCAATCTTGATTGAGCGCTGCAAGATCAAGAGGATTCATCATAACTAGCTTTTGCAGCCTGCGACTAATTTATATTTTAACAGCATCTCGCCTCTTTAGGGGCATTGCCGGAGACCTCATTAGGATTAATCCGGATGCATCGTCGCTGCCTTGAAAGCCCCCCATCAGGTCTGCATCGTTTTGGGCACCCGGCCGGAGGCGATCAAGCTGGCTCCGGTGATCCAGACCTTCCAGGCGGCCGAGGGCTTCCACACCCGCCTGGTGCTGACGGGCCAGCACCGGGAGATGGTGCACCAGGTGATGGAGCTGTTTGGCCTCAAGGCCGACCGGGACTTGGCCCTGATGGCCCCCAAGCAAACCCTCACCCACGTGACCTGCGCCGCCCTCCAGGGGCTGGGCCAGGAGTTCGAGGACTTCCCCCCAGACCTGGTGATCGTGCAGGGGGACACCACCACGGCCTTTGCCGCGGCCCTGGCGGCCTTCTACGCCCAGATCCCGGTGGGCCATGTGGAGGCCGGGCTGCGCACCGACAACCTCTTTGATCCCTTCCCGGAGGAGGCCAACCGACGGCTGATCTCCCAAGTGGCCCTGCTCCATTTCGCCCCCACCCCCGTGGCCGCTGCCAACCTGCAGGCCTCCGGTGTGGTGGGCGAGGTGCTGGTCACCGGCAACACGGTGATCGACGCTTTGTTGCATACCGCCGCCGCGGCGCCGGCCTACACCTTGCCCGGCCTGGACTGGGAGGGCCAGCGGGTGATTCTGGCCACGGTGCACCGTCGCGAAAACTGGGGCGAACGGCTTGAGGAGATCGGTCGCGGCTTCCTGGAGGTGCTGGAGCGCTTCCCCGATACTGCCCTGCTGCTGCCCTTGCACCGCAACCCCACCGTGCGCGAGCCCCTGCAGGCCCTGCTCGGCAGCCATCCCCGCGCCTTCCTCACCGAGCCCCTCGATTACGACCAGCTGGTGGCGGCGATGCGGGGCTGCACCCTGCTGCTCTCCGATTCCGGCGGCTTGCAGGAGGAGGCCCCCGCCCTGGGCAAACCGGTGCTGGTGCTGCGCCGCACCACCGAGCGCCCGGAAGCGGTGGATGCGGGCACGGCCCGGCTGATCGGCACCGCAAGCGCTGACATCGTGCGCGAAACGGCCCGGCTCCTGGAGGATCCCGCCGCCTATGGGGCCATGGCCCGGGCCCACAACCCCTTTGGCGACGGCCAGGCCAGCGGCCGGATTGTGGAGGCCAGCCGCCGCTTTCTCGACCAGCGCCGCATCGAGGCCCTTTAGCCCTTGTTGCGCCCTTTTTTGGCCCAGGGGGGGAGGTCGATGAACACCGGCACCCCGGGCTTGAGGCCGGACAGGATCTGGGTGTCCCGGCCGCTGCTCGAACCCAGGCTCACGGGCTGGAAGGTGGGCTGGTTGCCCTTGCCCACCAGCAATACCCCCGGTTTGCCCGCCTCGGTTACCACCGCCACGGTGGGCACCAGGGTGCGGGCTGGCAGCACGCCGGTATTGAAGTCGATGTCGGCGGTCATGCCGATGCGCAGCTGGGGCGGCCGCTGCAGCAGGACCAGCTTCACTTGGAAAGAGGTGACGTTGTTGAGCTTCTCGGCCCTGGGGGCGATCTGCCGCACCCGGGCCGAGAAGCGGCGATCCGGAAAGGCATCGAGGCGCACCGAGGCGTCCTGGCCGATCCGCAGGCGGCCGATGTCGCTTTCAGGCACTTTGGCAACAGCCTCGAGCCCCTCGGCCAACTCCACCACCGAAGAACTGGTCGCGCCTGCCGTGGCCGAAGCGGTCGTGGTGGGGGTAACGAAGGCGCCGGGATCGGCGTAACGGGCCGTGATCACGCCGGCAAAGGGCGCACGCACGGTCAATTCGCCCTGCTCGATCTGGCGTTGCTCGAGGCGGCTTTGCGCCGCCCGCACGGTTTCGCGATCGACCCGGTAGGTGTTGCGGATCCGCTCAAAGTCATTGAGGCTGATCGCTTTCTGGCGGTAGAGACCCTGGTTGCGATCCAGCTCATTGCGGCTGCGGTTCATCTGCTGTTGGGCGCTACGCACCAGGGCCTGAAGCTCCTCGATGCGATCACGCAGGTCGCCGCTATCCATCTGGGCGATCGGCTGGCCGGCCACCACGGAGTCGCCCTCCTCCACAAACAGCTTCACCAGCAGGCCCTGGCGCTTGGGGCTGACGTTGACGCGGCGGAAGGCCTCGAGTTGGCCGCTGGCCGTAACCACCCCAGGCAGGTTTCCGAGCCGCGCCGGCACCGTGTAGGTGGCCAGGGCCTTGGCCTGGGTGGAGCGTTGGCGGGCCGAAGACCACAGGACCCCTCCCCCAACCACCAGCATGGTGGCCCCCAAACCCAGCCAAAGGCGGCGGCGGGCCAGCCAGCGGGGACCGCGCCAGCGACGGAGCAAGCCCGCGGGGGTGCCTGGCCCCACCGGCAGGGCCTCCCTGGAGGGCGCAGCGGCTTGGGGCATGGCGACAGGAATGGCCGATCGGGCAATGCAATCCAGTCTTCCTGGTCGGCGGCCAAACTGCGTGCGCCTGCGCGGATAGATTTCCGCCATGCTTAAAGCCGGAATTGTGGGGCTGCCCAATGTGGGCAAATCCACCCTCTTCAACGCCCTGGTGGCCAACGCCCAGGCCCAGGCCGCCAATTTTCCCTTCTGCACGATCGAGCCCAACGTGGGCGTGGTGGCCGTGCCGGACCCCCGTTTGGCCAAGCTTTCGGCCATTTCCAGCTCGAAGGAGCTGATCTCCACCCGGGTTGAATTCGTTGATATTGCGGGGTTAGTCAAGGGTGCCAGCCAGGGGGAGGGCCTGGGTAACAAGTTTCTGGCCAATATCCGCGAGGTGGACGCGATCGTCCATGTGGTGCGCTGCTTCGAAGATGACGACGTCATTCATGTGTCCGGCAGCGTCGACCCGGTCCGCGATGCCGAGGTGATCAACCTGGAGCTGGGCCTGGCCGACCTGGCCCAGATCGAGAAACGCCGCGATCGCCTCAAGAAGCAGCTGCGCACTAGCAAGGAAGCCCAGCTCGAGGACACCGCCCTGGGTCGGATCCAGGCCGAACTCGAAGCCGGTGGGGCCGCCCGCAATATCGCCCTCCATGAAGAGGAGGAACCCCTGGTGCGGCTCCTGGGCCTGATGACCGCCAAACCAATCATCTACGCCACCAATGTCAGCGAAGACGACCTGGCCGAAGGCAATGGCTGGGTGGAGCAGGTGGCTGAGCTGGCCGCCAAGGAAGGGGCCGAAACCGTGCGGATCTCAGCCCAGGTGGAAGCGGAGCTGGTGGAACTGGGCGAGGAGGAGCGGGACGCCTACCTGGAGGGCCTGGGCGTGAGCGAGGGCGGCCTGCAGAGCCTGATCGCCGCCACCTACCGGCTGCTGGGCCTGCGCACCTACTTCACCACCGGCGAAAAGGAAACCCGCGCCTGGACGATCCATGCCGGCATGACCGCCCCCCAGGCCGCCGGCGTGATCCACACGGATTTCGAGCGCGGCTTCATCCGCGCCCAGACCGTGAGCTACGCCCAGCTGCTCGAAGCCGGCTCCCTGGCCGAAGCCCGCAACCGCGGCTGGCTGCGCAGCGAGGGCAAGGAGTATGTGGTAGCGGAAGGGGATGTGATGGAGTTTTTGTTTAATGTTTAAGGCCAGGGTTTCCAGGCCTAATCGCTCCCTAAGCCGAGCATCCAGCCGCAACTGCATGCTGGCGGATCTCCCTGAGTAGGTCCCTTACTGGAGGGATGACTTGCGGAGCAATGCCGATCGAGCCAGGCTCCTATTAATAGCAATAAACAAAAGATTATGGCCTCGCCCGTTTGCATAATTGTCGGCTCTGGAGGTGATGGTTGGCGGTGCCTTGACGGCGGCCAATGCGGTGATCCCCGGGATGAAGCAGAGGGGGCATGGCATGGTCATGTTTACTGGCAGCCATTGGGGAGAAGTTCCCAATCCCGCATTCGCAGCCCCCTCAATCGGCAAAGCAGCCTTACATCAACTGGCACGCTTGGTTGCATTGGACCTAAAAGGCAGCGGCGTGCGCTCCATGTTGTTGATTATTAAGGGTCTGGTGCATCGCCAGACCACTGAAAATCCCAAGCGGATTGGGGAGGCGTTCCTGAATGCTTATCAACAGCCCCAATCGCCTGAGTCCACCGAGATCTTGTTTGAAACCCAACCCGAACCTTGAGCGAGCCAAAGAATGGCTTGGAGCCAGATTGACGCCTTAACGCTATTCGGCAGCACCGTATTTGCCGCAGAACTACTGAATATATCTCAAAGCAACAATTAGGGAGCCAACCTTCAGCTGCGGCAAACGTGGGGATGGTGCCGTCCTTGGTCCGTCAAGGACAGGCCCTAGGTCTGATCATTGCAGCCCTCTCTTGCCCTTCAAATTCCGTGGGCCTCAGCGCCTGAATCTGCCAGCACCTAGGGCCAGCCACCCCAGACCGGCTAGCCCCAAAGCCCCCACGCCAATGATGCCAAGGGCTGCCAGGTTGATTAAACCGATCGTGGCCTTAATCTCGGCGCGGTCGTTTACATGGGGGAAGGGTGTTTCGGGCGCCGGCAGATTCAGAAAAGCGCAGAGGGGGCCCCAGCCCTGGTCGACGCTGTAAACCAGCAGGCGCTCTGGCGGCAMAGCGGCTTTCACCTCTTCAATGTGCTGGAGATAGTGGTCTATGGCCGCCTGGCGGTTGGCCATGGTGCCGCGGTGGGCCCGTTGCCAGACCAGGTGGTGGGTCATGTCACCCAGGGCCCGGGCGAAGGGACTGACGGCGGCGAGCAGCTGGAACTGCCACATCCGTTCGCTGAAGTAGATGGTGTCCAGGGTGCTCTCGTACCAGGCCTCGGCGCCGCGGGGATGGAGGGTGAGGATCACCTTGGCGCCGGGGTTGGCCTCAAGCAGCTCCCGCCAGACGCAGCTGGCCGGGTTATCCACCGCTGCCACGTAGTCGCCCAAGACCTCATCCCAGGGATAGGGCTCGCCGGGCTGGCCATGGCCGACCCGGCGCCAGAAGGCCAGATGGTGGCGATTGGCCCGGTTTTGGAGCACCTCGACCATGTGATAGCAGGGCAGGCCCAGGCTGTTCAGGGCCGTGTAGAGGGACAGGGTCCCCGTGCGGCCAAAGCCAGCGCCGATCAATTGCAAGGCCATCGCTCCCTTCCCCCCTTCGGCCCACGGCCCCAACTCCAGCGATGCTGCCGCAGGGCCTTAGCCAACGGAGGCCGCCTGGCGCCGGGGGCTGCGTGGCCAGCGCCGGGCCGATCGGTCAGACTGGTTTCAAGCGTTATGAGGTTGCCCGTAATGAGCCAGGAGCAAGACGTCCTCCGGTCCCCTGGGGGGAGCAGCGGCGATGGGGCCCAGGAGCCAGTTCCCCATCCCCATGATTTCGACGTGCAGAAGCAAATCCACCAACAAATCCGCAACGATCCCGACTACGACGACTGGGAATACGGCACCGAACCCCTACCCCATGAGGCCTGGGTGGGGAACGCCAAGCAGGCCATCGCCGGTGCTGGAGCCGACGCGGACAACGCCAGCAGCCAGGCTTAAAGGCCGTCCCTGCAGGCCCTAGCCCCCGTTGCCGGCCGCCCCCAGCCCGGCTTGGCGACCCTGCTGTTGGTAGCGACCGATCTGCACCGCTAGCGGCAACCCCAGGAGGCAAGCCAGGGCCGTGCCCAGCCAGAGCCAGAGCCCATGGTGGTGATGGTCGAGGAACCAGCCCGCCACCAGGGGAGCGGCGAAGGAACTAATGGCAAAACACTGGGAAAACAGGGCCATGGCCAGGCCCTGGTGATCGATCGGGGTCAGTTCCACCACCGCTTCGGTGGCGATCGGCAGAAAGGCCGCCTCCCCTAGGGCTACGGGCACCAGGGCCAGGGCCACCAGGCCCGCCCCGCCTGAGCTCAAGGCCGAGAGGGCCAACAGGGCGCAGCCCAGGGAGAAGCTCAGCAGGCTGATGGTGAGGCCCAGCCTCACCGGGCGCTTGGCCAGGAACTGGCCCACCGGCCACTGGATCAGCAGCAGCAAGCCAAGTTGGCCGCCGATCAACAGGGCGCCGGTGCCCTCAGGCAGGGCCGGCCGTTGCAGGCCCCCCCGCACCAGATCCAGGGGCAAGGCGCTCTGCATGAGGGCGGGAATTGCCGTTGCCACCACCGTTAAGGTCAGCAGCGGCAGCAGCGGTGGTAGCCAAAGGTGCCAATCGCTCTGGCGGCCCCCTGGCGCCAAAGGCGCCCGCGCCGCCAGGGGGCGCCTCAGCAGCAGGGCCACCACCACCAGCAGGCCTGTGATGTCCACCAGGTAGATGCCGCGCAGGTGGCCCGCAGCAGCCAACCCCGCTCCGATCAGGGCGCCCAGGGCGATCCCGAGGGCATCGGCGGTGCGGGCCAGGGCATAGCCCCGGGCCGAGGGCAAGGGCTCGCAGCTCAGGGAGACGGCGAGTTCCATGGCTGGCCAGTAGAGCCCCGCCGCCGCACCGAACAGCAGCTGGCCCAGCAGGTAGCCACCGAACTGGTGAGCTCCGAAGAGCAGGGCATCCGCCCCCATCGCGACCAGGGCCGCCAGCAGCACCGGCATGGAACAGCGCAGCCCCCGATCGAGCAGGGCGCCACTGGCAAAGCGCCCCAGGGTGCCCGCCGCGGCCCCCAGGGCCAGGCCAAGACCCACCTGAGATGCCGTGAAGGCGTCGTTATGGAACACCATGGGGGTGAGATAGAGGACCCCCCCTGCGCCAATACTGGCCACCATGCGCGCGGTCGCCACATCCCGCAGGGCTGGGGGAAACTGGTCCCACCAGCCCCCTGGCGGCGCCATTGCCTGCGGCCCTTTCCCCGTTCTCCCCACGTCTGGCCCCACGCCTCGGCTCGATGCTGGCCAGTTTGCTGCTGGGGGTGGTCAGCCTGGCCCCACCGGCCCAGGCTGCCCAGGAGCTGCTGGTGCAGCTCGATGGGCTCAACCTGCCCCTTGATATTGACCAACTGGCCACCTGGGCCCGCAATCCAGCCCATCCCCAGGGAGATCAGGGGGTGTGGCTCGACCTCATGGAACCAGGCAGTCGCCAGGATTTATTGCGCCTGCTGCGGGCSCCCCTGGTGCAGGACCGCTCCCTGGGCCGGCAGCTGATCGAGAGCTGGGCCGGCGAGCAGGTGCTGGGCGCCATGGGCGAAGTGATCAGCGGCGCTGGTGGGCCGGCGGTCTGGCAACCCCGGACCGCCGTAGGGCCCCCCAGGCCGCCAGGGCCGCTGCCCCCCCTTCCAGCTGCGGCTGCCGAGGGCGACAAGGCCCCAGCGCCCCAGGCCCCCCCTGACCTGACCCCCGAGTTGCAGGCTGGTGGCCCGCTTCTGGTAAAAACCCTGCGCCAGCTGCTCGAGCAGCAGCAGACGGTGACCACCATCGACCTGCTGCAGGCCGTGCCTGTTCGCCGGATCACCCTCAACCTCGATGCCCTGGTGGCCATGGCCTCCCAGTGGCGCCAGCAACTGGAGGCCCAGCGYCAGGCCCTAGCCGTCCTGCGGCGCCTGCCCCTGCCGGAGCGGGGGCCCCTGCTGGCGATCACCGATGGCATGGCGATCGCCAGCGGCCGATCGGGCCAGGCGGGCCAGGCTCCAGCCCTGCGCAGCCAGGTCCTCAGCCTGCCGGTGGCCCATCGCGGCACCCCGCTGCAGCTGGTGCTCTGGCCTTCCCAGGGATCGACCCCACCCCCGGGTTGGGTGTTGTTGATGCCGGGCTTGGGGGGCAGCGCCGCCCAGCTCGGCTGGCTAGGAGCTGCCCTGGCGGAACGGGGCTGGCCCGTGCTGGTGCTGGAGCACCCAGGCAGCGATGAGCAGGCCATGCGGGCCCTGCTCGATGGCCTTCAACCGCCGCCCGGGGCCGAGACCCTGCCGATCCGGCTCCAGGACGTGCAGGCGGTGGTGGCGGCCGAACAGGCCGGCCGCCTACCGCCCCTAGGCCGTTCCGTGGTGCTCATGGGCCATTCCTTCGGCGGGCTTACCGCCCTGTTGGCGGCCGGCCTGCGGCCCGAAGCCGACCTGGCGGGCCGTTGCCGCCGTGCCTTGCGCCAACCGCCGCTCACCAACCTCTCGCGCCTGCTGCAATGCCAGCTAGCCCGGGTGACCCTGCCGGCGCCCCAACCCCTAGCGGTGCCGGTGGCGGGCCTGGTGCTCTTCAATGGCTTCGGCAGCCTGCTCTGGCCCAATCGGGGCCTCGCCGGCCTAGACGCCCCGGTGTTGCTCTTGGGCGGCAGCCTCGATCTGGTGACCCCGCCGATAGGCGAGCAGCTGGAGCTGTTCCTGCCGGAGGCCAATCCACGCAATCGCCTGGCCCTGGTGGATGGGGCCAGCCATTTTTCGCCGGTGCGGATCCGTCCCGGCTCCCAGGCCCTCTTCCAGCTAGGSGAAAACCTCGTGGGGCTGGCCCCCGAACGGGTGCAAGGGATGGAACTGAGCCTCACCAGTGAGTTCCTGCTGGGCCTGAAGTCGCCGATGGTCTTACCGCCCCAACGGCGCCAGCTCGGGGGCGTGAAGGCCTACGTGCTCGATCGGGCTGCCGCGGCCCGCTGGCGGGCGGCCCTCAAAACTTGATGCGGGGATCGAGCAGGGCCACCAGCAGGTCGACCGCCACGCCCACGGCCACCACCATCGCCGCCACCACCACCACGATCCCCTGCACCACTGGGTAGTCCCGCTGGCCGATCGCCTCCTGGAGCCGAAAGGCAATGCCTGGCCAGGAAAAGGTGACCTCGATCAGCAGGGCGCCCCCGATCAGGGAGGCCACGGTGATGCCGGTGATGGTGAGCACCGGCAACAGGGCGTTGGGCAGGGCGTGGCGCAACACCACCCGGGTTTCACTGAGGCCGCGGCTGCGGGCCGCCTCGACGTAGTCGGAGCCCAGGGCCCGCCGCAGGTTGAGCCGCAGGGCGTTATCAAAGATGCCGCTGAGCAGCACCCCCAAGGTGGCGGCGGGAAGCACCAGGTGGCGCAGGCTGGCGCTGAACTGGCTCCAGCTGCCCGAGCGCAGGCTGTCGARYAGGTAGAAGCCCGTGCCGCTGGGGGGCACCAGGGTGGCCGGAAAGCGGCCGCCCACCGGCAACCAGCCCAGCCACACCGCAAACACCAGCTGCACCACCATGGCGGCCCAGAAGGGGGGCAGGGCGTAGGTGCCGATGCCATAGAGGCGCCCGGCCAGATCGAGGCGCCCCTCCGGCCGGGCGATGCCGCTGAAGCCCACCGCCAGGCCCAGCACGGCGGCGATCAGCAGGGCCAGCACCCCCAGCTCCAGGCTGGCGGGCAGGCTGCGGCCGATCACGCTGAGCACCGACTCCTGGTTGGTGAGGGAGGTGCCCAGCTGGCCATGGAGCAGGTCCCAGAGGTAATGGCCGTATTGGCTGGCCAGGGATTGGTCCAGGCCCAGCTGGTGGCGCAGGGCCGTGCGGGCCGCCTCCGGGGCCCGGGTGCCGAGCAGGGCATCGATCGGATCGCCCGGTGCCACCCGCAGCAACAGGAACACCAGGCTGGCGATCAGCCAGAGCATCACTGGCAACAGCAACAGCCGGCTGGCCAGGTAGGCGAGCAGTTGGCGGCGCCGGCTCATGGGGGATCTCCGGGGCKGCTAGGGGCGYTCACCAGGCCTGTCGAACCAGGGGCGGCGGCGGCCCCACCACCCTGGGGCCGCCGGTGCAGGGCCTGCAGGATCAAACGACCGGAACCGTCGAACTGGGGGGTGGCAAGCCAGGGCTGGGCCCAGGCCCTGGGCGGCACCCGCCACACCGGCAGGTAGGGGCTRGCGGCGGCGACGCGCGCCTGGATTCGGCTCACCACCTGCTGGCGGGCCTGGCCCCGTTCGCTCTCYAGAGCGGCTAGCTCCGCCTGAAGGCCAGGAGCGGTCCAGAAACTGCCGCTGGCGGCACTGTCGCCAGCCAGGCAGCGATGGCCCTGGGCGCGCCGGCAGGCCAGCAGGGGCTGGAGATAGGCATTGGCATCGGGGTAGTCGCCGCTCCAGTCGAGCAGGATCAGGGGGAAGGCCCCATCCCCCAATTGGCGGTAGGCGGTGGTCGATTCGATGCCGCTGATCTCGAGGCTGATGCAGTCGCCTAGGTCGCGCTGGAGCTGGGCCTGCCAGGTGAGGGCAAAGAGCCGATCCGCCGGCACGTTGGAGCGGAAACTCAAGGGCAGGCTCAGGCGCCGGCCCTGGCCAGGCCCCCGCACCTGGCAGTAGCCGGCCTTGCGGAACAGGGCCCGGGCCCGGGCTGGGTCGTAGGCAGGCCAGCTGGGGGGCTGGCTGCCTGGCAGCGGACCGGGCACCAGGTTGCGCAGGGGATCGCGCATGCCGTAGCTGACCCGTTCGCTGATCAGGCGGCGATCAAGGCCATGGGCCAGGGCCAGCCGCAGGTCGGGGTTGGCCAGGGGCGGCTGGTCGCTGCGCAGGGTGAGGTAGCCAATCTCCACCGCCGGACCAATCGCCTCCACCAGGGCGCCGCGGCCGGCGCGCCGGTGCAGGTCCCGTTGCTGGTCGCTGTCGAGGCCGCTGGAGAGCAACACATCGACTTCGCCGCTGAGCAGGGCGCCGAACAGGGCGGTGGAATTGCTGAGGGTGACCAGGCTCAGGCCCCGGTTGGCGGGGGGGTCTCCCCAGTAGCCCGCAAAGGGCAGCAGACGCTGCTGCTGGGGGGTGAAGGCCGCCAGCCGGTAGGGGCCGGTGCCCACAAAGCGGTCCCGCAGGGAGCTGCGGGCGTGGGCCCGGTAGGCCCGGGGCGACACAGGCGTGAGGTTGATCGAACTGAGCACGGCCGCCAGGGAGGCGCAGGGGCGCTTCAGCCGCAGTTCCAGTTCGAACGGCCCGCTCGCCGCCACGGCCGCCACCCGCCCCTCGAGCAGGTAGCTGACCTTGGCTCGGGCCAGGAAGCGCTGGAGGCTAAACACCATGGCGGCGGCATCGAAGCGGCTGCCGTCCTGGAAGCGCACGTCCTGGCGCAGGGGGATGCGGGCCACCAGGCCGCCTTTGCTGAACCGCGGCAGGGCGGAGGCCAGGCGCGGCTGGATGCGGCCCGAGGCATCGCTGGCATAGAGGGGATCGCCGAGGGCGCTGAGCAGCTGGGTGCCGGCGAAGCTCGTGACATCTACCGGATCAACCGATTCGAGGCTGCTGCGGCTGGCCACCACCAGCTGGCCTGGGGGAGGGGGGGGCTGGCAGCCGCCCAGCAGGGGCACGGCCAAGGCCACGCCAGTTAGCCAGGCCAGCAATGGAACGGGGGAAAGGTCAGGGCGGTCCAGCGCGGG
>NSII01000121.1 GCA_002737305.1 Synechococcus sp. Baikal-G1
ATCACCTGATAAAGGTGCTCATCACTGGTGAGGTGAACACAGTCACCCTGATGGAGGGTCATCGCTTGGGGGAATGACGGGTCGTGACGCAAGGGTGAGTGGGGAAGCAGGGAGCTGAAACCACACCCACCATTTCGCCGCCTGGGCCGCTCGTATGTTCGCTGTGATACAAAACTGGCTCCTGGTGGGGGGATCCCGACCATTGGGGAGTCGGGAGCGCCCAGCAGCAAGCCGGAATCGGCCTAGCCCCGGCCTTGGGCTGGCGGCAGCAAACGGCCTCGGCCAGGGCACAGGCCAAGGACTGCGGAGGCTTCCTTTCGCGCAAGGGACTAAATGCCCTGCATACAAAAAGACCCGGCGTAGGCCGGGTCTTTAAAAAGGCAAAAGCCAAGCCCGATGGATGGCATAAAACCACATCCAGCCCCAAAGCGATTCCGCCAGAGCAGGATCAGGCCTGGGCGCTCGAATTGATGCTGCGTCTCAGCTGGAAGCGGTAGCCGTAACGATACCTGCGCAGGAACAAAGGCAGGTAGCCGGAGACCCAATTGTGGGCGCCCCAGGGCCTAGGCAGAGCCAGATCCAACGGCTAGGGGCTATAGCCAGTCCAGGGAGGACATGGCTGCCTTGTGCAGGCAACAGAAGCCCGGCAAGAGCCATCTCTAGTATATTTTACGTTGCCGCCAACTCGCGTATCAAAATAAACATCAATGTAGCCCTGATTGCAGATAGCCTGCATGTTGGCACTGCCTACAGGTGCATACACTGGGAGCTTGGCCTTGGCCGCTGCGCAGGCTGCTTCGGCCTTGCCCTTGCAAGCAACTCTCTTGTTTGGAAAATATACCTGCCCAAGATTTATCCACCCCGTAGTGATTGTTCCAGCATTATCAAGGGTGTAATTTACTTCGCATAACGAGCCGGCGCTGGCACTGGATTTGGAGTCGGGACTGGGATCGAGGCTTTCAGCCCGCGCAATGCCACCCATGGAACTCAACAGAACACCGGTGAATAGGCTGCTCATTAATAAAGAAAATCGTCGCATAACGTGCACCCTAGTTGAGGAGTATTCAGAATTAGTATTGCCTGTGCGCCTCAAGCATAGACGCCAGTTCAAGAGAAATTGATCGCAATTCCCAAATAGGATGGAGCCTGCGAGCCCTCACAGAAATTAACAAGTAATGTCGATGACCCAGCTTGCTCCGCGCCGGGCAGACCGGGCACTTGGACAAGCGTCCATCTACCCACAGCCTACTGTCGCCCCAAGGCTGTCATCACAGGAGAAGGGCACCCCAACGGCCAACCGCAGTGCCACAGGATCAACATCCTGCTGAACGACACTATGACCAACTTCGGCGATAGCTTCCAGCCCTTCAACTAAGGCTTCGAAGGTATAAGGCTTGGCAACTATGAGGTGGAAGCTGGACCCTCCTAGCTGGACCACCAACCGCTCAACCGCACCAGTCGGTGGGGTTGAAAAAGCAGGTTGGGGATTGACCTGGATCGTGGCAGGGTTCAACCCTGCCACCGCCTAAAGCGTGCGCAGGCAAGCCGCCACCGACTCCACCGCATCAAGGGCCTTGATCGCCGCCAGGGCCCCGCGGAAGCGGGCTTCCTGCACCTGGTGGGTGATCACCACGATTTCGGCGCCGGCGGCCATCTCAGCGCCGGGGCCATCGGTTTCGTATTGCACGATCGACTGGATCGACACGCCGGCGGCGCCGAAGCAGCTGCCGATCTGGCCAATCACGCCGGCCTCGTCGCGGGTGAGCAGGCGCAGGTAGTTGCGGTGCTGGCTATCCAGGCCATCCACCAGGCGGCAGCGGTTCCAGCTGCTGGCCGCCAGCAGGGGATCGAGGCCGGCCGAGGCACCCCCCACCTGGCGGATGCCGGCGATGTTGAGGATGTCGGCCACCACAGCCGAGGCCGTGGGACCCGCCCCAGCACCGGGGCCGAAGAACATCACCTGGCCGATGGGGTCGCCCTCCACCAGGATCGCGTTGTTCACCCCATGGACGCCGGCCAGGGGGTGGTGCTTGGGCAGCAGGGTGGGATGGACGCGCACATCGAGCTTCTGCACGCCGTCATCGTCCTGGCCGACATGCTCCGCCACGGCCAGCAGTTTCACCACAAAGCCCAGGCGGGCGGCGTAGTCGACATCGCGGGCATCGAGCCGGTCGATCCCTTCGGTGGCAATGGCGGCCCGATCCACAGGCCCCCCATAGGCCAGGCCCGCCAGGATCGCAATCTTGTCGGCCGCATCGCCGCCCTGCACATCCGCCGCCGGGTCGGCCTCGGCGTAGCCCAGCTGCTGGGCATCGGCCAGCACGGCGCCGTAGGCCGCGCCCTCAGCGGCCATGCGGCTGAGGATGTAATTGGTGGTGCCGTTGATGATGCCGCTCACCCGCTGGATGCGGTTGCCGCCCAGGGATTGCTTCAGCGGTTCGATGATCGGAATGCCGCCGCCCACGGCCGCCTCGATCAACACATACACCCCCTGGGCCTGGGCGGCGGCGGCAATCTCATCGCCGTAGCGGGCGATCACGGCCTTGTTGGCGGTGACCACCGGTTTACCCGCGGCGATCGCCCGCAGGATCAAGGAGCGGGCCGGCTCCAGGCCACCCATCACCTCCACCACAATCTCTACGGCCGGGTCATCAACCACGGCTTCGGGATCGGTGCAGAGCAGCCCCTCGGCGAGCGCCACGGGCCGGGGCCGGGCCAGATCGCGCACCGCAACCCGTTTGAGTTCCAGGTCGGCCACCAGGGGATGGCGCCCCTGGGGGGTGGCCAGGATGGCGGCTACGCCGGCCCCCACCGTGCCCAAACCCAACAAGCCGATGCCGATGGTCATGGCCGCGTTGCCGTCAAAGACGGGATCCTAGAAATCCCTGGGCCATTCACGGTTCAACGGGGGTTTGGGGCCCAACGCCGCCAGCCTGCAGGGCCCGGGCCTGGGCCTTCATCATCGCCAGGATGTTGAGAAAGCCATTGGCCCGCGATGGCGTGAGGCTGGCCTGGAGGCCCGTTTCGGCCACGAAGGCCGGATCGAGGCTGGCCGCCTGGGCCGGTTCAAGCCCTTCGAGCCCTTCGATCAGAAGGGCCAGCAGTCCCTTGGTGATCGCCGCATCGGAATCGCCCTGCCAATGGAGCCGGCCATTTTGGAGCTGGCCCACCACATAGACCTGGGAGACGCATCCCTTCACCTTGAAGGCGTCCTGCCGGAATTCCTCCGGCAAGGGCTCCAGCTTCTTGGCGAGCCAGAGCACGTATTCATAGCGACGCTTGGGATCGGAGCTGGCCTTCAGCCGCTCGACCATGCGATCCAAGGCCGGACTGCCCGTGGCCATCAACCGCGCCGGCGGCGACGATCCATGCCAATCAGTACGCCCGCCACCCCGCAAAGCCCGCCCAGGGCCAGCACGCCGGGATGGCGCAGGGTGGCCAGGAAATCGCCCAGGCCCGGCAGCTGCCGCCCACTGAGGCGGTCGAGCTGGGCCTGACCGGCCTGCACCGGCATGGTGATGTAGTCGCGGTGGCCAGGCCCCCCATCCACCTGCACGTCCCAATCGCCACTTGAGCCTTTAGGCAGGGCAAAGCTGAGCTGGCCATGGGCGTCGGTGCGACCGAGGGCAACGGCTTTGCCACCCGGTCCAATCAGGCTCACCTGGGCATCCACCGTCGGTTGACCGCTGCCGAACTGGCTGCTCAACAGCAGGCCGTTGCTGAGGCTGGCCAGCCGGGTAATGCTGCTTTCGATGGCGTGGGCCTCGACCCGGGAGGGACTTCCCAACAGGGCAGAGCTGCAGACCAGGGCGGTAAGAACGGCGGCCCCGCCCTGCAGCCTGGCGGCGCCAGAGGGACGGCTAACGCCAGGGAACGGGCCAGCAGCAGGCCTGGCTGCAGAGCGGGTCATGGCGAAGGCGCAAAGGGCATTAGGACGCTACCGGCTGGGACGCCGGTTGCCGAGGGATCGGTGCGCAGGACAACTGTGCTGAGGAGATCCGGCCGCAATCAGGGACCGCCAAGCAAGCCCCAGCCAGCCACCCATGGTCCTGGAAAAAATGGTGCTAGCCCCATGCCCTGGGGGAACCAAGCTCGGCCCAGGGGCAGAACCTTTTCAACAAGCGGGCCCCTTCAGGATGCGGACCAGCGGCTATCGCTGCCCTTGCCGGCCTGCACCATGTGCACCATCGAGCTCACCATCATCGACAGGGCATCGTTGTCCTGGGTGCGGCCCTTGAGCTCGGAGTGGAGAACCCGCTCGGCCGCGCTGGCGGAACCACCGCTGGAACGGCGGCTGGCGGGGGAACGCAGCTGGTGGGGGGCCAGGGAATCCAAAGCAGCTCTACGGGCAACCGATGAATCTTGGCAAAGGACGTCCGGAAGCGCTGGCCCCGAGGGGGAATCGTTAATAAGGCGTCAGGTGCTCTTGCCAGCAACCCAGGGAAAGCTCCCTGCGGCGGGCAGCCGATGAACCCCCGCCTCATCAAGCCAGCCATCAAAAGGCACATCCCAGGGGTCCCGGGGCAGCTGCTCCACCAGGCAGGCCGCCGGCAGCACCGCCAGGGCAGGCACGGCCCGCCACTGCGGATCGGCGCGCAGGCGGTCGTACCACCCCCCACCGGAGCCCAGCCGGATGCCCTGGCGGTCGAAGCCGAGGGCAGGAACCAGCAGCAGTCCGAGCTGCCCTGGGGCCAGGGCGGGCCCGCCGGGCGCCGGGATGCGGCAGAGGTCGGGCGCTAGGGGCTCGCCCAGCTGCCAGGCCCGATA
>NSII01000122.1 GCA_002737305.1 Synechococcus sp. Baikal-G1
TGCTGCTCGATGCCGATGGCCTCAACCGGCTGGCAGAGCTGGGCCAAGGCCTGGAATCGGGCGCCAGCCAATGGCTGCGTCAACGCCAAGGCCCAACCTGGCTGACGCCCCATCGGGCCGAATTTGCCCGCCTGTTCCCCGATCTGGCTGGCCTTGCGCCCCTAAAGGCCGCCGCCGCCGCCGCCCAAGCCTCCACGGCCACCGTGCTGTTGAAGGGGGCCCACAGCGTCATCGCCACCGCCGATGGACGCCGCTGGCAATTGGCTGAAACCTGCCCAGGCGCAGCCCGGGCCGGCTTGGGCGATGTGCTGGCGGGCTACGCGGCCGGCCGCGGGGCCATGGCTGTTGCAGCTCAGAGGGCTGTTGCTGCTGAAAGAGCTGCAGCTGGCAACCAACCTGTCGCCGCAAACCAGCGCCATCAAGCCCCCCCAGCGCTGCGGCTTGATGGCGCCCTCCTGGCGGCAGCGGCCCTCAACCATGCCCTGGCCGGCTGCCAAGCCCATCGCCGCGGTGGCCCCGGTGGGGCGACACCGATGGCCGTAGCGGCAGCGCTTGCGACGCAAAGCGTTGATCAATCCGCTCAAATATGAAGACAATCTGTACCAACAATGGGACCGAGAAATCCCCTGTCAACAGATGCCTCGCAATGCTGAACGATTCATGAAGACACAGACAAATTTCGCTTTTCTGTAGGAGGTTGGGTTAACTTCTATCCCCCCACTCCATGACCGCCTCTGGCCCGCCAGACAGCGACGGCCCCCGCCGCCGCAGCAGTGATCCGATCAGCTGGTATCTCGGCACGATCGGGCGTGTGCCTTTGCTGACACCAGCCGAAGAGATTGAACTGGGCAATCAGGTGCAGATCATGATGCGGCTCCTGGAGGAGCCCAAAGATGGGGGCTATAGCGATCAGGASAATAAATTAATTCGGGTTGGCCGCCGCTGCAAAGAGCGCATGATGAAGGCKAACCTTCGCCTTGTTGTCAGCGTTGCCAAGAAATATCAAGG
This sequence comes from Synechococcus sp. Baikal-G1, assembly GCA_002737305.1. Classification (GTDB taxonomy): domain Bacteria; phylum Cyanobacteriota; class Cyanobacteriia; order PCC-6307; family Cyanobiaceae; genus BAIKAL-G1. Next base: position 1,009 of record NSII01000122.1, read on the forward strand.
GAAAGGCCTCGAACTGCTCGACCTGATCCAGGAGGGGTCCCTAGGCCTGGAGCGGGCCGTTGAAAAGTTCGATCCCACCCGGGGCTAYAAGTTTTCGACCTACGCCTTCTGGTGGATTCGCCAGAGCATGACCCGGGCGATTGCCTGYCAATCACGGACGATCCGGCTGCCGGTGCACCTGTCAGAACGGCTCTCGGCGATTCGCAGGGTGAGCCTGGATCTGGCCCACAAACTCGGGGCGATGCCCAGTCGCCAGGAGATTTCCGAGGCCATGGACATGCCGATCGAGGAGCTCGATTCGCTGCTGCGCCAGTCACTCACTACCTCCAGCCTTGATGCACCGGTGAACGGTGATGACGATCGCAGCTTCCTGGGCGACCTGATTGCCGATACCAGCCACAGCGAACCCCTGGAGTCGGTCGAGCGGGGCATCCATCTGGAACAACTGGRCCAATGGCTCGGCCAGCTTTCGGAGCAGGAGCGCCAGGTGCTGGAAATGCGTTTTGGCTTAGAAGGCCATGATCGTCACACTCTGGCCGAGATTGGCCGACTCCTTGATGTCTCCCGGGAGCGGGTGAGGCAGGTGGAACTCAAGGCCCTGCGCAAGCTGCGCCACTTCACCCGCCGAAGCCCCACCCTCCAGGGTCCCTAAGGGCCGAATCAAGAGGCCGGGATGGATCTAGGGGGATCTGGGCCTGAACTGCAATCCCCACAACCGTTCAGTCGTCAGCCCAGATGTAGCGGGTCAATTCGGCCGGGTCGGGCTCGGGGGCCGCGAGGGCAAACTCAACACAATCGGCCACATGGGCATCGATCTCCTTTTCGATCGCCTTGAGGTCGGCTTCGCTAGCCAGTTGCTGCTCGAGCAGGTGACCAGCCAGCTGCTTGATCGGATCGCGCTGGGCCCAGAACTGCTTCTCGGCCTCAGCCCGCAGCTCATCGGGGTCGGCGAGGGAGTGGCCCCGGAAGCGATAGGTGAGGCACTCGAGCACGGTGGGACCCTCTCCGGCCCTGGCCCGCTCAATCGCCCGCTGGGCCGCTGCCCGCACCGCCAGCACATCCATGCCGTCCACCTCTTCGCCGGCCATGCCGAAGGCAGCCGCTTTGCGCCAGATCTCCGGGTCACTGGTGGCCCGGTTGTGGTCCATGCCGATGGCCCACTTGTTGTTTTCCACCACGAAAAGAATCGGCAGCTTCCAGAGAGCCGCCATGTTTAAACATTCATAAAACTGGCCAATGTTGCAGGTGCCATCGCCAAAAAAAGCCGCYGTGACGGCATCGCTGCTGGCATCTCCGAGGGCATCACGCTTATAGCGACTGGTGAAGGCAGAGCCGAGGGCCACGGGGATCCCTTCACCGATGAAGGCATAACCACCAAGCAGGTGGTGTTCCTTGGAAAAAAGGTGCATGGAGCCGCCCCGGCCCTTGCTGCAGCCAGTTTCCTTGCCAAACAACTCACTCATGACCTCCCGGGCCGGCACGCCGCAACTCAAGGCATGGACGTGGTCGCGATAGGTGCTGCAGAACCAATCGTGTTGCAATTTCATCGCCCGGATCACACCGGTGCTCACCGCTTCCTGGCCGTTATAAAGATGCACGAAACCAAACATCTTGCCGCGGTAGTACATCTCGGCGCACTTGTCTTCGAAGCGGCGCCCGAGGGTCATGTCGCGGTAGAGCATCAGGCCCTCCTCGCGGGTCACCGTGGCGGGGGTGGCGGGGTAGAGGGCTGAGAGCCGCTCGGCGTGGCTGCCGGCGGCGGCGGCTTGCTCCCTGGCGGATTGGTCTTTGGCGGATTGGTCTTTGGCACCTTGGCCACCGGCCTGGGGAGCCGCAATTCCCGTTGTTAATTCAGCCGTCATCGCCGAAGGGCCTGAAGCGTTAATCGACTGTACGGGGTCCATTGGCACCAAATGGTGGCAAGAGCGGCCATAAYTGGCTGGCCAGCCTAAACACCTCTGCTTACAGTCAGTTGTCAGCGAAGCTCCTGGCTTGGAACTGCCGATCGACCATTTCCACCTGCTTGGGGTGCAGCCGAGCACCGATGCCCAGTCCGTGCTGCGCACGCTGCAGCAACGGCTCGATCGCAGTCCCGACCAGGGCTTCACCCAGGGAACCTTGCAGGCCCGGGCCGAGTTGCTTCGCCAAAGCGCCGACCTCCTCAGYGATGAACAGCGGCGTCGGGCCTATGAGGCCCAGCTGCTGGCGATCCACAGCTCGGGCGGCAGCGGCCAGCTCGCCGCCCTGGAGATCCCAGCCTCCCTCGACGTGGCGGGCCTGTTATTGGTGCTGGAGGCCGGCCTGGCCCAGGAAGCCTTTGATACGGCCCGACGCAACCTGCAGCCCCCCCAAGCACCGGCCCTGGGCAGCGGCCGTGAGGCCGATCTCACCCTCCTAGCTGGCCTGGCCTGCCAGGCGGCCGCCAAGGATTACCAGGACCAGCGCCGCTTTGAGGCGGCCGCCACCGTCCTGCAACAGGGCCTGCAACTGCTGCAACGCATGGGCCAGCTGCCCCAGCAACGGCGCCAGCTGGAACAGCAACTGGGCCAGCTGCTGCCCTACCGGGTCCTTGATCTGGTCAGCCGCGACCTGGGCGCCGCCCTGGAGCGCMTGGAAGGTCTGAAGCTGCTCGAAGAGCTGGTGCAGCGCCGCGGCGGCCTCGATGGCGACAGCGACCGGGAGTTCGACCAGGGCAAGTTCCAGACCTTTTTCAAGCAGATCCGCCCGTTCCTGACGGTTCAAGAACAGGTTGACCTGTTCAGTCGCTGGGCGAAGGCCGGCTCCGCCACCGCCGATTTCCTGGCCAGCTACGCCCTCACGGCCTCCGGCTTTGCCCAGCGCAAGCCCGAGCGCATTCGCGAGGCCTATGGACGCCTGGCCGCCGCCGGCCAACTGGGGATCGAACCGTTCCTGGCCTGCCAACAGCTGCTGCTGGGCCAGGTGGAGCAGGCCGAAGCCCATTTCGACCAGGGCGCCAGTCCGGAGCTGCGCCAATGGGCCAGCGAGCAGGGCAGTGAATCCCTCGAGCACCTCTGCGCCTATTGCCGCGACTGGCTGGCTCGGGAGGTGTTGCCGGGCTATCGGGATATGGAGGTGGATGCCGATCTCGATGCCTGGTTCGCCGACCGGGACGTGCAGGCCTACRTGGAACAACAGGACCGCCGCAGTGGCCGCCAGGTTCCAGCCAGTGGCCGCCAGCAGGTCAGCGCGCCCGAACCGGGCCTGGACGACCCCCAACCCGCCCCCTGGAATGCCCCCTGGCAGGCGTCCTCCAGCCCAACCCAGAGCGGCCTTGCTCCGGTTGCCCCAGGCTCAGGCGCCGGCGACGACTTCTCCCAACCCGCCTGGCCCGAGGCTCCCTGGGCTGGCTGGGRCCTGCCCCAGCTGAAGCTGCGCCAACGGCTGGGATCGGTATGGGCCCAGGCCAAGGCCGTCAAGGCGGACCTGGCCCGCTGGCAGCCAGGYCAACTGGCGCTAGGGGACCTGCCCCTTCCCCGTCGCTTGCGGCGAGTGCTTCCCCCCTGGARAAGCACTGGGCGCGTTGCCGATCCAGGGGCCATGGCCCCAGTCATCGAGGCCAAGGACGGACTTGGCTACGCCCTAGAGCCCCTGGCCTGGCCAGAGCTTTCCACCCCCCAAGCCAATCCAATCCAGTCGCCCGCCCATCCCTTTGGGGCCCTGCCCGGCGGAGACGCCCCAGGGGCTCCCCATCCCAGCAGCGCTCTCGCCCAGGGCCCCGACCCCAGGACGGCACCAGCCTGGCCCTTCCCCCTGGTCGCCACGGTGGCGGGAGTGGCCCTGGCAGGCCTGGGACTGGGGGGCTGGCTGGCCCTAAGACCGAAGCCGGAGCGCGGCATTCCCTTGCCCGTGCAGCCCCTGCCGACCCAGCCGGCCAACCTGGCCAAGCCCAAACCCAAACCGCCCCAGCCGGAGCTGCCCCTCCAGGCCGTTGAGCCCAGCCAAGCCCAACTCCAGCGGCTGCTGGAGGCCTGGCTCCAAGCCAAAGCGGCCGTGCTCGCCGGCCAGGCGCCGGCCCTCCCCCCGAGGCAGCTGGCCGTTGCGTCCCTTGTGGCAGCCCTGGATCAGGACCGCCAGGCCGACCTCGATCGCGGCGAAACCCAAACCGTGACCGCCAAGGTCACCGGCCTGGAGATCGGCAGCCGCAGCCCCGAGCGGATCGAGGCCAAGGTCAGCCTTCTCTACGGCGACGAACGCCGCAGCCAGGCCGGCAAGTTGCTGGAGCAGACCCCCGAAGGCGAACGCCACAACATTTATGTGTTTGGCCGCAACCAGAAAACCTGGAAGCTGGAACGGGTGATCTTCCAAGCCAGCCGACCCTGACGACCCGGTTGGCAGACCTGACCCCCAACCCTGGCTGGAGCGACCTTGGCTAGGTCCGCCGCTGGATTGGCACCTGGCTGAGGACTTCAAAGGCCCACGCCCAGCACCAGGGGAGCCCCCGGTGGATCCGCCTTTTTACGATTAGCCCACAAGGGCGTCCCGCCTCCCCGCCGCTACCCCGATGTTTGACGAGCTATCCCAGCGTTTTGAAGATGCGGTTAAAAGCCTCAGGGGGCAGGCCACCATCACCGAAACCAACGTCGAAGGCGCCCTGCAACAGGTGCGGCGCGCCCTGCTGGAGGCCGATGTCAGCCTCAGCGTTGTCAAGGATTTTGTTGAGGACGTGCGCCGCCGGGCCGTGGGCTCTGAGGTTGTGCGCGGCGTAAGTCCCGACCAGAAGTTCATCCAGCTGGTGCATGAGCAGCTGGTGGAGGTGATGGGCGGCGGCAATGCCCCCCTAGTTCGGGCCGCCGTAGCCCCCACGGTGGTTCTGATGGCCGGCCTGCAGGGCGCCGGCAAGACCACCGCCACAGCCAAGCTGGGCCTGCACCTCAAGGAGCAGGGGCGCCGCACCCTGCTGGTGGCCGCCGATGTCTACCGGCCCGCCGCCATCGAGCAGCTGCGCACCCTGGGCAACCAAATCGGAGTGGAGGTGTTCAGCCTTGGCACCGAGGCCAAACCCGAGGACATTGCCGCCGCCGGCGTGGCCAAGGGCCGCGAAGAAGGCTTCGACACCGTGATTGTCGACACGGCTGGCCGCCTCCAAATCGACCTCTCGATGATGGAGGAGATGGTGCGGATCCGCAGCGCCGTGGCCCCGGACGAGGTGCTGCTGGTGGTGGATTCGATGATCGGCCAGGAGGCGGCCGAACTCACCCGCGCCTTCCACGACCAGATCGGCCTCACCGGCGCCGTGCTGACCAAGCTCGATGGCGACAGCCGCGGCGGCGCCGCCCTCTCGATCCGCAAGGTGAGCGGCGCCCCGATCAAGTTCATCGGCACCGGCGAAAAGGTGGAGGCCCTGCAGCCCTTCCACCCCGAGCGCATGGCCAGCCGCATCCTCGGCATGGGCGATGTGCTCACCCTGGTGGAGAAGGCCCAAAAGGAAGTGGAGCTGGCCGATGTGGCCCGCATGCAGCAAAAGCTGCAGGAGGCCTCCTTCGACTTCTCCGATTTTCTGCAGCAAATGCGCCTGATCAAGCGCATGGGCTCCCTCGGCGGCCTGATGAAAATGATCCCGGGGATGAACAAGATTGATGACGGCATGCTCAAGCAGGGCGAGGAGCAGCTCAAAAAGATCGAAGCGATGATCGGCTCGATGACCACGGCCGAGCGCCAGCAGCCGGAACTGCTGGCCGCCCAGCCCAGCCGCCGCCGGCGCATCGCCGGTGGCAGCGGCCACACCCCCGCCGATGTGGACAAGGTGCTCGCCGATTTCCAGAAAATGCGCGGCTTTATGCAACAAATGACCCGCGGCGGCATGCCCGGTGGCATCCCGGGCATGGGCGGCGGCTTCCCGGGCATGGGCGGCATGCCGGGAATGGGGGGCATGCCAGGCATGGGGGGCGCTGGCGTGCCTGGGGCCAGGGGGGCCGGGCCCCAGCGCCAGGCCAAACCCGCCAAAAAACGCAAGGGCTTCGGCCAGCTCTAGACCGTGCCTCCGTCCAGCGCCAGGGGTGGCGGCCAAAGGGTATTGTTGTTGTTTGGCGAGTGGATTCACCGCCAAATCAGCCAGGGCGTTCACCGCGACCGGGCTTCTATTCACCCTCCAGTCAGTAAGGCAAGGCCACGATGATCAAGCTCCGCCTGAAGCGGTTTGGTAAGAAGCGGGAAGCGAGCTTCCGCCTCGTGGCCACCAACAGCACCTCCAGGCGGGATGGTCTGCCCCTGCAGGAGCTGGGCTTCTACAACCCCCGCACCAAGGAAACCCGCCTCGACACCGAGGCGATCCGCACCCGCCTAAGCCAGGGAGCCCAGCCCACCGACACCGTGCGGGCCCTGCTCGAAAAAGGCGGTCTGGTGGAGAAAACGATCCGCCCCGCCGAAACCGTTGGCAAGGCCAAGCAAGCCATCGCCCGCGAAGCCGCCGCCAAGGCTGAGGCCAAAGCCGCTGCCGCAGCGAAGGAAGCCGAGCTTGCCGCCGCCAAGGCTGCTGCTGAGGCCGCTGCTGCTGCTGAGGCTGCGGCCGCCGAAGCTGCTGCTGCGGAAGCCGCCCCAGCCCCCACTGAGGACGCTCCGGCGGACGCTTGAGGGGCCGCCCCATGGCCGGGGCCCCCGCACTCACCAGCTTCACCATCGACCTGCCTGACCAGAGTGCCGCCCTGGCCCTCGCTGGGGAGGCAGAAATTAACTTGCATCGCCTCGAAGCCCTAACGGGCGCTTCGGTCGTGATGCGGGGCCTTGCCTTATCGCTGCGGGGGCTGCCTCCCCAGCTCGAGCGGGCCGCCGGCGTTGTTGAGTTGCTTCGCCCCCTCTGGCAGGAGGGCCAAGCCGTATCCAGCGGCGATCTGCAAACGGTGCTTGCCGCCCTAGACACCGGCCAGGCTGCGGCCCAGCAGCAATTGGCCAAGCAGGTCTTGGTCCGCAGCCAGGGCGGCCGCCTGCTGAGGCCCCGCACCCCCAAACAACAGGCCTACGTCGAGGCGATCGAAAACCACGACCTCACCCTGGCCCTAGGTCCCGCCGGCAGCGGCAAGACGTTTTTGGCGGCTGTGCAGGCCGTCAAGATGCTGCAGGAGCGCAAGGTTGAACGCTTGATCCTCACCCGTCCGGCGGTGGAAGCGGGCGAACGGCTCGGATTTCTGCCGGGAGACCTGCAGCAAAAAGTGGATCCCTACCTGCGTCCCCTCTACGACGCCCTGCACGCCCTGCTGGGCCAGGAGAGAACCGCCAATTTGTTGGATCGCAACGTGATCGAGGTGGCGCCCCTGGCCTACATGCGCGGCCGCACCTTGAGCGATGCCTTTGTGATCCTCGATGAGGCCCAAAACACCACCCCCACCCAGATGCGCATGGTGCTTACCCGCCTGGGGGAGAACTCACGCATGGTCGTCACCGGCGACCCCAGCCAGATCGACCTGCCCGCCCATCAGCGCAGTGGCCTGATTGAGGCCGCCCAGGTGCTCGAGGGCGTGGAAGGGGTGGCGATCTGCCGGCTCACTGCTGCCGATGTGGTTCGCCATCCTTTGGTGCAACGACTCGTCCAGGCCTACGCCCTGCGGGACAGCACCAGCCCCTCCACCACCCACTGAGCCGCAATGAGCTGCCCCCTGGGTGACTCCAGCCGCGGAACTCGAATAGAAGGGTATCCATTCCTTCCCCCTCACCCCCTAGGGCTGGCCCCGCATCCCGGAGCCAGCCCTAGGGGGTGATCCACACCTGCCGGGCCGCGCCTGAACAGGCAAACCCCGGCCAGCACTGGCAGGATGGGGGGAGTTCGTCCCACCTGAGGACCATGCCCGCAAGCAGCAATTTCCAGCAGGCCATCCGCGAGGCCCAATCCAGCGCCCTGGTGGGCCCGAATGTGGTGAACAAGGCCCTGCCCTATGTGGGCGGCGGCATGGTGCTCACGGCCGGCGGCGTCATCGGTGGCCTGACCCTGATGGCCAGCAGCCCCACCCTGTTCATGCCGCTCTTTTGGGTGGCCCTGATCGGCAACTTCATTCTTTTCTTTGTCGCCCAAAACGTGGCGATGAAGGGCAACAACAGCACGGCCCTGCCCCTGCTGACCGCCTACAGCCTGCTCACCGGCTTCACCCTGAGTGGCATCGTCGCCATGGCGATCGGCACAGCCGGCATTGGCGCCATCGGAACGGCGGCCTTTGCCACTGGCATCACCTTTGTGATCGCCTCCTTTGTCGGCCGCCGCATGAGTGACAGCGTCGGCCAATCGCTCACCGCCGTTGTGGGCTTGGGCATCATCGGCCTGCTGATCGCCATGGTGGTGCAGGTGGTTGGCGGCATTTTCGTGCCCGGCTTTGGCGGCGGCGGTTTTGAGCTGATGATCGCCGGCTTCGGCACGGTGCTGTTTGTGGGCGCCGCCTTCGTGGACTTCTACACGATGCCCCGCACCTACAACGACGACCAGTACCTGGCCGGCGCCCTGGGGATGTATCTCACCTACATCAACCTGTTCATCTTCATCCTGCGGCTGATCATTGCCCTCAACGGCGGCAACCGCCGCAACTAGGAGGGCTTGCGGTTTAGACGTCCGATCGAGGCCAAGGCTTAGGCCCTTGATCCCCACGGGACCGGGGCCGATTCAAACCAATCCGGTCCCTGCAAGCGCCCATCAAAAGGGCGCTTTTTCATGGCAATTAGGCCTCTGCCACCGCCAATAACGCGGCAGTTATGGCAATGCGTTGCTCGGCGTCATAGCCCCAACGATCGAGGAAGGCCACGTCCTCACCCCTGCCGGCCGTGGCCTCTAGCAGGGTCTCCAGGCGCTGCTTCACCAGGGCAGGCTCCAGCAGCCGCAACAACTCAGTCGAACGGGCCTGGACCCGTTCGGAGCCCGCCTGCATGGCCCCATCGCCAGAGCGCCTGTGCTGCACGGCCATGGCCGTGCTCATGGCCAGGTTGCGGACCGACAGGTCGACAACCCCGTCGCCGCCAGCGCGTAGCACCAGCGCCACCGAGTCCGGCAACCGGTCCATCAGGGGGCTGTCTCCAGCCAGGGACACCACGAAAAAGCCGCGGGCCCCATCCCGGCTTGCCACCAGTTCAGACACCCGATCGGCCAGCACCTCATCACTGAGTTCGCCCGCCTCCCAGAGGGCCAGCCATTGGGTAGCGATCTCTAGGGCCTGGGGAAAGCTGGGCTCAAGCGGCGCGGTGCCGGGACTGGCCATGGCAATGGGTCGGGGAACTGTCAGTGTTGAGGGTATGAAGCCACCCCGCGACACGGCGTTGCCCCATAGCGACGAGCCCAAGACCCCCAAGCCCAAGACTGCCAAGCCCAAGTCCGGAAAACAACCGTCGCCTGGCCAAGCCCCAGCGGCTGCGCCCAAGGGCGGATCAGTAGGCGAGGACAGCCAGGGCAGGCTGATCAGCCTGGACAGTCTTGGAACGAGCCCGCCGGGTTTCCGCTCGGGCTTTGTCGCCCTGATCGGGCGCCCCAACGTGGGCAAATCGACCCTGCTCAACCACCTGGTAGGCGAAAAGGTGGCGATCACCTCGCCCGTGGCCCAAACCACCCGCAATCGCTTGCGCGGGATCCTGACCACGCCCACGGCCCAGCTGGTGTTTGTTGACACCCCAGGCATCCACAAACCCCATCACCTGCTGGGCGAACGGCTGGTGCAGAGCGCCAGGGGGGCCATCGGCGAGGTGGATGTGGTGGTGCTGCTCGTTGATGGCAGCGAACTGGCCGGCCGCGGCGATGGTTTCATCGTGGAGCTGCTGCGCAACTGCCGGGTACCCGTGCATGTGGCCCTGAACAAACACGACCTGGTCCCAGAGGGCAAGGCCTGGGCCCTGGAAGCCAGTTACCGGGACCTGGTCGCCTCCGTCATCGGCAGCAGGGGCGGCAGCAGGGGTGGTGGCGATGACGGAGCCAATGACGGAGCCAATGACGGTGGCGTTGACGAAGGCGACGGGCCTACCCAAGGCGATGGCCCGGGGGATCGCACCGCCAGGTCCTGGCCGCTGCACCCCATCAGCGCCCTCAGCGGCGCCGGCACGGAAGAATTGCTGGCGGCCGTAGCCGCCGACCTGCCCCTGGGGCCCCACCTCTATCCCGCCGATGCGGTGAGCGACCAGCCCGAACAACTGCTGCTGGCCGAACTGATCCGCGAGCAGGTGCTGACCCACACCCGCGAAGAGATTCCCCATTCGGTAGCCGTGTCGATCGACCGGATCGTGGATGACGGGCCGCGCACGGCGATCCTGGCGACGGTGCTAGTGGAGCGCAGCAGCCAAAAGGGAATCCTGATCGGCAAGGGCGGCTCCATGCTTAAGGAGATCGGCAGCGGTGCCCGCCTGCAGATGGTCAAGCTGATCGATGGGCCGGTGTATTTGGAATTGTTCGTGAAGGTGGTGCCGAACTGGCGCCGCAACCCGGCCCGGCTGGCGGAATTGGGGTACCGAGGCGACTGAGAGGATGGGGCCACTGCCCTGCCAAAGCCGCTGCCTTGACCGACGCAAGTGTGACCACCAACGGAACCCCAGAGAGCGGGGCAGCAGCAAGCTTTCCACCCACCAACCTCGGCGCCTTCCTGCAGGTCTGCGCCGGCGACTGGATGAGCCTGCGCAGCCGCTTCCTGCTGGGATCGGACCAGGACGCAAGGGCCCAAGCGCCCCTCTCCGGGGAGCCTCACCCACAAGCCGGAGAGCCCCCCATCGAAGCCGATGACAACAGCTGGCACGCCAGTGAGCGGGCCGAACTGACCATGGGCCTGCTGGCCGCCAACGGCGACGGACACGGCGGCCTCACCATGCAGGTGAAGGGGGAAACGGCCGTGCAGCAGGCCTATTTCCATGCTGATGGTCGCTTCGGATCCCACCTTGATCCCGATGCGGGCCCCACCGGGACCTGGACCCTCTGGCCAGACGGCAGCTTGGATCTGGTCATTGAACTGGGGGACAGGCAGTTGCGGGAGCGGATCTGGTTCACCAAGCCAAACCTGCGGCTGCGCTCGACCGTTGAGCAGCTGGCCGGCGGTAGCCCGGGACGGGCCAGCTTCAGTTCTGAAATCCGCCGGGTTCCCCGGCCTCCAGCCCCTACGCCAGGCAGCCAGTCGCCGCGATCACCCAACTGAGCCTGTCCATGCGTCTCGATGTGATCAGCCTGGCGCCGGAGGCCTTCGCCCCACTCCAGGGCCTGGGGGTGATTGGTCGGGCCTTTGCCGCCGGCATTGCTGAACTGCACTGCCACAATCCCCGCGATTACGCCCTTGATCGCTACAGGAAGGTGGACGATGAACCCTATGGGGGTGGCGCTGGGATGGTGCTCAAGCCTGAGCCGATCTATGCCGCCTTTGAAGCGATACCAATCAAGGAGAAGCGGCGGGTCCTGCTGATGAGCCCCCAGGGCCAACCCCTACGCCAGGACGACCTCAAACGGTGGGCCACCAACTACAACCAGCTGGTGTTTTTGTGCGGGCACTACGAGGGCTTTGATGAACGCATACGCCCCCTAGCCGATGAGGAAGTGTCGATCGGTGATTTCGTGCTTACAGGTGGCGAACTGCCCGCCATGGTGATCATCAACGGCGTCGTTCGGCTGCTAAAAGGAACGGTTGGCACAGCCGCATCCCTAGAGGAGGAAAGCCATAGCAGCCTGCTGCTGGAACATTCCCATTACACCCGCCCCGCCAACTTCCGCGGCCAGGAGGTGCCCGAGGTGCTGCGCTCAGGCGACCATGGGGCGATTGCCCGCTGGCGCAGCCAGCAACAACAGGCCCGCACCAAGGAGCGGCGACCAGACCTCTATGCCCGCTGGCTCAAGCAAGACCCGGAGCCAACCCCTGATCGCCAATCTCAGCCATAGGCTCGCTTGCATGGACCTGCGCATCGGCAACGGCTACGACATCCATCGGCTGGTGCCCGGCCGGCCCCTCATTCTCGGTGGCGTGCGGCTCGAGCATCCCGATGGCCTGGGGCTCGATGGCCATAGCGACGCCGATGTGCTCGTGCACGCCCTGATCGATGCCCTGCTGGGGGCCCTATCCCTGGGCGACATCGGCAAGTATTTCCCCCCCGATGATCCGCGCTGGCGGGGCGCCGACAGCCTGGTGCTGCTCGAGCAGGTGGTGGCCCTGGTGGCGGAGCGGGGCTGGAGCATCGTCAACGTGGATTCGGTAGTGGTGGCGGAGCGGCCCAAGTTGAAACCCCACATTGGGGCCATGCGGGCGGCGATCGCTGACCGGCTCGGCGTGGAGCCGGACCGGGTTGGGGTGAAGGCCACCACCAATGAGCAGCTGGGGCCCACCGGGCGGGAAGAGGGCATCGCCTGCCACGCCGTAGCCCTGCTGCAGAAACCGTGAGGAGCGACTTGCAGCCACCCCCGACCAGGGGATGGCCCTGGCTGCCTAGGGTTCTGGCCCTTGGCCTGGTGCTGTTGGTGGTGTTTACGGCCTCGTGCAGCCCTGCGGCGGCCCGATCGGCAAACGATCTGGCGGCTGAAGCGTTGACCACTCCAGAGCCGGCCAAGGGCCCGGTGGTGGAGCTGCTGCGCCTGGAAGTTCCCGCCGGGCACTACCGGGCCTGGCTGGAGGCGGAGAAAGCCAGCTGGGAACCCTGGCTGGCCGAGCAACCGGGCTTCCAGGGCCGCCAGCTGCTGTGGGATCGCCAGCGCCAGGAAGGCGCCCTGCTGATCCGCTGGGCTAGTCGCGGCCAATGGAAGGCCATTCCCGAGGCGGAGGTGGGCCGGGTACAGGAGCGTTTCGAACAACGGGCCCGCCAGTTGACTGGCCAGAGCAGGGGTAACCCCTTTCCGCTACTGGCCGAAGCAGAGCTCGAGCCCCTGGCCTCCACCGGCAACGTGACGACCACCCCGGGGCTAACGGCAGCGGCCCCCGGGGGTTGAAGCGATGACGATCCCGCCCCCATCCGGCGAGCCACCCCTCGCTCCCACCATTCGCCTCGATCTCGACCGCCGTCGCCGCCTCGGCATGGTGGAGGCGATCTGGGGCGAACACAAGAGCGTCGAGCAGATCGCCCTGGTCTTGGAGCAACTTCAGGCCGCCTCGGAACTCGGCCTGGTGACCCGGGTCGATCCGGCCAAGGCCGAAGCCGTGGCCGCCCTGCTGGCCAAGGCCCCCCGGGCGGGCCAGGACCTGGTGCACCATCGCCAGGCCCGCTGCCTCACCCGGGGCCCCCTGCCGCCTGCCGATCCCGATCGGGGCCGGGTGGTGGTGCTGGGCGGGGGCAGCAGTGACCTTTCCGTGGCGGCCGAGGCCCAGTTGGCCCTGCAGTGCCACGGCATCGCCTGTGAACTGGTGCTTGATGTGGGGGTGGCAGGCCTGCAGCGGCTACTCGACCAGCTGGAGAATTTGCGCAGCGCCCGGGTGTTGATTGCCTGCGCTGGCATGGAAGGGGCCCTGCCCACGGTGCTGGCGGGCTTGCTGCCCCAGCCGGTGATCGCTGTGCCGGTGAGTGTGGGCTATGGGGTGAGTGCGGGCGGGCAAGCGGCCCTAATGGGCATGCTTGCCAGCTGTGCCCCGGGGCTCAGCGTGGTGAATATCGATAACGGCTACGGCGCCGCAATGGCCGCCCTGCGCATCCTGCAAACCGCAGCGCGTTGAGCGCTGGCCAGAAGCCGTCCAAGGAAAGGACTCAGCAGGGGGGCTTGAGTGGGGATGGCGGATCGAGGGGGTCGATCTCCAGCAGACCCCGGAGCCAGAGCTGCAGGGGCCTGGCTAGGCGGCCCTGCTCGTAACGCTCGATGGCCTCCAGCAACACCGGGGTATTAACCCAATGGGGCTGGCGCTGGCTAGCCATGGGCTTAAGCACTGCTTGGCCGCACTGTGGGCAGCCCCTGGAGCCGGCGCCAGGGTGGAAGGTCAGGCCCTGAACCGGCCGGAGCCTCAGCCCCGCGGCTGTTTCATCGAGAGGCGGCAGAGCTCGCTGGAGCGCTCCTCGGTTTCGACCTGCTGCAGGTGGGAGATCAGCACATGGAGATCGTTATCAGCAAGCTCGCCATTGGCCTGCCATTTCATGGCACGCGGGTCGGGTCTGGGAAGGGGATGACCCACGGGCAAAACAATCAAGTGAACTGGTGTTGAAAACCATACGCAATCCCCATGCCCTTTCAGCCCTTGCAACAGGCTGAACTCCCGAAGAGTTCCTTAAGTTCGCTAAATCCGTTGGAATTAGGAAGAGCCAGGGCCCAAGCCCTGGGACCTGGCTAAAAGCCAATGCTCAAAGATGCTGCAGATTTGGATAGGCGGTCAGCAGTTCTTCGGTGCTCAGCACCTCGCCGGCCCCCTCGGGCTGCCAGATCACCTCAAGGGCCACCAATTCGGTGGAGGAGAGCGAACCCAGCAGCCGCAGGGACTCGCGCAGGTCTTCGTCGGCCTTGAGCGGTTTGAGGGTGAGGCGGGAGCGGCTAGCCACCAGCAGGGTTACGGCGATGTAGTCGCTAACGGCATCGGCGTTGCCGGCCAGCCCGGGACGATCCTCCAGTTTCTGGCCGCCGACGTTGCTGGTCACCTCACGACTGAGCTTGCTGCGCTCCGTCATGGAAAGCCGGTTGAAGGTGGACTCGGCGGCCGCGAATGGCACCTGCCCCACCTCGACACTGGCGTAGACCCACTGGTCCGGATGGCGCAGCAGGGCCAAGGTGGTGTCCTGCAGCACCCGTTGCAGGCCGGCGTTGGAGCTGGTGTCGGCACTGGCTGCCAGGCCCCTCAGGTCCTGTTGCAGATCGCGGGCGGTGGCGAGCAGACCCACCTGTAGCTGGGCGATGGCCACCGGGCCATCGGGGCGGTAGGTGGCCATCGGCCCCGCCTGGCCCGAAACAAGTGCACCGCGCCCACCACCACCACCACCACCGCCGCCGCGCAAGGCATTGGTAACCAGGCCCACCACCGCCATCAAGATCAAGAATCCAAAGAGGCCACCGCCACCGAAGCCAAAGAGGGGTACCAGAAAGGGGAAGCCGATGCCGCCGCCGCCGTAACCACGGGAATAGCCACCGCCGCCGTAATTGCCCCCGTAGCCGCCGCCGCCGTAGCTGCGGGGCATCGGCGAGGAGCGGAAGCTGCCACCGCCCATGCGGCCGCCGCTAGCGGCAAGGGCGGGCTTGGGCACCACCAGCAACAAGGCCAGGAGCACCGGCAGCAACAGACCGCTGCAAAGCCGGCGCCAGAGCAGCAAGGAGCCCAGCGGAGAGCTCAGACCAGGGGATCGGCTAGGGCGCTGTGTCGGGCGGAAGTGGGCCAAGACCGGAGACCGGAAGTACATCAAATCTAGGAACCACCCCCCACGATGGTGACCACTTCGAGGACGTCGGCTTGCCGAACCACCTGCAGGGGCCAATGGCGGCGGGCCAGGATTTCGCCGTTGAACTCCACCACCACCAGCTGGGGCCGATAGCCGAAATGCTCCAACACCGCCTCCAGACCCAGGTCACCCGGGCAGGAGCGCTCCTCGCCATTGAGCCGCAGGCTGATCGGGTCCAGGCTGGGGTCCGTCATTGCTGAGCAGGTCGTTCTAAAAGGGGTTGATCAAGCCTGACCTGGGCCAGGCGGGCCAACAGCGCGGCGCTAGCGGCGCCGGCATCGTCCGCCTGGATGATCGCCCGCACCACCGCCACCCGGCTGGCGCCCGCGGCCAAGGCCCCGTCCAGGGTGCTGGCATCGATGCCGCCAATGGCAAAAAAGGGAATCGGGCTTGCAGCGGCCGCCTGGCGCACGTAGTCGAGGCCCACCGGATCCCGGCCCGGTTTGGTGGGGGTGGCATTCACCGGCCCAACCCCGACGTAATCGCAGCCGTCGGCCACGGCCTGGTGCAGCTGGTCCAGGCGGTTGGTGCTGCGGCCGATCAGGCGATCGGGCCCCAGCAGGCGCCGGGCGATGGCGGGGGGCAGGTCGTCCTGGCCCAGGTGCACCCCATCGGCGTCCACGGCAAGGGCCAGATCAAGGCGGTCGTTGACCAGGAACAGGGCGCCATGGCGGGCGCAAAGCTGGCGCAGGGCCCGGGCGTCTGCGAGCCGTTGCTGGTCGGTGACCGGGGCGCCTCCCGCCGGGCTATCCCCCTTGGCCCGGTATTGGACCAGGCGCACACCCGCCTCCAGGGCTGCCGTGACCACCGCCTCCAGGTTGGCGACCGGACTGGTGACGAAATAGAGCTGGCATTGCTGCAAGAGCTGCCTGCGCCAGCCGGGGCCGGCGGCCGCCCGCAGCACGTCCACCTCCAGGTCGTAGAGGCCGTAGCGGATGGCGGCCGCTTCCCCTGCCAAGGCACCGGACAGACCCCGGCCGAATTCCTCCAAAACCCTGAGGGCCTCCTGGACCCGACCGCAGTTCGCCGCCACCACGGCAGCGGCCCCCTGGCGCTCGGCCTGGGCCCCATGGGCCATGCCCGCCGCCGGATCGGTGGCCGTGTGGCGGGCCAGCTTGTAGCGGGCCTGGTGGCAGCGGCCGAGGCGCTGGCGGAAATCCTTAGTGCGACTCACCAGGTCGGGGCGGGCCAGGCCAAAACGGCACCAGTCTTCGATCACCCGCAGCCCTTCGCGGGCCCGGTCGAGGTTCGCATCCAGCAAGCGCTCGATCGCCCGTTGCTCCACGGCCCCAGCCAGGCCGGCCTGGGCTTCGAGGTCTTCCGGAACGAAGTCTTGTGGTTCGAGGCTGGAACTCGGGAACGGGGCAGACACCATGGGGACCAAAAGGAAGGGGAGCAAACCGTGCTGGTCATCACTGCTGGGGCAGGCCACCTCCCTAAGTTGGAAGGGCTTCCCATGACATCGGATCAGCAATGGATCAGGGTGGATCCGAAAGCGCGATGGCACTGCTCGTTAGGGGAATTCTGCTGCTCGGGGGTATTGCCCTGTTCATCAGCTGGGGGCTAAGCAACGCCTATCTGCCCAGCTGAGATCGGTCCCCAAGGGGCGATCCAGCGCCACGGACCTGGCTCAACCAGGCCTGGGGGCGGCATCGAGCACGGCCTGGGCCCGCTGGGCATCGGCGCCGATCTGGGCCTGGAGGGCCTCCAGGCCGGAGAAGGTCTGTTGGTGGCGGAGCAAGGCCACGGGTTCGACTTGGAGCTCGGCCCCCACCAGCTCCAGGCTGCGGCCCAGCAGGTGCACCTCCACCGCCGAAGGGGCCAGGGGATCGACCGTGGGCTGGGGGCCCAGGTTCATGACCGCCGCCAGGGGTTCAGCGCCATTGACCCGGGCCCAGGCGGCATAGACGCCTTCTAAGGGCAGGAACTTGCGGCCATCCACCTGGAGATTGGCGGTGGGCCAGCCCAGCTGGCGTCCCAGCTGGCGCCCCTGCACCACCTGACCACTGAAGCGATAGGGACGCTCCAACAGTCGGGCGGCCTCCGCTAGCTCACCGCTGGCCAGGGCCCGGCGAATGCGGCTGCTACTAAAGCGCTCGGGCCCATCCCAAAGCATCGGCACCACCGTGACAACGACACCCAACTCCTGACCGATCCGCGTTAGGGCAGCCGCATCGCCCCTGCGGCCGGCGCCAAAGCGGAAATTCTCGCCAACGGCAACCTGGCCCGCCTGCAACTGGTCCACCAACACCCTTTGCACGAAGGCTTCCGGACTGAGCTGGGCCAGGGCCGCGCTGAAGGGCACAAGGACCAGCTGGTCGATGCCCAGGGGCTCCAGCAGGGAGAGCTTCTCGCCCGGCAGATCCAGACGCAGACGACTATCGCCATAGAGCACCTCCCGGGGGTGGGGCCAAAAACTCACCACCGTGGCAACCAGCGGCACCCCGGCTGGGCTGGAGCTGCCGGTGACCGCCGCAATCACACGCCGGTGGCCCCGATGGAGCCCATCAAAACTGCCAAGGGCCACCGCGGTTGGGCCCTGGGCCCCATCCGGGGTACGAAGGGGAATCACGCTCGAACCACCGTCACCCTCGTCAAAGCCATTGTTCCATGGCAGCTTTGGGCTGCCCCAGGGGCCAAGTGGGGCAGCCCAAAGCTGGCCGAAGCCCCCAGGGCCGTGGCAAGTTTGGGCGGCTTGCGGCCCTTGCCGCCCCTGCCCCCGCCCGATGGCCGACCGCCTCGATCTCCAGCTCATCTCGGCCGCCCTGCGCCGCGTCGGCTGGGTGCGCTTCTGGATCCAACTGGTGCTGGCGGTGGTGGTGGTGGGAGTGCTGCTGTTCAGCAACATCGGCGGCCAGCTGGCCGGCCGCGGCGACCGGGCCCTGGGCCTCGGCCCAGGGCTCTCGATGACGACCCTGGCTTTCTTTGTGCTGCTCTGGAGCCTGTGGCAAAGCTGGCTGACGGTGCGCTGCGGCCGGGCCCTCAATAGCCCCGCCCGGCCTAGCAAAGGTGAAACCGCCAAGTTGATTAAACGGGGTCTTCTCGCCGACCTGGTGGGCCTGACCCTGGCTGCCGTGGGCTATCAGGCCATGGCGGGCAGCCTATTTGTGCAGGCCTCGATGCAGGTGCCCGGCTTCATCGGCGGCCAGATGGCCATTCAGCCGGGGGGGCGCCCCAACTTGATGGGGTATCCGATCACCTCGATCGAGATGCTCTCGGTGCTCAGTAACACCCAGGTGTTGTTCGCCCACCTGATCGGCCTGGGCATCAGCCTGTGGCTGCTGCAGCGCCTCTATCGCCCCAACGCGAGCTGAACCTGCGAACTACGGCGCCGGCAGCTCCGGCAGAGCAGCTGGATTGCCACGCCAGAACAATTCTGGCTGCAATGGGGACAGGGACACGCCACCGCCGGCCACATGGGCCACGTCCGTGGGCCAATCGGACGGGCCCGCCACGGCGGCCTCGATATCATCAACCACCTCACCGGCCAGCCAGTAGTAGGTACGGCCGCGGGGATCTGTGCGTTTATCAAACTGGTCGATGTAGCGGCGCACCGCCGTGCGGCACCAGCGCAGGGGACCGAGCGAGCCCTGCGGCAGGGGCGGCACGTTGAGGTTGAGCAGCAGGCCCTCGGGCCAGCCCTGGCCATAGGTGTGTTCGGCCACATCCAGGGCCAGGCGTGCCGCCGGTTCGAACTGGCGCCACTGGAAATCGGCACTGCTCACAGCTAGGGCCGGTAAGCCCTCGATCGTGCCCTCCATGGCGGCAGACACCGTGCCGGAATAGAGCACGTCGGTGCCGAGGTTGGGACCGTGGTTGATGCCCGAGAGCACCAAATCGGGCGGTTCGTCGAGCAGGCGAAACAGGGCCAACTTGACGCAATCCGACGGCGTGCCACTGCAGGCCCAGGCGGTGATCCCCTCGCCAAACAATTCATCGGCCCGTTCGGCCCGCAGGGGCGTTTGCAGGGTGAGGCCATGGCCCGTGGCCGAGCGCTCCTGGTCAGGACAGACCACGGTGACCCGGTGGCCGCGGCGGGCGGCCTCGGCGGCCAGGGCGCGGATGCCGGCGGCGAACACCCCGTCGTCGTTGCTGATCAGGATCCGCAAAGGGGCCATCGCGGCTCGGCTGGCGCTGGGTTCAGCCAGAACGGTAGGGGGGTGGCTGCTTAAGCTCCGGTTCTGAACGCAACATCCCGGTGAGCGCTACCCCCAGCCTGCAGGAGCTCACGGGCCAGCTGGAGCAGCTCGAAGCCCAGGCCGCCGATGCGATCGCCGCCGCCAGCAGCGCCAGCGACCTCGAAAGCTTGCGGGTGGGGCTACTCGGTAAGAAGGGCCAGCTTTCGGCCGTGCTTGGGGCCATGGGCAAGCTGGCGGCCGAGGAGCGGCCCTTGATGGGCCAGCGGGCCAACGTGCTGAAGGAGCTGGTGCAGGGGCTGCTCAGCCAGCGGCTGGAGGCGGTGAAATCGGCCGCCCTGTTAGGGCGCATCAGCCAGGAAAGCCTCGATGTCACGGCCCCGAGCAGCTTCATTCCGCCGGGCCACCGTCACCCACTGATCAGCACAATCGACGAGATCGTCGATATTTTCGCCGGGCTCGGCTACCGGGTCGAAGAGGGTCCGGAGATTGAAACCGACCACTACAACTTCACCGCCCTCAACATCCCGCCCCACCACCCGGCGCGGGACATGCAGGACACGTTTTATCTCTCCGGCAACGAACTACTGCGCACCCACACCTCCCCGGTGCAGATACGCCACCTCGAAAAAAACCCACCACCGGTGCGAATCGTGGCCCCGGGCCGGGTGTATCGGCGCGATGCGGTGGATGCCACCCACTCACCGGTGTTCCACCAGGTGGAGGTGCTTGCCATCGATGAGGGGCTCGATTTCAGCCACCTGCGCGGCACGGTCACCACCTTCCTCCAACAATTTTTTGGCGATTTGCCAGTGCGGTTTCGCGCCAGCTACTTCCCCTTCACCGAACCGTCGGCCGAGGTGGATGTGATGTGGCGCGGCCGCTGGCTGGAGGTGATGGGCTGTGGCATGGTGGATCCGTCAGTGCTAGAGGGGCTGGGCCTCGATCCAGAACGCTGGAGTGGCTTTGCCGCAGGCCTGGGGGTGGAGCGTTTCTGCATGGTGCGCCACGGCATCGATGACATCCGCCGCCTGTTCACCAGCGACCTGCGCTTCCTTGAGCAGTTTTGAGGTTCAGGCCGAAGCGCCAATTTGTTAGGTCAGCGGAAGCATCCGGCGATCTGGCCTCCTCCAGCCATAAACTCAACCAGCCCCCTGCCCACGATCGGTGCCCCGCGTCGGACTGATCGTCAACGACGGCAAAGACCTGGCCCTGCACACCGCCGAGGCGATTGAGTCGCGGCTGAAGGCGGCCGGCTACGACGTGCTGCGGGTGAGCAGCGCCGGCGGCATGGTGGGCTTCGCCAACCCGGACCAACACCTGCGCACCCTGGGCTATGCGGCCTGCGTACCCGCCAGCTTTCGCACCGACCTGGAGCTGGCGGTGGTGCTCGGCGGCGATGGCACGGTGCTCTCGGCGGCCCGCCAAACGGCGCCGATCGGCGTACCGATCCTGACAATTAATACCGGCCACCTCGGCTTCCTGGCCGAGGCCTACCTGCCCGAACTGGACCAGGCCCTCGACCAGGTGATTGCCGGCGACTGGACCGTGGAAGAGCGCACCATGCTGGTGGTGAGCGTGATGCGGGGTGAGCAGCGGCGCTGGGAGGTGCTCTGCCTCAACGAGATGGCCCTGCACCGGGAGCCGCTCACCAGCATGTGCCATTTCGAGATTGCAATCGGCCGCCACGCCCCGGTTGATATCGCCGCCGATGGGGTGATCCTCTCCACCCCCACCGGCTCCACCGCCTACGCCCTCAGCGCCGGCGGCCCGGTGATCACGCCCGATTGCCCGGTGTTGCAGCTCACCCCAATCGCGCCCCATTCCCTAGCCTCCAGGGCCCTGGTCTTTAGTGATCGCGAACCGGTCACCGTGTTCCCAGCCACGCCGGAACGGCTGATGATGGTGGTGGATGGCAGCGCCGGTTGCTACGTGTGGCCCGAAGATCGGGTCTTGATCCGCCGCAGCGACCATGGCGTGCGCTTCGTGCGCCTAGCCAACCATGAGTTTTTCCAGGTGTTGCGGAACAAACTCGGTTGGGGCCTGCCCCATGTGGCCAAACCCGGCAATGGCCTCGGCTAACACCCCTGGGGGCAGCAGGCCCCGCTCCCTACGGCTTCGGCTGCCCCTGGCTCCCCCTTGACCCCCTCCCCTCCCCCAACCCCATCCGCCGCTGCCCCGACCGGACCAGCCCTGTTGCTCCTGGGGGCTTCAAGCCAGGCCCTGGCGCCCCGGCTTGGGGCCTCGGGCTATGGCTGCTTGAACGGCGACACCCAAGACCCCGGCAGCTGGGGGGCACCGGATTTGGTGGTGCTAGCGGTGGAGGCGGCCGGAGCCATCCCCCAGTTGCGGCGCCAGTTTCCGTCGATCCCCCTGCTGCTGGATATCGCAACCGACAGCGTCATGGGCCGCTCCGCATGCCTCAGCAGCGGCGCCCACGATTTCTGGCTGTCCTCGGCCGGCCCTAGCGACCTGTTAATGCGGCTGCGGCTGCATACCAACCTGGCCGAACGGACCGCTGCCCGCCACGATCGGCTGCGGTTAGCCGATTTGTCCCTGGTGCCCGGGCGTCAGGAAGCCTGGCGCGGCCAACGGTTCCTGGCCCTCACCGCCAGGGAATATGCCCTGCTACAACTCCTTTTGCAAGAAGCCGGCGAGGTGGTCAGCCGCGACAGGATCCTGCAGGTGGTCTGGCCCGATCAAGACAGTGCCGCCAGCAACATTATTGAGGTGTACGTGCGCTACCTCCGCCAGAAATTAGAGCTGGGGGGCGAACGGCGCCTGATCCACACCGTGCGCGGCCAGGGCTATTGCCTAGCGGAGAGCCTGCCGAAGAGCCTGCCCAAGGCCCTGGCCAAGCAGCCGGAGCAGCCCCAGCCCTAGCCCGCCCCAGCGACACGGCCAGCCCGTCAGCGCCAGCCAGCCTCCAAGCCACCAGTTGTGAGCAACCATGAGCCCTACCCCAATCCCGCAATCGGGGCCACCCCAGTTCCTGCCGATCAGCGCCCAATGGTGCCTGGTGAGCCCACCAGCAGGGGACCAGAAACCCAACCCTGTCTGCATCGAGTTGGAGCTGGCCGCCACACCCCAACAGCAGCAATGGGGCCTAATGGGACGGCCACCGCTAGCACCGCTACGGGGCATGTGGTTTCCGTTTAAGCCGGCCAGGACGATGAAGTTCTGGATGCACCGCACCCCCGCCCCCCTGGACATGGTGTTTCTGCACCAGGGCCAGGTGATCGCCATCGAAGCCAACGCCGCACCCTGCGCGAGGCTGCCCTGTCCGAGCTACGGCCCCGAAACCCCAGCCGATGGGGTGGTGGAACTGGCTGCCGGCCAGGCGGGGGCCCTCGGCATCTCAGTCGGGACCCGAGCGGCAATCCAAACCAACGGCACAGGGTTGCCCTAGGGAAAAAGCGAAGGAGTACTGCCCCCCTGACCCGAAGCCAAGCCGGCCCCGGCCAACCCATCGCCAAGCCGGCGCCCCAGAAGAGCCGCAGGCTTGCCCCAGCCAGGCATCTGCTAGGGGCAGATCAAAATTATCTCCTGGCGGGGATAAAGGTTCCTTGCAATACATATGTTAGCCTCGATACACCATGCTAACGAGCGCCAAACGGCTTCAATCATGTTTCAGTCACAAACAATTCTCGACGAGCTCCTGACCCGTCGACACAGAAGCTTTCTTTCACAGCAAATTATTTTCTCCTATCAAATTCTAATCGATATTCTCTATAAGGTGTGGGGCAGCAATACGGAGGACTACGGCCGGGCCATCCAGATCGCCTCGGGCAGACGCGGCGACCTAGGACGCTCAGCCCAATTATTTGAGGGCATTTTTATCGACGAACCGATCGAAATTGAAAAACTCGAAGAATCGCTTAAATCAGTCAATATCATGGAGCGTATCCCTGGTGATCAGAAACGGCTAAGCCCTAATTTCAGCCGTTCCAATTCCCTGATTTCCAGCATCAATTTCTTCGCCGAGAAAAAGGATGAGCAATTCATTCTAGAACGAATTGGCATTTCCAAGCAGAAACTACTTGGCATTGCCCGCAGCATGTGGGAAATCAGGGCGTGCGCATTCTTCCTGCGAACGGCAAGAAATGACGATGAACATCTCGACATTCAAGATTTTTCAATGGCCACAGTCATTGCCGCTACCGGCTGTGCCGTGAGAATTTCGGACTGCATGCAGACGGTGGCATGGTCCCTCCAAGGCTATGCGCCCAGCTTCAACGCCATGCTTGCGATTCCCAGCGAGGACTGCTCCCAACCCCTCAATGAAATCATGAACCAGCTGGTCAACCCTGAGGCTGGATCTGGTGACACTAGCGCGACCAAAACAAGCGGCGATCAAGATAGCTCGATAGCAACATTAAATTCTTTGATGACAGGCCAGCAAGGCGATTCCACAGACATTATACCCGTACTACTGGAATTACTGCGGGGCATGAATGAAAGCAAACGCCATTATTTCACCGTCAGCCAATCCCTCGAACGGATTGAGGGCCAGGGAGCCCGAATCGAAACCTGCTTCATCTCCCAAGCCACCAGCCCGACCAGCCTCGCAAGCGGACCCCGCCTAGCCCCAAGCCCAGGCGGGGGAGCCAGAGCAATTGAGGATATCAAGACCATTCCCGACCAATTAAGCAAGCAGGACGCTGAGGGGGCCTTGCTTGGATTAAGGAGCTATATCCTCTTCAAAATGAGAATTAACTACCCAGAATTCGAACCCTACCATTGCATTACCCAGCGCACCGCCATCCTCCAGGCCCTACACGCCAGATCGAGAACAATCGAAGACTATATCAGCGTTCCCGTAATCAAGAGAATTATAGCGATGAATGATAATGGTCGAGAATTAGTCAACCAGCAGCTGGAGGACTGGGGTGATCACATCGCCAAGATTCTGACGTGCATTGACTACGCCAAAACCAACGACGATCACGATCAACACGAGATCGCCTAATCGGCGAGACCAGCCAAGATGAGGCCAGCCCAGATGCGCTGACCTCGATTGAAGGCCTGGGCGCCGATGGGGGCAGCGGCCCTATCGTCCTGGTTGGTTGGGGGTCTGGTTGGTTGGGGGCCTGGCCAAGCTTGGCTGCACCGTGGCCGAAGCTGGAGCGAGCGTCCCTGCGATCGTTGTGCTCCATTCCCCCGCCTGTGAGCGCAATCAAGAGCCGATCCTGGAGCTGTTAAGCCAATGGCTGCCGCCAAATGCCCAGGTGTTGGAGATCGGCTCTGGCAGTGGTCAGCACGCCATTTTCTTTGCCCGGACCCTGGCAGGGCTGCAATGGCAACCGAGTGACCGGCGCGAAACCCTCCAGGATCTGGCGGAACGAATTGCGCTGGAAGGGCGCGATGGCTTGGCCCCAGGGGCCCGGATTGCCGATCCACTCGAACTGGATGTGGACCAAGCCGACCACTGGCCCGAACGGCCATTTGATGCGGTCTTCAGCGCCAACAGTTGCCACATCATGGCCCTGGCTTCCGTAGCAAACCTGATGGCAGGTGCCGCCAGGCGGTTGGTCCCTGGCGGGTTGTTGGTGCTCTACGGCCCCTTCCAGGATGGCGGCATTCACACGGCCGCCAGCAACGCCGCCTTCGACCAGCACCTGCGCAGCCTTGATCCAGCCATGGGGGTGCGTGATGCCAGTGAGCTGGTGCAGCAAGCCCAAAACCTCGGTCTCGAGCGCCTAGC
>NSII01000123.1 GCA_002737305.1 Synechococcus sp. Baikal-G1
GCCCCCAGGCCGCGGGTGAGTTTCTGGCCCAGTTGCAGCCGTTGTACCGCCGAAGACTGGATCAGGGCCTGGGCATCGGTGTTGAGCACCCGGTAGCCCACCCCCTGCAGGTCGGAGGCAATCATGCGATTGACCGCATTACTGCCGCCGCCACCGACGCCAATCACCTCAATACGGGCGGTCTGGCTGGGCACGATGCCGTTTCCCCCAGGGACGCTGGCCCTTGAAGGGCCTTCGTTCGTGATCTCCATGGAAGGTCCCATGCCATTCATCCTGGAAATCATTATGTCGTCGCTTGGTCCAGCGGGCCTAAATGGTTTCGACAGATTCGCTTGAAACCCTGGTTTGACCCAGGTCTTGTCAAGGTTTCAAGGCCTTAATCCACCCCCGGGCCGGAGCCGCCCGGGCCGCCGGGCCGGGGCTTGGGCGGCAGGCCCAACTCCGGGTGGTCCGGATCGCTGAGGTCGATCGACTGCACCTTCAATCCCTTCACCCGGCTGGCCAGTTGGCTGGAGAGGTGGCTCAGCATGTCGAGGCGGCGGCCCAGCTGGCCATCGGGCTGGCCCAGGCGCACCTTGCCGAGGGAGCTGGTGATCAGCCACAGGTTGCCGTTGGGCTCGAAATGGATCTCCAAGAGGGTGGAGCCGAGCTGCCCACTGCGGCCCAGCACCTGGGCCAGGGGCGGTCGCAGGTGCTCCTGCCAGCCGCTGACCAGCAGCAGCGGGGCACCGCCCAACCCATTGGCTCCCGATTGCTGGCGGCTGGTCATCCAGTTGCCGAGCCGATCGACATAGCCCTGCTCGAGGCCCCTACCCGTGGGCCGTTCGGCCCGGGCCACCGCCTTGCGATCGACCAGGTCGATGCGCAGCCGCGGCGGCAGCATCAGCCGGGTCACCTGAACGTTCTCCACCGGCAGGGCCGCGGCCAGCTGGGCCGCCAACTGGCGCGGCTGGAGATTGAGAAGTTGCACCGGGAAGCGCAGCCGCGCCTCCTGGATGATCTGCTCGCGGGAGACCTGGCGGCTGCCCACCACCTCCACCTGGGTCGGGCTACGCAAGCTCCAGCCCTGGCCGAGCAGCACCCAGCCGAGGCCGGCGGAGGCGCCCACCAGCACCAGCACGCGCCAGATCTCCTGCAGCCGTTGGCTGCGGCGTTGCAGGCGCAGCTGGCGGCGCCGCTCCGCCCCAGGCCCAGGGCGCCTTTCCGTCTCGAGCGGGCTCACAGGTCGCAGCGGGCCCGGGCCATCAGCTGGTCGATCCAGAGGCGGGCCCGCTCCGCATCGGCGAAGGGCAGGTCCTTGTGCAGGCCGCCACCGACCAGGCGCAGACGGCAAGCGCCATGGGCCTCGTCGGTGAGGGGCGCCTCACCAGAGCGCAGGGCGAGCAATTCCGCGCACTCCAGGGTTTTCACCAGAAACTGGTCCTTCTCCACCAACTGGCCGGCCTCAAAGGCACTCCAGCTGAGGATGCCCCCCCCCAGCTTGGCGCCGCCACAACTATCGAGCTTGGCCAGTTCGGCGCCCTCCGCCCAGTCGCGAAAGAGCTGCTGGCGCCTGCGCTCGAGCCAGCCCAGGGCCGTGAGCAGCACAAACACCAGGAGCAGGGGCAGCCATAAGAGTCCGTGAATCATCTGGGCTCGAGGCTCCTGCCGGTCTGTGGCCTGGATTCTTGCGCCAGTTGCACCAACTGGTGCACCAACTCCTCAAGCGGTAACCCTGTGGCATCCCAGAGCATGGGATACATGCTCTGGCTGGTAAAGCCCGGCAGGGTGTTGATCTCATTGAGCCAGAGGGCGCCGCTGGCCTCCTCAAAGAAGAAATCCACCCGCGATAGGCCGGCGGCCCCCACGGCCCGGCAGGCCGCGATCGCCATCTCCCGGGCCCGCTCCGCAACCACGCCATCGACCTGGGCCGGGATCACGGTGTGGCTGAGGCCGGCGGTGTACTTGGTCTCGTAGTCGTACCAATCGGCGTCAAAGCAGATCTCCCCCAGCACCGAGGCGGCCATCTGGCGATCGCCGAGCACGGCACATTCGAGTTCCCGCGCCTTAATGCCCTGCTCCACCACCAGGCGGCGATCGTGGCGGGCCGCCTCCCGCAGGCCGGCCAGCAGGCTGGCCCGATCGACGGCCTTGCTGATGCCCACCGAGGAGCCCAGGTTGGCGGGCTTGATGAAGCAGGGGTAGCCGAGTTGGGCCTCCAGCCGCTCCAGCACCCCGCTGCGCTGGGGTTCAGGCCCCTCCAGCTCGGCGGCCTCGAGGCAGACGTATGGCACCTGGGGCAGCCCGGCAGCAGCGAAGGCGGCCTTCATCGCCTGCTTGTCCATGCCCAGGGCCGAACCGAGCACCCCGGAGCCGACATAGGGCACCTGCATCAGGCTGAACAGCCCCTGGATCGTGCCGTCCTCGCCGTTGGGACCATGCAGCACCGGAAACCAGACCTCCACCTCCAGGGCGCCATCGGGAAAGCCGCGAAAACCGGGTCGCTGGGGCGCCGGCGGCAGGTCGGCGGCCTGGGCCGGTAGGCCGGAGGCCAGCACCGCCTCGGCCACGGCGGGGGGCCACCAATGGCCCTGGTGGTCGATATAGAAGCAGCTCAGCCGGTAGCGCTCGGCGTTGGCGCCGCGGCGCAGGGCTGCCGCCACGGTGCTGGCCGAGCGGATCGACACCGCATGTTCGCCAGACACCCCACCGAACACCAGGCCGAGGTGGGTGGGGGGTGCTGCCATGGCGCCAAGGAAGTGGCGCCAAACGTATCAGCGCTGATCCCCCAGCGCTGGGGGATCAGGCCAGGGGGGCCCCGCCCGCCTCGGGCACCGGGCTGCCACTAAGGGAAAAGGGGCGCACGGCCTCGATCAGAAGTTCGACCAGCTCGCCGGCCGCGATCGGACGGCCATCGCTGCGGTGGGCCGGAAAAAAAGTGAGCCGGTTGGAGCGGGTGCGGCCCACCATCTGGCTGGTGTCCTTGGGGTTTTGCCCCTCCACCAACACCTCCTCGACCCGGCCCAGGTAGCGGCCGCTGCGCTGGCGGGCGATGCGCTCCACCAGCTGGTTGATCTCCTGAAGCCGCTCCACCTTCACCGCCTCCTCCAGCTGGTCAGGCCAGTCGGCGGCAGGGGTATGGGGCCGGGGCGAATAGGCGGCGGTGTTGACCAAGTCAAAGCCAATCGATTCGATCAGATCCAGGGTTTTGCGGTATTGGGCGTCGGTTTCACCGGGGAAGCCGACGATCACATCGGCGCTGATCGACGCATCAGGCATGCGCTCGCGAATCCGATCGATGATGCGCCGGTAGCGCTCCACCGTGTAGCCCCGGGCCATGGCCTTCAGCAGGGCGTCATCGCCACTCTGGAAGGGGATGTGGAAGTGTTCGCAAACCTTGGGCAGGTCGGCGCAGGCCTCGATCAGGCGCTCGGTGAAGTAGCGGGGGTGGCTGGTGGCAAAGCGCAACCGGGCGATCCCCTCCACGCTATGGACCTGGTGGAGCAGGTCGGTGAGGGTGTGCTGGCGGCGCCCCTCCGGGCTGATCCCGGGGAGGTCGCGGCCATAGGCGTCGATGTTCTGGCCCAGCAGGGTGATTTCGCGGAAGCCCCGGGCCGCCAGGCCCTCCATCTCCAGCTGGATCGCCCCGGGCAGGCGCGATTGCTCCTTGCCCCGCACCGACGGCACGACGCAGTAGGTGCAGCGTTCGTTGCAGCCGTAAATCACGTTGACCCAGCCGCAGACCGTGCTGTCGCGCCGGGCGGTGGTGATGTCTTCGAGGATGTGGTGCTCCGAAGTGGCCACCACCTGTTGGCCGTTCTCCACCTGGGTGAGCAGCACATCGAGGCGGTTGGCGTGCTGGGGACCCATCACCAGGTCGAGCTCGGGTACCCGCCGGAGTAGGGATTCGCCCTCCTGCTGGGCGACGCAGCCGGCCACCACCAGGGTGAGGTTGGGGTTGAGCCGTTTGCGTTGGGCCTGGCGCCCCAGGTAGCTGTAAACCTTCTGCTCGGCGTTGTCGCGGATCGTGCAGGTGTTGTAGAGCACCAGATCGGCGCTGTGTTCGTCGCTGCCGGGTATGTAACCCATGGTTTCGAGGATGCCAGCCATGCGCTCGGAATCGGCCTTGTTCATCTGGCAGCCAAAGGTGGTGATCCAATAGCTGCCGCGGCGCGCCCCTAGGGCCTGGGGGGCCTGGGGGCCAGCGGGGGTGATCACGGTCATGGGGCGGCGCTCAGAACGGGGCAGCAGGGGGGTCGGCGGGGGTGGCGGCAGGCGGGAGCGGAGCCAAGCCGTCGGCGTTTGCCCTTGGGATGCCCGAAACCCCCCTGGTCAATGCCAGCCTGCCAGGGCAGGTTCATCGCTGGCGGCGTCAACGAATGCGGGTTCGGCTGCAGCGCTTTTCCCTCACCAAGGCCGTGCCCCTGGCCATCAGCCGGGGCACCACGGCCGCGGTGGAGCACCTACTGGTGGAAATCGAGCAGGACGGCCTGGTTGGCAGGGGCGAAACCGGGGGCTTTGAAACGGGCTTGCGCGCCTACGACACCGACGCCATCGCCGCCGAGCTAGCGGCCCTCGTGCCCGAACTCGAACCCCTGGCCCCCGATCCCCTCCAGGCCCTCAACCCCCTGCTGGCCCGCCTGAGTCCCCCGGCCCGCTGCGGCCTGGACCTGGCCCTGCACGACTGGTGGGGGCAACGGCTGGGGCAGCCATTGCACCGGCTCTGGGGGCTGGATCCGGGGGCCTGTGTCGCCACCAGCGTCACCCTGGGGCTGGGGGAGCCGGCGGCGGTGCTGGCGCGGCTCGAGCGCTGGTGGCAGCAGCTGCCGGCCAGCCGCATCAAGCTCAAGCTGGGCAGCCCGGCCGGAGTCAACCACGACCGCGCCCTGGTGCTGGCCGTAGGCGAAGCCCTGGCCCGGCGCCAGGACCTGGGCCAGGGCCCGCTGGAGCTGCAGGTGGATGCCAACGGCGGCTGGGACCTGCCCACGGCCCAAACGATGCTGCCCTGGCTGGCGGACCAGGGGGTGGTGCTGGTGGAACAGCCCCTAGCCGCCCTGGCCGATCCGCTCGCCGATCGGGCCGGTTTTGCCGCCCTGGCCGGCCTGGCGCCCCTGGCCCTGGTGGCCGATGAGAGCTGCTGGGATCTGGTCGACCTGCTGCGCCTGGCCCCGGTGGTGGATGGCATCAACATCAAGTTGCTCAAAAGCGGCGGACTTTCGGAAGCCCTGCTGATGGCCGGCTGCGCCCGCCGGCTTGGCCTGGGGGTGATGTTGGGCTGCTATTCCGACAGCAGCCTGCTGAACAGCGCCGCCGCCCAGTTGCTGCCCCTGGTGGAATGGCCCGACCTCGATAGCCATCTCAACCTGGTGGATGACCCCTTCCTGGGGGCCGATCTTGCCGGCGACTGCCTGCGGCCCTCGCCCCTGCCCGGCCTGGGGGTTCGCTGGGCCCAGGGGCCGGAGGCCTGATGCTTAGCCCCTCCGCCCCCCTAGTGCTGCTGCTCCATGGCGGCCTAGACAACCTCTCCGGCAAGACCGGCCTGGCCCTGCTGCGCTATCGCCCCGGCCCGATCCTGGCCGTGGTGGATCCGGCCCACGCCGGCGCCGACCTGGAGGCGGTGACCGGTATCCACCGCGCCGTGCCCATCGTGGCCTCCATGGCCGAGGCCCTGCCCCTGCTGAAGGCCCGGGCCGAGCCGGGGGAACGGGCCGTGGCCGTGGTGGGGCTGGCCCCCTCCGGCGGGATCCTGCCGGCCGAGATGGGAGGCGATCTGCTGCGGGCCCTGCAGGCCGGCCTGAACCTGGCCTGTGGCCTGCACAGCCGCCTCGGCGACGATCCGGTTCTGGCCGCCGCCTGCCGGGGACCAGGGCAATGGATCTGGGACCTGCGTCAGGAACCCGCAGGCTTAACCGTGGCCACGGCCCTAGCGGCAGGCCTGCCCTGCCGCAGGGTTCTGGCCGTGGGCACGGACATGGCCGTTGGCAAAATGAGTGCCTGCCTGGAACTGGCGGCGGCGGCCAGGCGGGATGGGCTTGATGCCCGCTTCGTCGGCACGGGCCAGGCCGGCATCCTGATCGCCGGCCAGGGGGTTCCCCTTGATGCGGTGCGGGTCGACTACGCGGCTGGAGCCGTGGAGGCGGCGGTGCTGGCAGCAGCCCTGGGGGCCGGGCCGGCCAGCCTGCTGCTGGTTGAGGGCCAGGGCTCCCTTTGCCATCCCGGCTCCAGCGCCACCTTGCCCCTGCTGCGCGGCAGCCAGCCCAGCGACCTGCTGTTGGTCCACCGGGCCGGCCAGGGGTGGGTGCGCACCAGGGCCGGGGCCGCTGCGGTGGCGATTCCTGCCCTGGCCGAGGTAATCGCCGCCTACGAGGCCTTGGCGGCCCTGGGGCGGCCCGCAGGCGCAGCGGCGCCCAAGGTGCGGGCGATCGCCCTAAACACGGCTGGCCTGGATACGGCCGGCGCCGCCGCGGCCCTGGAGCAATGCCAGCAGTCGGCGGGGCTGGTCTGTGACGACCCCGTGCGCCACGGTGGGGGCAGATTATTACGGGCCTTGCTTGCCGTCCCTGCCCTGACCGCACCATGATCCCCCCCAGCCACCACCGTTACCGCCCCCGGGATTGAATCCCGAGTCCCGCATCGGGCCGATCCGGACCGCCATTGACCAGTTGATCGCCGAGGCCAGTGCCGGCAATAGGGGGGTGGCCAACCTGGCCGACCTGACCGCGGAGGCAGCGCGACTGCTCGTGGGGGGCGGCCTCCCCCTCGATCGCCTCAACCTCTCGGTGATCCCACTCCAGAGCGGCCACGACGGCGTGCAGTACTGGTGGGAACTCGAGCAGTTCGATGCGGTGCGCTCCTTCCACCGCACCTCCGATTACTTCGAGCAGGAGAATCGCCGCAACACGGTGTTCAAGCACCTGCGCGACACGGGGGAACCGCTGCGCTTGCGTTTAGAAACGCTGCCGATTGAATCGATCGCCTTTGATTTCCTGGTGAAACTCAAACGGGAGGGATTCACCGATTACCTGGCCGAGTCCCTGTTCAGCGACGGCACCTACCTGGCGTCCCTCACCCTGGCCACCCGGCGCAGCGGCGGGTTCCGCGGTTCGGACCTGCAGGAAGTCCAGCGCCTGGTCGGCACCACGGGAATGGCCGTGGTGTCGCGTTTCCGCGAACGGGCCCAGCTCAATGCCTGGAGCGATCCCCTCACGGGCCTGATTAACCGGCGGCGGCTGGAGCAGCGCCTTGCCGAGGCCTGCGAAGCCAAGCTGGCGATCAGTCTGCTGCTCATCAATCTCGATGACTTTGACGCCTACAACAGCCAGTTCGGCCAGTTCTGCGCCGACGATTGCCTGATGGCGGTGTCCCGGGTGCTGCTGGCCGCCAGCGCTGGCCAGACCCATTTGCCGGCCCGCTTCGGGGGCGACATCTTTGCCCTGGTCCTGGCGGGGGCCCAGGCCGGGGAGGCCGAGGCCATCGGCCGCCAGGTGCTGGCCCAGGTGCTGGCCCTCCGGCTGGCCCACCCCGGCTCGAGCGGGTCGCCCTTCATCACCGTGAGGGTTGGCCTGGCCGAGCTGACCCCGGCGGATGGCAGTTCCGCTGGCCTGGTCAGCCGGGCCCAAGAGGCCCTGGCGGCGGCCAAAGAGGCCGGCGGAAACTGCCTGATCCGGCACTGATCGGCTCAGGTTGGCCAACCGGCTGGATGGAGAGCCAAAGCGCCCCCCCTAGCGGCGCCGCTAGCTCGTTTTGATGTCCTGGAGCCAGGGACCTAGGGCAGATCAGCGCCCTTTGGCCAATAAAAAGCCCGATCCAAGAGGATCGGGCTGGACGTTCCGAAGGAACAGGGCGAACGAGGGGACTTGAACCCCCGCATGGCGGAATCACAATCCGCTGCCTTAACCACTTGGCGACGCCCGCCACGGCTCCGCCATCCTATCAAGGAGTCCTCACTGTCCTTGACTGCCCCTGGGGTCCTTGTCTTGATGGCGCCGTCGTCCTCCCGTTGGTCCTGGGTCCTCTGGCCCGGATTGATCAGTGCCGCCGTGGCGACCCTGGCCTGGAGCAATCCGCCCCCACGGGACTTTGAAGACTTCGCCGCTGACCAGCTGGTGAACCTGGCGGTGAAGGACGTGTGCGGGCCCCAGGGGCTGCCCATGCTGTTGCAACTGGTGGTTCAGGACTGCCCCAAACTGATGCTCAGCCAGCGCCAGAGCCTCGGTTCCCTGGCCCGCCAGGCCAGCCGCCGTTGGAATTTCGGCCTGTTCAGCCTCTATCGCACCGACCTGGGCGGCCTGACCGGGCTGCCGGGCTTAGCGCTGCCCAGGTACCGGGCCCTGACCTTGGCTGGGGCGGGCCAATTTCTGATCCTCCAAACCGATAGTGGTCCCGGTTCGCCCCGATGACGGCACCCCCTCCTGCTGGCACTGCCAGCGCGTTGGCCAGCGGGTTAGCTCCCGGGCGCTGCTGGCTGCCGCCCCTGCGCCTGCCCCGGGCCCTGCTGGATCCGGCCCTGACGGACCTGCCGGCGGGCAACGGCGAGGGGTTAGTCACGGTGCGCCTGGCCATCGACGCTGGCCGCATCAGCGCCATTGAGGCTGGCCCAGACGCTGCCGGCCAGCCCGCCGCTCCCCTGGCGATCACGCCGCCGGTGGATGCCCACGTCCATCTCGATAAGGCCTTCAGCTGGAGCGGCTTCCCAAACCCGTCGGCAACCATGGCGGCGGCCCTGGTCGCCAATGGCCGCGAAGCGGAGCAACGCACGGCCAACCAGGTGCTGGAGCGGGGCGAAGCGGGTCTGGATCGGGCCTGGCGCTATGGCCTGAGGGCCCTGCGCAGCCATGTGGACAGCGCCGGGCCGGCGGCCGAGGCCAGCTGGCAGGCCCTGCTGGAGCTGCAACAGCGCTGGCGGGGCCGGCTGGAACTGCAACTGGTGGCCCTGGTGCCGATCGCCTTCTGGTCGAGCCCGGCGGGGCTGGAGTTGGCCCGGCGGGTGGCCGGCGCCGGGGGTCTGCTGGGGGGGGTGCTGGGGCCGCCCTTCCGCAGGAGCGCCAGCGATGCCGAGCACCTCCTGGCCCTGCTGCGCCTGGCCGAACGACTGGGCTGCCCCGTGGACCTGCACGTGGATGAGGGGTCAGCGGCCCCGGGGGCGGGTGTGGCCCTACTCACCAGCCTGATCGAGCGCCAAGGCTGTGGCGTGCCCGTGACCTGCAGCCATGCCAGCAGCATGGGCCTGCTGCCCTTAGGGGCCCGGATCCGACTGGCGGAACGCATGGCCGCGGCGGGCCTGCAGGTGGTGGCCCTGCCCACCACCAACTTCTGGCTGCTCGGCCACCAGGGCGGCCTCACCACTCCGGAGCGCCCCCTGGCGCCGATCCGGGTTTTGCAGCAGGCGGGGGTGCCCGTGGCCCTCGGCGGTGACAACGTGCAGGACCCCTGGTATCCGGGCGGCGATTTCGATCCGATCGAGCTGCTGCGCTTTGCCGCTCCGGCGGCCCAGCTGGCCCCCTGGCGGCGCCTGGGGCTGGCGCCCCTCACCAGCGCAGCAGCGCGGCTGATGGGCCTGGACTGGGACGGGGTTCTGCGGCTGGGCTCCCCGGCCGACCTGGTGGTGCTCGGGGCCAGCTCCTGGAGCGAGCTGCTGGCCCGGCCGCCCCAGCGACGGGTGCTGCGGGCCGGGGAGTGGCTCCAACCACCCGCTGCGGAAGCCCCCCAGCCCCTGCTCAGCCGATTCCTAGCCAGGGTGGGCCCCTGAGCCACCGCCCATGACCTTGCCCCCCCACCCCAGCAGCGATCCGAACGGCCCGAGGCCCGTGCTGGCCAGGGCCCTGCCCGGGCCCCTGCCGCCCCTGGCCAGCGAGGCCCAGCTCCTGGCCCTGGAGGCCGATCTGCTGGCCGCTGGGCTGGCGCCCCTGCGCCAGCCCCAGGAGCTGGCCCGGGGCTCCGCCGATGCCTTCGTCTATTCGCCGGTGTTAACGCCGCTGCTCACGGGCTGCCGCGCCCAGATGCTGGTGCGGGGGCAGAGCGTTGACGAGGTTCTGAGGGTGGCGGCGGCCGCCAGCCGCCAGGGGGTGAGCCTCACCCTGCGGGGGGCGGCCACGGGCAACTACGGCCAGTGCGTGCCCCTGGCCGGCGGCCTGGTGCTCGATCTCACCGGCCTCAACCGGCTGCGCAGCCTCGATGGCGACACCGGCGTGGTCACGGCCGAGGCGGGGATCCTGCTCGAGGACCTGGACCAGCAACTCCACGCCCAAGGCCGGGCCCTGCGGCTGGTGCCCAGTACCTACCGCAGCGCCAGCCTGGGGGGCTTCATCGCCGGCGGCTCCGGTGGCATCGGCTCCCTGCGCTGGGGCTTCCTGCGCGATCCGGGCCACCTGCTGGGGCTGGAGCTGGTGACCCTGGAGCCCCAGCCGCGCCAGCTGCAACTGGATGCCACCGCCGCACGGGCGATCAACCATGCCTACGGCTGCAATGGCATCATCACGGCCCTGAGCCTGGCCACGACCGAGGCGCTGGCCTGGCGCCAGCTGGTGATTGGCTTTTCCAGCTGGGATAGGGCCCTGGCGGCGGCCCAGCAACTGCCGGCCTCGGCCCTGCTGCTCAATAGCCTCTGCCTGCTGGAGGCGGCCGTGGCGGCCCAGGTGCCCTGGCCCAGCGGCTGCCAGCCCGCCGCTGGCCAGGAGCACCGGCTGCTGCTGCTCGCCGCGCCTGGGGCGGTGGCCCCAATCACCGCCTGGCTCGAGGAGCTAGGCGGCCAGCTCCTTTGGCAGGCGCCCCAGGGAGCCAGCCGCGGGGTGCCCTTGCGGGAGCTCTGCTGGAACCACACCACCCTGCACCTGCGGGCCCGGGATCCCGGCTGGACCTACCTGCAGCTACTCCTGCCCCAACCGGAGGCGCCCTGCCTGGAGGCCCTCAAGGCGACCTGGGGGGACGCCCTGCTCTGGCACCTGGAGGCCGTGCGCTCGGGCGGCAGCCAGCGCCTCGTGGCCCTGCCCCTGGTGCGCTGGCAGGGGGCCGAGGCCCTGGAGCGGCTCATCCACCAGAGCCGCCAGCTAGGGGCGGTGCTGTTCAACCCCCACGCGATCACGGTGGAGGAGGGCGGCCTGGGGGGGGTGGACGCCGAGCAAGTGGCCGCCAAGGCCGCCTACGACCCGGCCGGCCTGCTGAATCCCGGCAAGTTGGGCGGCTGGCTCGAGCGCCAGGCTGGCTTGGCAGTGCCGGAGCTGCCCTAAGGGCGCAAGCGGCCTAACAGCCCAGGCTTTCCCTGGTGCCTACGCCGCTGACCGGGTTCGTGCCCGAGGCCGTGCGGCAGAGCTGGCGCTGGCTAGCCCGATCGACCAGGGCATCGCTGAAATCGGCGTTCTCGATGCGGGCGCCGCCAAAACGGCTGCCCGAGGCAATCGCCCCGCGCAGGATGGCGCCCCGCAGGTCGGTGTCACTGAAGTCAGCCCGGTCCATCAGGGCATCGGTGAGGTCGGTGCCGTTGAAGTCGGCGGCGGGGAAGGCCGCCTGGGTGAGGATCGCGCCGCTGAGATCGGCGCCGGCAAAGTTGGCGCCCCGGCCCACCACCCCAGCAAAGGAGCTGTTGGCCAGGGCCTGGCCATGGAAATCCTGGCCGCTCTGGTTGGTGAGGGTGTAGTCGACCTTCTCAAAGGCCCAACCGGCCCCGGGCAGGGCGAACAGCACGGCCAGCAGCACGGCAGGCAGCAGCACCACCAACGCCCGAGCCCCAAGACCCCGAAGCCCCGAACCCTGGTGGCCGAGGCCGCGGCTCACTGCCCCCTGGGGGGACCGGCCAGCCAGGGGGGATCCTCCCGAAACATCAAGCCCGAATCGACGCGAAAGCTGGGCCATGGGATACCAGGGGCGAAGGGGCTAGGCGGTGGGAACGCTGCGATCCGATCGAAGGTCCCAGCCCCCCTCATCCTGGCCCCGCTGCGGCCGGATCGAGCCAGGGGATCAGGGCCCCGAGCAGGTAAAGGGACCCGGCCACCACCGGCAGGGCTGCCCCGGTTGCCCCAGGAGCGCTCTCCTCTGGTGATACCAGCTCGCCAGCCCCGGGCCCGGGGCCAGGCCGAGGGTGCAGCCAGGCCAGGCCTTCGGCAGGATCGGCCACCGGCCGCAGTTGACAGGCCAATTCGGGGCAGGCGACCGCCAGCTCGGCGGCGCTCCAGCTGGCGTGCTCCGGCAGGGGGGTGATGGCCGCCTGGTCGCCGGAGGCCAGCAGGGACCGCAGCATGGCCGCGCCTTGCTTGTGACGCTGGATCCCAATCAACCAACGGCGCCCGCCCACCCCCCAGGGGGCCAGCTCCCCCTGGTCCAGCTCCTGGCGCAGGGCGAGGGCGGCGGGCGGGTTGTGGGCCCCATCGAGGAGCAGGGGCTTGCCCCGGTAGGAGCGGATCTCCAGCCGACCGGGCCAGCGGGCTAGCGCCAGGCCCCGCTCGATCGCGCCTGGCTCGATGCTCCAGCCCTGTTGCCCCAGGGCCTGGGCCATGGCCACCGCCACGGCCCCATTGCGGCGCTGCAGATCGCCGGCCAGGCCCAGGCGGGGCCCGCCCAAAGACTCGGGCGGCAACGGCTCCACCCAGCGCAGCTCCGTACCCACCCGTCGGGCCTGGTCGGCAAGAACGGCCGCCACCGCCGGCTCCTGGGGGGCGCTGATCGCGATCGCCCCCGGCTGGAACACGCCCGCCTTTTCGAAGGCGATCGCCGCCAGGGTCGAGCCCAAGTATTCACAGTGGTCCAGGCCGATCGTGGCCAAGCCAATCACCCGGCGGTCGGGGTGGAGGGTGGTGGCATCGAGGCGCCCACCCAGGCCCACCTCCAGGATCGCCAACTGCACCGCCTCGGCAGCAAGGCGATCAAAGGCGGCGGCCGTGAGCAGTTCAAAGGGGGTGAGGTTGAAGGCGCTGGCAATTGGACGCCAGCGGCCCAGGTCGGCGCGCAGCTCGGCGGGGGTGATCCAGCGATTGCCCAGTTGCAAGCGCTCACACCAGCTGAGCAAATGGGGCGAGCGGTATACCCCGTAGGCCAAGCCGGCCTCCGCCAGGATCGCCGCCAAGAACGTGCAGATCGACCCCTTGCCGTTGGTGCCAGCCACCTGCACGGCGGCGAAGCGCCGCTCCGGCTGGCCGCCGGCCGCCAGGGCCCCGGCCAGCCGCTCGAGGCCCAGGTCCACGCCCCGGCGGGCAAAGGGTTCGAGCAGATCGTCCAGATCCACCGGCGCCGGCAGGCCCAGACCCACCTAGGCCGTTTCCTTGGCAAGGGCCTGGGCGGCTGGGGCGGCGGCCGCCCGACTGGCCACCAGGCTGGTGAGCGCCGCCTCGAAGCGCTGCACCGCCAGCCGCAGCTGGCGCGGCTTAATCACCAGGGGCGGCACAAAGCGCACCACCGCGGGCCCGGCGGGCACCAGCAACAAACCCTGGGCCATGGCCTCGGCCACCAGCTCAGGTGCCGTGGGGCCCTCAAGCTGGAGCACCAGGCCCTGCAACAGGCCCCAGCCCCGCACCCCGGCCAGCTGCTGGGGATGGCGCTGCACCAACTCGCCCAGCAGGCCTTGCAAGAGCTCACCCATGCGGCCGGCGTGGGCCACCAGCTGGCGCCGCTCCAATTCGGCCGCCACGGTGAGGCCAGCCCGGCAAGCAAAGGGATTACCGCCGAAGGTGCTGGCGTGGTCGCCAGGCCGCAGCACATCGGCCCGGCGGTTGACGGCCAGGGCCCCAATCGGGATGCCGCCACCGAGGCCCTTGGCCAGGGTGAACGCATCGGGCTCCACGCCCAAGTTCTGGTAACCCCAGAGGCAGCCGCTGCGGCCAACCCCCACCTGCACCTCGTCAAAAATCAGCAGGATGTCGCGCTCGTCGCAGAGCTGGCGCACCCGGGCGAAAAAGGCGGGATCGCCCGGATTGACGCCCCCTTCCCCCTGCAGGGGTTCCAGCAGCACGGCCGCCACCCGGGGTCCGTCTGCCTCGCACTCCTGCAGCAGGGCTTCAAAGGCAGCCGTGTCGTTGTAAGGGAAAAAGCGAAACCCCTCCACCATGGGCTCGAACCCCTGGTGGTACTTGGGCTGGCCCGTGGCGCTGACCGCCGCCAGCGTGCGGCCGTGGAAACTGGCCTGGGCCGTGAGAATCACCGGCCGCTCGATGCCGCGGCGGGTGTGGCCGTATTTACGGGCCAACTTGATCGCCGCCTCGTTGGCCTCTGCCCCCGAATTGCAGAAAAACACCCGATCGGCGCAGCTGCGGCTGGTGATCCAGCCCGCCAGCTGCTCCTGTTCCGGGATCCGATAGAGGTTGGACACATGCTGCAAGCGCCCTAGCTGGCGGCTGAGCGCCTTGCGCAGGGCCCGGTTGCTGTGGCCCAGGGTGCAGGTGGCGATGCCCGCCACGCAATCGAGGTACCGGCGGCCCTGGTCGTCCCACAGCCAGCAACCCCTGCCCTTTTTAAGGGTGAGGGGATAGCGGCTGTAGGTGTCCATCACCGGATGGACAGGCTCTAGGGGGATGGGAGCGGTGGGACTCGAACCCACAAACCCGAAGGCGCTCGATTTTGAGTCGAGTCCGTCTACCAATTCCGGCACGCTCCCTTGATCCCGATCCTACGGGAGCCGCCGGATCGAGGCGCCCACCCCATTGAGCTTGCCTTCCAAATCGGCGTAGCCCCGATCTAGATACTCCAGGCCCTGAACCGACGTCACCCCGTCGGCGGCCAGGCCAGCTAGCACCATGGCGGCCGAGGCGCGCAGGTCGCTGCCCTGGACCGGGGCGCCACTGAGGCGCGGCACCCCCTCAATGAAGGCCGTATTGCCCTGGAGCCGGATCGCCGCCCCCATGCGCTGCAGCTCAGCCACGTGCTGGAGCCGGTTCTCGAAGATGTTTTCGGTGATGATGCTGGTGCCCTGGGCCGTGGCCAGCAGGCTCATAAAAGGAGCCTGCAGGTCGGTGGGGAAGCCAGGGAAGGGCTGGGTGCGCAGGTCGACGGCGCGGATCTCGTCGGCGCTGATTTCCAGGGTGGAGCCATCCATGGTGAGCTTGCAGCCCACGTCCTCGAGCTTGGTCAGCACGGCGCCGAGGTGCTCCGGGATCACCGGACCAACCCGCAGGCGCGAGCGGGTAATGGCGGCAGCGAGCAAGAACGTGCCCGCTTCGATGCGGTCGGGGATCACGGCGTAATCGGCGCCATGGAGCCGTTCGACGCCCTCGATCGTGATCGTGGTGGTGCCGGCGCCGCGGATGCGGGCGCCCATGGCAGTCAACAGGCCTGCCAGGTCGATCACCTCCGGCTCGAGGGCGGCGTTGTCGATCACGGTTTCGCCCTCGGCCAGGGCGGCGGCCATCATCAGGGTCTCGGTGGCGCCCACGCTGGGGCAATCGAGGTGGATGCGGCCACCGGTGAGGCGACGGCGGCGGCCGGGCACCACGGCCGAAACCACGCCGTGGTCAATCGTGACGTGGGCTCCTAGGGCCTTAAGACCCTTGACGTGCTCAACCACGGGCCGGGTGCCGATCTGGCAGCCGCCGGGCAGGGGCACCTGGGCGATGCCGAGGCGGGCCAGCAGGGGCCCAATACAGAAAAAGCTGGCCCGCAGGCTGTTGACCAGTTCGTAGGGAGGGGAGGACTGGTTCAGGCCGGAACCATCCAGCACCAGGCTGTCGGCGGAGCGCTGCACGCCCACACCCAGGGAGCCCAGGATGTCGCCCATGCCGAGGATGTCGGTGAGGGGCGGCACATTGCGCAGGCGCAGGGCATCGGCCGTGAGCAGGGAGGCGGTCATCAGCACTAGGGCTGAATTCTTGGCACCACTCACCCGCAACTCACCGGCGAGGCGGCGGCCCCCAGCAATCTCCAGCTGGGGGCTGAGCACCTGGGTAGACGGGACAACCATCAGGGTCATGGCTTTCGATGTCCCGGACGGGGAGTTCCCATTTTGACCACCAAGCCTGGGGGCGTCCAGACGTCCGGCCCCAGAACTGGCTTGATTGCTACCCAAAACCATTCCCCTGGGCCGGTTTCAGGGCCCCAAGAGGGGGGCCAAGGCCATGGGCTATGGTCACTGGGTCGCTGCGGCGACACGCCCGCGGATGTGGCGGAATTGGTAGACGCGCTAGTTTCAGGTACTAGTGGCAGCAATGTCGTGGGAGTTCAAGTCTCCCCATCCGCATACGAAACAAGCCTGGGTCAGGCAGCGACCTGACCAGCTTTTTTCGATCTCAGTCTTTGGTTCTGATTCGAACCGGCCGACCGCTTTTACGGCAATAAGACCATTCCGAGGCCGCCCCAAGTCACCGCAAAATTGCAGCACGCCATTGGTTAGGGTCGAGTTCAGGCCGAGGGCAACTTCATGATCATTCTCAAGATCAGCAATGCTTCCGAGGTGGTGGCCTCCAAGCTCGGCAAATTTCTGCAGGCCCTCACCCCCGATGCCCTCGATCAGGCCTCGGTAGAAGACGTGCTGCTCAAAAAACTGATCGAAAACCTGGCGGCCGAAGGCCTCAAGGGCGAGGTGGCCTCCGTCAAGGGCTTGGACCTGCAGGAGGCCAACCTGGTGATCGAGGGCAACCTGCACGTGCGCCGTCACCACGAGTTCTGAGCCCAAGCTGGGATCGGGGATCGCTGCGCATGACAGGGATGGAGGCGGATCCGGGCCAGGGGGATCTGGAGCTGATTTCCAGCCGGCGCAATCCCCTGGTGGGGCGGCTACGGGCCCTGCACCAGGGGCGCGGCCGCCGCGAGCAACAACGGCTCTTGCTGGAGGGCACCCACCTGCTCCAAGAGGTGCTGCGCCTGGGCCTTAGGCCCGATTGGCTCCTGGCCACCGCCCCCTGGATGGAGCGCCACGGGGCGCTGCTCGCCCAGCTGCGGCAAACGGCCCTGCAGGTTGCAAGCCCATCAGGGTGGGATTCGGCCCTCCAGCTGCGGGTCGTGAGCGAGGCGGTGCTGGCCGCCGTTGCCACCACCGAGCAACCCGATGGCGTCGTGCTGAGCCTGGCCCTGGACCAGCTGCCCCAGCCGCGGGCCTGGCCTACCAGCAACGACCAGCCAGGGGACTCGCCAGGGCAGGAGCCCCTCCAGGTCCCCTTTCCAAGTTTTGTGCTGGCCCTCGATCGCCTGCAGGATCCGGGCAACCTGGGCACCCTGCTGCGCTGCGCCCTCGCCGCCGGTGTGGAGGAGGTGTGGCTGGCGGGCGGGGCCGATCCGCACCAGCCCAAGGTGCTGCGGGCCTCGGCGGGGGCCGCCCTGGCCCTGCCGCTGCGGCGGCTTCAAGATCTGGCGCCGGCCCTGGCCCAGGCCAAGGGCCAGGGCAGCCAGGTGGTGGCCACCGTGGTGGCACCGGGATTGAAGCCTGGGGAGGCCCCGGCGGTGCGGCCCTACTGGGAGCTGGATTGGGCCCAGCCCACGGTGGTATTGCTCGGCAATGAGGGGGCGGGCCTGGATCCGGCCCTGGTCGCCCTAGCCAGCGAGCGGGTCACGATCCCCCACGGGGCCGCGGTGGAATCCCTGAACGTGGCCCTGGCGGCGGCGCCCCTGCTACTGGAGCGCTGGCGCCAACGGCTGGGGGGGTG
Organism: Synechococcus sp. Baikal-G1; assembly: GCA_002737305.1. Classification (GTDB taxonomy): domain Bacteria; phylum Cyanobacteriota; class Cyanobacteriia; order PCC-6307; family Cyanobiaceae; genus BAIKAL-G1. Next base: position 17,535 of record NSII01000123.1, read on the forward strand.
ACGGGGGAGAATGCCCCTAACAACCGCAGGGTCCTTCGGTGAGCGCCTCCAGTTCCGATGCCTCCAGCGCCCCTGGCTTTGGTGAAGTGGGCTTTGATTTCGACGTGATCGTGATCGGGGCCGGGTATGGCGGCTTCGATGCGGCCAAACATGCCGCCGACCATGGGCTGCGCACGGCGATCATCGAATCGCGCGACATGGGCGGCACCTGCGTCAACCGGGGCTGCGTGCCCTCCAAGGCATTGCTGGCCGCCAGCGGCCGGGTGCGCGAACTCGCTGATGCCAAGCACCTGGCCGGCTTTGGCATTCATGCCGCGCCGGTGCGCTTCGAGCGCCAGAAGATTGCCGACCATGCCAACCAGCTGGTCGAAACGATCCGCTCCAACCTCACCAAGACCCTGGAGCGGGCCGGCGTCACGATCCTGCGGGGCAAGGGCCGGCTTGAGGGCTCCCAAAAGGTGGGGATCCGCGAAATCAGTGGCGTAGACCGGATCCTCAGCGCCCGCGAGGTGATCATCGCCACCGGCTCCGATCCCTTCGTGCCCCCCGGCATCGAAACCGATGGGCGCACGGTGTTCACCAGCGATGAGGCGATCAGCCTGGAATGGCTGCCCCGCTGGATCGCGATTATCGGCAGCGGTTACATCGGCCTGGAATTTGCCGATGTCTACACCGCCCTGGGCTGTGAAGTCACCATGATCGAAGCCCTCGATCGGGTGATGCCCACCTTTGATCCAGACATCGCCAAAATCGCCGCCCGCAACCTGATCGAGGGCCGCGACATCGACGCCCGCGCTGGCGTCCTGGCCCGCCAGGTGACACCCGGCTCGCCGGTGAAAATCGAGCTGGTGGACATGGCCAGCCGCGAACCGATCGAAACCCTGGAGGTGGATGCGGTGCTCGTGGCCACCGGCCGGGTGCCGGTGAGCAAGGAGCTCAACCTCGGGTCCCTGGCGGTGGAGACCAACCGGGGCTTCATCCCCGTGGATGAGGCAATGCGGGTGCTGCTGAATGGGGCGCCCGTGCCCCACCTCTGGGCCGTGGGCGATGTTACCGGCAAAATGATGCTGGCCCACACCGCGGCTGCCCAGGGCGCGGTTGCCGTGGACAACATTTTGGGCCACCAACGCCGCATCGATTACCGCTCGATTCCGGCGGCCACCTTCACCCATCCCGAGATCAGTTCGGTGGGCCTATCGGAGGTGGAAGCCAAGGAACTGGCCATCAGCGAAGGCTTTGAGCTGGGGCTGGTGCGTAGCTATTTCAAGGCCAACACCAAGGCCCTGGCCGAACTGGAAAGTGATGGCCTGATGAAATTGCTGTTCCGCAAAGACACCGGCGAAGTGCTGGGCGCCCATCTCTACGGCCTGCATGCGGCCGACCTGATCCAGGAGATCGCCAACGCCGTGGCCCGCCGCCAGAGCGTCAGCCAGCTGGCCACCGAAGTGCACACCCATCCCACCTTGAGTGAACTAGTAGAAGCGGCCTATAAACAGGCGGCCCAAGCTGTTTCAGCGGCCCAAGTCAATTCAGGGGCGCCCGCCGCCCCGGCGACGGCCCGCCAGCCGCTGGGGGTCTAAGCCAATGGAACTCCGTCGCCGGCCGCCCAACCCCCCCATCAAGGTGGCCCATTTGATGTTTGGCATCCCCCATCCCGAGGAGGAGCCACGCCACATTCTCGAAAAAATTGTCTGGGAAAAGGACAAGGAAGTGGCCAGCGCCCGGGAGCGGGTGCCGCTGGAAAAACTCAAAGAGCAGATTGCAGCTCTCCCCGCCACCCGCGATTTTCTCGCCGCCCTGGGCGCCGCCGCGCCCAAACCGGCCGTGATCGCCGAGATCAAGAAGGCCAGCCCCAGTAAGGGCGTGATTCGGGAGGATTTCGATCCCGAAGCGATCGCCAGGGGTTATGCGGCAGGCGGTGCCAGCTGCCTTTCGGTGCTCACCGACAAGGCCTTCTTCCAAGGGGGCTTTGAGGTGTTGGTGCAGGTGCGCCAGGTGGTGGACCTGCCCCTGCTCTGCAAGGACTTCATCCTCAGCCCTTACCAGCTCTATCAGGCCCGGGCCGCCGGCGCCGATGCCGCCCTGCTGATCGCGGCGATCCTCACCGACCAGGACATGGCCTACCTGCTCAAGGTGGCCCGCTTCCTAGGCCTGGCCGTGCTCGTCGAGGTTCACGACGCCGCCGAACTGGACCGGGTGCTGGCCCTTGAGGGCGTGAACTTGGTGGGCATCAACAACCGGGATCTGGCCAGCTTCGCGGTGGACCTCGCCACCACCACCACCCTGCTCGAAACCCATGGCGAGCGCCTGCGGGCCAAGGGCATCCTGGTGGTGAGTGAATCGGGCCTGGGCCAGCGCGCCGACCTCGACCGGGTTCAGGCGGCCGGGGCCGGGGCGGTGCTGGTGGGCGAAGCCCTGATGCGCCAAGCCGATGTCACGGCGGCCTTAAAGGGGTTGATTAATGGCTGAGGGAAGGTTCAGCTCGCGAAGGGCTCGGCCTGCCTAAGAGCGCCCAGTCGGGGCAAGTTCAAGCCCGGCAATCTCCTGGGGCAACCGATTTCTGGATCCCAAGCCCGAGGAGCCCTGGCCATCAGTTGCCGCGAATCCAGCGGAGGAAAACCAATAAAAAAACCCCCGCCATGGGCGAGGGTTCGGGGTGCCGGTTGGCTGAATGGCCGAAGGGCCGGCAGGCAGCGCCCGCCAGCCCAGCTGGCTTCAGACCTTGCGGGAGTAGAACTCCACCACCAGCAGTTCGTTGATCTCGAGGGCGACCCATTCGCGCTCGATCTTGCCACCCACCTTGGCCGACATCTTGGCCTTGTCGAACTCGAGGTGGGGGGGAATGTTGGCCAGACCTGGGAACTCCAGGTTGCCTTGGGCAAGCTGCTTGCTGGCGACGCGCTCGCGGATCGCGACCACATCACCGGCCCGGCACTGGTAGCTGGGGATGTCCAAAACCTTGCCGTTCACGGTGACGTGACCGTGGTTGACCAGCTGGCGAGCACCGGGGACGGTGGGGCCAAAACCAAGGCGGAAGCAGACGTTATCGAGCCTGTTCTCCAAAAGCTTGAGCAGGTTGGTACCGGTGGACCCTTCCTGGGCACGGGCTTTCTTGACGTAGCGAACCAGCTGACGTTCAGAAATGCCGTAGTTGAAGCGCAGTTTTTGCTTCTCTTCGAGGCGGATGGCGTATTCGGAGCGCTTGCGACGGGCTTGGCCGTGCTGACCGGGGGGATAAGCCCGCTTGGCGGACTTACGGGTGAGACCGGGAAGGTCCCCCAAGCGCCGCGTGATCCTCAGGCGAGGGCCGCGGTAGCGAGACATAAGGGAAGAAATCGAGGGTTGGGGCGCCGGCGTGGCGGGTTCGGGAGCATGCTGGAGATCGCAATCCCCGTGCCCGGCCCGTGCAACGCCAGTTGGCGACTCTAACGTCAGGGCTGGCTCGAGGCTTTGCCGGCCTGTCCGGTGCCCTGCAGGCCCTGCTGCTGGCCCTGATCGGCGCCTACCGCCAATGGATCTCGCCCCTGCTAGGGCCCCGCTGCCGCTTCATCCCCAGCTGCAGCGCCTACGGGCTGGAGGCGATCGGCCGCCATGGCCCCTGGCGCGGCGGCTGGCTCACCCTGCGGCGCCTGCTGCGCTGCCATCCGTTCACGCCCTGCGGTTGCGATCCGGTGCCGGATTGACGCTGCCCAGCCCCCACCGATGCCGATGCCAAAGCAAGCCCAGTGCGACTCCGCTCCAGCCCTGGTGCTTTTCACGCGCCAGGGCTGCTGCCTCTGTGAGGGGATGGAGGAGCGCCTAAGGGCCCTGCAACCGGCCCCGGCCCTGGACTGCGTGGACGTGGATAGCGATCTGGAGCTGCAGGGCCGCTATGGCCTAAGCGTGCCCGTGCTGGCGATCCGCAGGCCGGATGGCAGCTTGGCTGAGCTACCGCGGGTCTCACCACGGCTGGCGGGATCGGGGCTGGCGGACTGGTTGCGGCGAACGGGTCTGCAGGCGCCGGCGACTTAGAACTGGGCCCATCCAGCGCTCCGGCCCCCCCGATGAGCCCGTTGCCGCATCCCTTGCTGCATCCGCTTTTGCGTCAGGCCGGCGTGGCCGTGCCCCCCGGTCTGCCCAACCCGGAGGTGGGCGACGTGAGCTGTGATTCGCGCCGAATCGCTCCGGGCAGCCTGTTTGTCGGCCTGCCGGGCGGGGCCGTGGATGGCGGCCGGTTCTGGCGCCAGGCCCTGGCCGCCGGCGCCGCAGCGGCGGTGATTGGTCCCGCGGCGGCGGCGGCCGAGCCCCCGGGTCCGGGCGATGCGGTGGTTGTGGTTCCCGATCCGGTGGCCACCTGGGCCGGCCAGCTGGCGGCGGCCTACTGGCAGCAGCCCAGCCAGCAGCTGGCCCTGATCGGGGTCACCGGCACGAACGGCAAGACCACCACCACCTGCCTGATCGAGCACCTGGCTCGCGCCTGCGGCACCCCCGTGGCCCTATTTGGCACCTTGGTGAACCGCTGGCCCGGCCATAGCCAGACCGCCAGCCACACCACGGCCTTCGCCGATGGGCTGCAGGCCCAGCTGGCCCAGGCGGTGGCCGCCGGCGCCCGGATCGGGGCGATGGAGGTGAGTTCCCATGGACTGGATCAACAGCGCAGCGCCGGCTGCCGCTTCGCCGGCGCCGTGTTCACCAACCTCACCCAGGACCACCTCGATTACCACGGGTCGATGGAGGCCTATTTCGAGGCCAAGGCCAAGCTCTTCGCCCCACCGCTGCTGGGCGAACCGCCCGAAGCCGCCCCTTCCGCCGAAGCCAAACCCCTGCTTGCGGCCAAGGCCGTGGTCAACAGCGATGACCCCTGGGGCCTCCGGCTGGCGGAGCGACTGGGCCCAGGCTGTTGGCGCTGCTCCCTGGAGGCCAGCTCATCGCAGCAGGCCGAGCTGGGCTTCCGCAATCTGGTGATTGGCCCCAATGGGGTGCACGGCACGGTTTGGAGCCCCTTAGGGGAAGGGACGTTCCAGTCGCCGCTGCTGGGGCGATTCAATTTGATGAACCTGCTGGAGGCGCTGGCAGCCCTGTTGCAGCAGGGGTTGCCCCTGGCAGACCTACTGGCGGCGGCGGCCAGCTTCCCCGGCGTACCTGGCCGCATGCAACGGGTGGGCCTGGCCCCAGGCACAGACAACCCAGCCGGATCAGGGCAGCAACCCGCCGTTCTGGTGGACTACGCCCACACCCCCGACGGCCTCGACAACGCCCTGGCGGCCTGTCGGCCCTTCACCCGGGGGCAGCTGATCTGTGTGTTTGGCTGCGGCGGCGATCGCGATCGGGGCAAGCGACCCCAGATGGGGGCCATCGCCGCCCGCCTGGCCGATCGGGTGGTGGTGACCTCGGACAACCCCCGCAGCGAGGATCCCGAAACGATCCTGGCCGATGTGGTGGCCGGGATTCCGGCCGGAACCAACCTGTGGGTGGAGCCGGATCGGGCCCTAGCGATCGCGGCGGCGATTGCCAGCGCTGGGCCAGGGGATCTGGTGTTGATCGCCGGCAAGGGCCATGAGGATTATCAGATCCTTGCCACTGGGCGGATCCATTTCGATGACCGGGAACAGGCCGAACAGGCCCTGGAGCGTTGGAGCGCAGCCGCTGACCCCGAAGCAATCCAACCCAGGCAAGGCGCCTAGAAGGAAGTAGCCAAGGCTAAAACCGGTACTGAACCTTCGTATACAAACCGCTTCCTAACAACCAATTATTCCAGAAGCCGGCATTATTTTCCGTACTGAAGGGTTTCACCCAGCCCAGTTCCAAGGACCAGTGATTGCCTGCAATCAAGCGACCCAGCAAGCCGGCAGAACCCACACCATCATTGAGCGTCGTTCCACGCCGGGTGGACCGCACAGCGCCAGCGCCCACGAACGGCACGAGTTGCAACGCATTGCGGCTATCCCTCCACAGCGTCCAGTTCATTTCGGCGCTGCCAAGTAACCCGTTATCTCCACTAATCAGGGAACCGGGCAAGCCCCTGATGCCGTTGTTACTGCCCACCGAAAAGGTCATGTCGGAGGGAAGGGGTGCAAAGGCCCATTGCCCCGCGGCCCTTATATTGAGTTGCAGGGTTCTAGAGGCTGCCCAACTGAGGCCCAATTGGCCTGCCAATGCCCTGGCCTGGCCCGGATTCACCCCCCAGGAAGCCAGCTCCGAAAGTTGCCGCGACGTACTAAAGCCCCCCAATCCCTGGATGCCATAGAGGGATCCGGCCAGGGTGAACTGGTTCTCAATTCGACTAAAACCAAGCCCAGCCCGGAGGTAGCCCGTACTGAGCCAGCCTTCGGAACCACCACCCAACACCACCGGAGCACTTTGATTGTTGATAAAACCATCATTACGATTGGCGCTCACGCCGGCAAAACCATACAAACGCGTGGTGAGACTGTCCTTAAACACCCATTCCAATTGGGCTAGATTTTGGACTTGGCGATAGGACACGTTGCGAAGAACCCCTCTTGCCTCAATCAGCTGCCGCCGGCTAATACCAAAGGAATCGGTAAAGCGCAGTTTGGAGCTGAGGGGCAAGGTATAACTAATCGAACCAACGCTCGATCCCAGCTCAGGGGTGGAGGTGCCTGCCACTTCGCCGTACACCAGGAACGTGTCCCCGCGCACAAGTAAGTCATTTTTCAAGAGCGTGGCCACCGAGCGCCATTCGCCCGTGCCG
>NSII01000124.1 GCA_002737305.1 Synechococcus sp. Baikal-G1
TTTGGCCTGCTGTGCTGGCCCTTTCTGGGCTGGATCGGCAGCGCCACCGCCGCCCTGGCGTTCCTGGTCGGCGGTCTGCTGCTCTCACCAGATCTCGACACCCACTCCAGGCCCACCCGGCGTTGGGGACCCCTGCGGCTGCTCTGGTGGCCCTACCGCAAGTTGTTGCGGCATCGCTCCCTGCTCTCCCATGGCCCCTTCCTTGGCACCCTTGGACGACTGGGCTATCTCGGCGGGTTGGTGCTGGTGCTAGCCGGTCTGCTGACCCCCTGGGGCGCCCCGTCTCCCGTCGCCCTACTCCACGGGGGCCAGCAGGTCTGGAACCGGCATCCAGACCTGCTGCTCCTGGCCCTGGTAGGCCTGGAAGCCAGTGCCTGGTTGCACCTGATCCAGGACGGGGACCCGGTGGCCAGACCACCCCGGGTCTTGCGCTTGCTCCGCCGGCGGCGACGCCAACGGGCCGGACGGGGGCGGCAACCGGGGAGGCCAGGTCGACGCCCATGAGGCTTCAGCCGCTGCCGTTCGGCGACACTTACCAGGAAATGACAGGGTGGTTCCCTCTCCAGCCGACCCTTTGATGGACGCCGCGAGCCTGAACACCAGCGTCGTGCCCTCAAGGGATGGGGATCCCCAAGGGTTGGGTGCCCCCGAAGCAGCCCTGGCCGACTTGGTTGCGGTGGTGGCGCGGCTGCGGGATCCCGAGGCGGGCTGCCCCTGGGACCTGGAGCAGACCCATGCCTCCCTGGTGCCCTACGTGCTCGAGGAGGCCCATGAGGTGGCCGATGCCATCCGCCACGGCGACGATCGCCACCTAGCCGAAGAACTGGGCGACCTGCTGTTGCAGGTGGTGCTGCACGCCCAGATCGCCAGTGAAGAAGGGCGCTTCGATCTGGCCACGATCTGCCGCGGCCTGAGCGCCAAGTTGGTGCGGCGCCATCCCCATGTGTTTGCCGGTGCGAATGAAACGGGGAACGACCCGGCGGCCCGGCCCGGGGCCGAACCTGGGCATGGGCCAGGGGACAAAGCGACCGGAGCCAATCGGGGCCGGAGCGGAGACAGCGCCGCCGTGAAGCGGAGCTGGGAAGCGATTAAGGCTGCTGAGCGTTCTGGAGACTCGGGTTCAGGCCAAGCCCTTGCCCCCTCTTCGAGCCCCCTGAGCGACCAGCTGGCGAGCAAGGTGCGGGGCCAGCCCTCCCTGGCAAGCGCGATGACGATCTCGCGCAAGGCAGCGGCAGCGGGCTTCGAATGGGACGGCATCGAAGGGGTCTGGGAGAAAGTGGTTGAAGAGCTAGGCGAGCTCCAGGAGGCCGTGGCCAGCGGCAACCAGGCCCATGCCCAGGAGGAACTGGGCGATGTGATGTTCACCCTGGTGAATGTGGCCCGCTGGTGCGGCCTGGATCCAGAAGCCGGCCTGGCCGGCACCAACCGCCGCTTTCTCAATCGCTTTTCACGGGTGGAGGCGGCCCTTGGCGGCGATCTCAAGGGCAGAGGGATTACGGAACTGGAAGCTCTCTGGCGGCAGGCCAAGGCCGAGATCCGGGAAGAACTGGCGACCCAGGACGCTGCAGCCTCAAGGCGCCCAGATGGGAGATGACACCAGACAACCGTGCTGCAAGACGCTGGCAGCCAGCCGCCACAGCCTGGAACCTACCGATTGGACAGCCAGCAGGTCAGCGGCCTGGCTGACGCTCAAGGCGGCCATTCACTGCATCCAAATCTTCGGCCCCGGCGATGGGCGACCGGACCAACCTAGTCTGGGGGAAATCAGCGACCCTTATCGATGGGGAGTCCGATCAGTCGGGAGGTTTTCATTGCCAGGGCCAAGGCGAGATTCGGCGACAAATATGACTACTCACGCATGCTCTATAGAAGCTACAAGAGTCCGATAAAAATCTGGTGCAGCATCCATCCCGTCAAGCTGATTGCAATCACACCCGAAAAACATCTGGAAACCACGGGAGGCTGCAAGTACTGCCTCAAGATGTATCGAAGCCAGCACGCCAATCCTGACTAGCAAGCCCATGACTGGTCAGTCAGCATCATCGGGCTGATCGTCTGAATCCGCCGCAATTGCTTGAAGGTCATGGCCCCTATTCGCTATCCTGATAGATAAAGATTAGGAGTTGATCAGGTGCGCGCTACCGTTGGCCCAGGGCCCGGTGCGGGCCAAGCGCTGGCCTATCCCACCTGCTGAAATGTGTCACTCGGTCAGGATACCAGGATGAATAGGCTTGCTCGTGCACTAAAAAGCGATCATGGATGAAAAGAAATAGTTGCCGTTAAAGCGGTTTCCAAAACAATGTCTGAGTTGAAATGTCCGTTCAGTGGTCACGTGGGAGCGGTAACCCCTGCTGGTGGAACCTCAAACCAACAGTGGTGGCCAGATCAGATTAAAATTGGCCTTCTCCATCAACACCACCCAGCCTCTAATCCCCTCGGGGCAGGCTTCGTGTACTCCGAAGCCTTTGCAGGACTCAACTACGACGGCCTGAAGTCCGACCTGCTGGCGCTGATGACCGATTCCCAGGAATGGTGGCCAGCCGACTGGGGACATTACGGGGGGCTATTCATCCGGCTGGCCTGGCACAGCGCCGGCACCTACCGGATCTCGGATGGCCGGGGAGGCTCCGGCCATGGCAATCAACGCTTTGCCCCGCTGAATAGCTGGCCTGACAACACCAACCTGGACAAGGCCCGTCGACTGCTCTGGCCCATTAAGCGCCGTTATGGCAATCAGATCTCCTGGGCCGACCTCATTGTTCTAGCCGGCACCGTGGCGCTGGAATCAATGGGCTTCGCCACCCTGGGCTTTGCCGCTGGTCGGACCGACATCTGGCAACCGGAAGAGGATGTGTACTGGGGACGGGAAACCACCTGGCTTGGCGATGGGCGCCACGCCGCTGATGGTGGGCTCGATCAACCTCTGGCAGCGGTTGAGATGGGCCTGATTTACGTCAATCCCGAGGGGCCCCATGGCAACCCCGACCCGGTGGCCTCGGGCCGAGAGGTGCGGGATACCTTCGCCCGCATGGGCATGACCATGGAGGAAACGGTGGCCCTGGTTGCAGGCGGCCACACCTTCGGCAAATGTCACGGCGCTGCGCCCGCCAGCAACCTGGGGGCGGAACCGGAGGGGGCAACGCTGGACGCCCAGGGATTGGGCTGGGCGAACACCTACGGGAGTGGCAAGGCGGAACACACGATCACCAGCGGCATTGAAGGGTCCTGGAAACCCAACCCCACCCAATGGGATCAAGGCTATTTCGAGATGATGTTTACCTATGAGTGGGAGCTCACCAAGAGCCCTGCCGGCGCTTGGCAGTGGGTCGCCAAGGACGTGCGTCCTGAGCATCTGATTGCCGATGCGCACGTGCCGGGATTGCGTTCGGCGCCGATCATGACCACCGCGGATCTATCCCTGCGTCATGACCCAATCATGGAGCCGATCGCCAGGCGTTTCCATCGAGATCACCAGGCTTTTGCCGACACCTTCGCCCGGGCCTGGTTCAAGCTGACCCACCGCGACCTGGGTCCCCGCTCGCTCTACCTCGGGCCGGATATCCCCGCCGAAGAGTTGATCTGGCAGGACCCCCTACCAGCCGTTGTCGATCCGCTGGTGGACAGCACCGATTTCTCGGTATTGAAGCAACAAATCCTGGCCACGGGCTTAACGGTGCCTGAGCTGATTGCAACCGCCTGGGCATCAGCCTCCACATTCCGCGGCTCAGACAAACGCGGCGGAGCCAATGGCGCCCGAGTGAGGCTTCAGCCCCAACGCAGCTGGGAAGTGAATGACCCTGACCAACTCTCACGGGTTCTGACCCAGCTGGAGAATGTTCGGACAGCATTCAACAGCAACCGCTCTGACGGCAAGATCATCTCCTTGGCCGATCTGATCGTGCTGGCCGGTTGTGTGGCCGTAGAGCAGGCGGCAGCAGCGATTGGGACCAATGTGACTGTTCCCTTCCGGCCTGGTCGCACCGATGCGAGCGCTGAGCAAACTGACTGCGCCGGGTTCAATTGGCTCAAACCCCTTAGCGATGGCTTCCGCAATTGGCAGCGGGCCGATCTGCCGATTCGAGCCGAGGAACTTCTCCTCGATAGGGCCCAGCAATTGGGATTGAGTGCGCCTGAATTCACGGTTCTCGTGGGAGGTTTGCGGGTGCTCGGCGCCAACAGTGGCGGCAGCCGTCATGGTGTCTTCACCGATCGAGTTGGCGTGTTGAGCACGGATTTCTTCGTCAATCTGCTCGATATGGACACGGCATGGGGACCGGGCCCTAACGCTAATCTCTACGAGGGCCGGAACCGGGCTGATGGCAGCCTGCGCTGGACGGCAACCCGCGCTGACCTTGTCTTTGGATCCAATAGTCAGCTGCGGGCGATTGTGGAGGTCTATGCCCAAGCAGACGGCGCTGAGCGCTTTATTCAAGACTTCGTAAAGGCATGGGTGAAGGTGATGGAGCTGGACCGGTTTGACCTCCATTGACCCAGACTCTGAGCCTGCCTCTGAGCCTGCCGAGAAACCCCGGGCACACCGGTCGTGCCCCCTGCGCCTGATCTCCGCCTTCCTTTTCAATCCCATGGTGTTGCCCCCCTGCCTGCCGCAAGCCCCGCGTTTCTGGGGACAGTTGCGTGCCCTAGCCCTGGGGGCGGGACTCCTCTCCACTGGTCTGGTCCAACCCGCCGCGGCCCTGGAAACCGTGAAATTGCGGCTATCGACGCTGCAGACGAGCTTCACCCTGCGCCTGAGCGAACTGGCCAGTCCGGCGGCGCTGATGGCGGGTCACAGTGATCTGGCCGAGCTGGATCGCGCCAGTGACGGGGCCCTGGGCCGCTCCCTAGTGGGGCTGTTCCAAACGCCCTTGCCCCTGCAGAGCACGGCAGTGGTGGACCAATCGGTAGCCCAGCCCCTGGTTCAGCAGGTGCTGTTGATGGTGTCCTCCTTTGGCACTATTGACGGCGTCGATCCTGAGCAGCTCAAACCAAGCCAATCGGGCAAGGTGCTGGCCGAAACCCTGCACCAGCTCTTCGCCAAGGGCCAGCCCAGCCTGCTGGCCCTGCTCCAGGCTTTGCCTGGCAAGAGCGTGACCCTCGATGCCGACCAGGCCCTGAAGGTGGCCAAACGGTTGGCGGACCAGCAGCGGCGGGCCCAACAACTGGTGGCCAGCCAGACCGCCGCCAGCATCGATCCCAGCCTGGACAAACCGGGGCCCCTGGCCCTGCGGCGCCAGGAGCTGGTCCTGGCTGTGGGCCACCGTCCCCAACCCTTGCAACTGGTCGTTCTGCAACCGATCCAGGGCGCCAACGGCAAATTGGTGATGATCTCCCACGGCCTCTGGGATGGCCCCGAGAGTTTCGAGGGTTGGGGCAAGCACCTGGCCAGCCATGGCTACACCGTGATCCTGCCCCGGCACCCCGGCAGTGACAGCAGCCAACAACAGGCCATGCTGCTCGGCCAGGTGCCCCCGCCCGGACCGGCAGAACTGCGGCTGAGGCC
>NSII01000125.1 GCA_002737305.1 Synechococcus sp. Baikal-G1
AACGGGGGCCCRCTCAACCGATCAGCCGGACCGATGACTCAGCCCTCGGGATACTGGCTCTGGTACTCGGCGTGGTGGGGGTTGATGTCGGGCATCCAGTAATCAACATCGGCATGCCAATAGGACTTGCCCGACAGTTGCTGGATGTTCAACTTGGTGGTGCCCATGGCACTGAGCAGGCCGCCAATCTGAAGCGGGGACAGGTCGGTCTTGATATCGGTGCCAGCGATCTTGAGCAGCGCCGGTAATTGGGTCACGAAGGCCGGATTGGCTAGTTTGCGGAAGACTTCGTTAAGCACCAGCTGTTGGCGTTGCATGCGGCCTARATCGCCGAGGCCATCGTGGCGAAAGCGCAAGAAGCCCTCCAAATCCTTGCCCTTGAGCAGTTGCCTGCCGGGGTAGAGATCGATGGTCAACCCCTGGGTTTGGTCGGTGTAGAGCATGCGCTTGGGCACATCCACGTCCACGCCACCGAGGGCATCGCCAAGATGCTGAACGGCGTTGAGATTGACAACGATGTAATGGTCAACAGGCGCTGAAAGCAACTTGGAGAGCTCCTGCTGAACCAGGGGGACACCGCCATTGGCATAGAGGGCATTTGCCTTCATCGGCCCGTACTGATCGGATTCGATGTAGGTGTCGCGGGGCACCTGGGTGAGCTCGGTTTTGCCCCCATCCAGGTGCAGGGTGAAGAGGGAATCGGTATTGCCGGACACCTGGTCCGTGCCGATGACCAGGACGCGATGGTTGCCCGTGGCCACCGGCGGCGCCATGGAGGCGAGCACCGAACCTGGATGCCAGAGCTTGGCCAGGCCAGCCCCCACCAGGGACCCAAAGGGACCCACCAACCCGTAGCCCACGCCGATGCCCAGCAGGAAGCTGAGCACTAGGGCGCGCTTCGGACCCTTGGCCTGGCGTGGGCCCGTGGGCCCCGGGGGGCGCCGCTGGCGGGGCTTGGGTTGGCCCGGGATCGTCTCGGGGCTGGGGCGCAGGGGTGCGG
>NSII01000126.1 GCA_002737305.1 Synechococcus sp. Baikal-G1
ATTCCTCCACGATCACCCGGGCGCCSCTGCCCCGGGCCCCGGCCAGGGCCGCCTCCCAGGCCGCCTCCAGSCCCTCGGGCCCCTCGACCACGCTCTGGCCCTTGCCGGAAGAGCTCATCACCGGCTTCACCACCACGGGCCAGCCCAGGGGCTCCGCCGCCGCGGCCAGTTCGGCRGCGCTGGCSGCATAGGCGTAGCGGGCCGTGCGCAGGCCCAGCTCGCCGGCGGCCAGATCGCGAATCCGGTCCCGGTTCATCGTCACCGCCGTGGCCCGGGCGGTGGGAATGATGCGGTGGCCTTCCGCTTCCAGCTCGGCCAGGGCATCCACCGCCAGGGCCTCGATCTCGGGGATCACCACATCGGGCCGGTGGCGCCGCACCACCGCCTTGAGGGCCTCGGGATCGGTCATGGCGACCACTTCGGCCACCTGGGCCACGGCCATGGCCGGCGCTCCGGCGTAGCGGTCCACGGCGATCACCTGGCAGCCGAGGCGCTGGGCGGCGATCGCCACCTCCTTGCCCAATTCACCGCTGCCCAGCAGCATCACCCGGCGGGGGAAGGGAAGGGCGGCCATCGTCTGCAGCAGAGGGGATACTGACCTGATCCTGCCCCGCCAAGCCCCGTGTTGCTGTTCCCCCTACTCGGCTTCTCCACGGCGGGTGACGCCGCCTCAGGGCTGCTGTTTGGTTGGGACATCGCTGACCTGCAAAAGGGCGCGATCGTTTACCTGGCCCTGTCCTCCCTGGCTTTTGTGGTGGTCTGGGTGTTGGGCTATGTCCGGCGGCCAAAGAACTGAACGGATGGGCAAAAGCCGCCTGGCGCCGACCCCGCCCCAGCTCACTCGGCCAGTTCTGGCATGAGGGTGAGCTGGCGCACGGATGGCTCTTCGCTGATGAAGCCATAGGCCTCAAACACCGCCGCATCGGCATGGGTGATGTGCTGGCCATCGGCATGGCGTTCGACCACAAAACCTTCGGCGGCCATGCGCCGCATCAGACCCGCGGCTTCCTCCAGCCGGGCGGCCATCGCTTCAAGGCTGGCGCAGTCGGCGGTGAGGCCGGTTTCCTTCCAAGTGAAATAGGCCATGGCAGGGATGGGTGGTTGGCGAAGGCGGGGGCCGGAAGCAGGCCGGCAGGCCTGGTCTAAGCAGGGTTGACCTGGGTTGTTGGCCTCAGGGCACCAGCACCAGCCCCACCAGGACCAGGAGCAAACTGCAGGCCCATAGGCCCACCACCACCTGCTGTTCGCTGGCGCCCCCCAGCTCGAAGTGGTGGTGCAGGGGCGCCATGCGGAACAGGCGCCGGCCCTGGCCATCGGCCCCCTTGGTGGCCTTAAACACCCACACCTGCAGGATCACCGAGAGGGATTCGGCCAAAAACACGCCGCCCATCACCAGCAGGGGCCAGAGGCTGTTGCTGAGCAGGGCCACGGCTGCCAGGCAGGCCCCCATGGCCAGGGAGCCGGTGTCGCCCATGAACACCTTGGCGGGATGGCGGTTCT
>NSII01000127.1 GCA_002737305.1 Synechococcus sp. Baikal-G1
CGTGAACACCACGGCGCCACAGCCGGCCGCCAGGCCATCGAGGCCATCGGTGAGGTTGGTGGCGTTGCTTTCGGCCAGAAACACAAACAGACCCAGGGGCCAGATCAGCAGGCCTAAGGGCAACACCCAGCCCAGGGGCAGGGCCAGGTCGCTGCCCAGTTGCTGCTGCCAGGCGGCCCAGGCCAGGAAGGCCGCCGCCGTAAGGCCCTGCAGCAGCAGCTTGCCCCGGGGCGAGAGGCCCTTGTTGGTGCGGCGGGTGAGGCTGCGCCAGTCGTCGATGCCGCCGATYGCCAGATAGCTGAGGCTGATCGCCGCCACCGCCAGCAGGCGGCCATCGCCGGGGGCCACCAGGCTGCCGACGATCAGACCCGCCGGAACCACCAGCAGCCCCCCCATGGTGGGCGTGCCGGCCTTGCCCTGGTGGGATTGGGGACCCTCTTCGCGGATCACCTGGCCCAATTTGAGCGCCCGCAGACGCGGCACCCCCCAGCTCACCAGGGCCCCACTGACCAGGGCCCCAACCAGCAGGGGCAAGCTGAGCTGGAGGGCCTGGCCCCACCAGTCGCTGAGACCGCAAAACACCAGCAGGACCAGGGCCAGGAGGGCCGCGATCCTGCGGCTATTCCCCGGCAGACGGACCAGGAGTTGGGTGAACGCCAAGGGCACTGGGATGACTCAACCCAGTCTTCCTCAACCCTGGGCCGCCCTAACAGGGACCAGGTCGGGCAATGGATTCATGCTGATGGGGCTGGCGGCTCCCCAGCCCCTGGCAGCCGTGGAGGCTTCAAGGATTTAGGAAGGCCCCAAAACCGGCCTGGCGTTGCCGAAACTCAGTCTTCCCAGTCTTCTTCGGACTGGTCGTCGGCGGGGTTGTAATCCTCCTTCTCACCCATCAGAGCGGAGAGCTCCTCCTCTTCCACGGTGCTCACATCGGCCGAGGCGGTTTCCTCGTCGGCCACCAGGCGGCCAGTGGACTCCAGCCAGCTGAGCAGGTCGGGCTCTTCACGCAGGGGCAGAACTGGCGCCATCTCGCTGCGGCCGTAACGGGTCAGCGAGGGGTTGATGCTGTCAAGGTTGCTGAGGCTGAGGTTGCTCATTATCTGCTCCAGGGCACCCGGCAATGGGCTGAACTGAACCCGATCTCCAATCCTAACCGAGGCCCCCTTGCACCACCTGTTCAGCAGCTCCCGAACCAAACTTCTGACGGTCTGGCTGGCGGCCCTGCTCTTGAGCGGCGGCCTGGCCTGGGCGGGGCAGCGCTGGCCGGAACCGCTCTCCATTGACCTGGGCTGGGTCGTGGCGCTGGTGCTGGGTCCACCGGCCCTCATGGGCCTCTGGCTGCTACTCGGCTGGACTTCAGGGACCGGCGACGGGGGAGAATCGCTCCATTCCGGCAAGGAGCAACAGGGATGACGGCCAGCAGCCAGGCAAACCAACCCCGGGCCAAGAAGGTGGTCCTGGCCTATTCCGGCGGAGTCGATACGAGTGTCTGCATTCCCTACCTGATGCAGGAGTGGGGGGTGGAGGAGGTGATCACCTTCGCCGCCGACCTGGGCCAGGGCGACGAGCTGGAGCCGATCCGCCAGAAGGCCCTCGATTCCGGCGCCAGCCAGTCGATCGTGGGCGACCTGATCGAGCCCTTCATCACCGAGTTCGCCTTCCCGGCGATTCGGGCCAACGCCCTCTACGAGGGTCGCTATCCCCTCTCCACCGCCCTAGCGCGGCCCCTCATCGCCCGGCGCCTTGTGGAAATCGCCCGGGAGGTGGGCGCCGATGCCGTGGCCCACGGCTGCACCGGCAAGGGCAACGACCAGGTGCGTTTTGACGTGGCCATCGGCGCCCTGGCGCCGGAGCTGAAGGTTCTCACCCCGGCCCGGGAATGGGGCATGAGCCGCGAAGAAACGATCGCCTACGGCGAGCGCTGCGGCATCCCCTCGCCGGTGAGTAAAAAATCGCCCTACTCGATCGACCTCAACCTGCTGGGCCGCAGCATCGAAGCCGGTCCCCTCGAGGATCCGATGGTGGAACCGCCCGAGGAGGTCTACGCGATGACCTGCTCGATCGAGGCGGCCCCCGACACGGCCCAGGTGGTGGAGATCGTTTTTGAGCAGGGCAATCCGGTGGCGATTGATGGCGTGCGCCTCGATCCGGTCAGCCTGATACGCCGCGCTAACGCCCTGGCCGGTGGCCATGGCTTCGGCCGGCTCGACATGATTGAAAACCGGGTGGTGGGCATCAAGAGCCGGGAGATCTACGAAACCCCGGGTCTGCTGCTGCTGATCAAGGCCCACCAGGAACTGGAAAGCCTCACCCTGGCCGCCGACGTGCTGCGCACCAAGCGCCAGCTGGAAATGGCCTGGGCCGACCTGGTGTATCAGGGGCTTTGGTATGGCCCGCTCAAGGATGCCCTCGATGGCTTCATTGAGCGCACCCAGCGCACCGTTAATGGCAGCGTGCGCCTAAAGCTGCACAAGGGCAACGCCACCGTGATCGGCCGCAGCAGCAGCGACAGCCTCTATGTGCCCGACATGGCCACCTACGGCGCCGAAGACCAGTTCGACCACCGCGCCGCCGAAGGCTTCATCTACGTGTGGGGCCTGCCGACCCGCCTCTGGGCCGCCGCCCGCCGCCGCTGATCGGGGCCTGGTCAAGACCCCAGGCGTAACAGGCGCCGGGTTGCCTGGTGCAAGCGCCACCGCCAAGCCTGCGGGAGCGCCTGCAGCTGGCGCTCCCGCAGGGCGTGGTTGTCGTCGCTGAGGAGGCGCTGGCGTTCAAGCAGCGGTTGGAGCCGCTGGGCGAACTTGCGCTCAAAAATCCCCGGCAGATCAACGATCAGCTGGTCCAGCTCCGCCAGCTGCTCCAGGCTCCGCGCCAGCTCCTGGCGGGCGGCCGCCAGGGCCGCGGCCGCCTCCGGGGTTGGGGCTGGGCCCAGGCTCGGGGCACTCGGGATCCCTGCGATTGGCTAGTCCGTGGGGGATGGCTGCTCCAGGGGGGCCGGGGCACAGGAACGATCCCAATCTTCGCCAGAACCGGGACCATTTGGTGCCTGACCGGGGAGCGGCGCCGCCGGGCCCAGGGGTTAGCGCAACCCAGTTTCAGCCCAGGGCCTCCAGGCAAGCCAAGCAAAAGCCCCCGAACCGCCACAAGCGGCCCAGGGGCAGACAACGCAAGGACGAAACAGGGAAAGCCTCAGGCTTCGACGGTTTCCAGGGCAGCCGCTTCAGTGGTAGCCGCAGCCACGGGACCCGTGCGGGGAGCGGGCAGGGGACCCTCCTGTTTGACGGTGAGGTAGCGGATCACGTCTTCGCTAAGGCGCATGGCGCGCTCCAGGGTGGCCACCTGCTGGCCATCACCGTTGTGGGTCAGCTGCACGTAGATGCCTTCCTTGTGGCCTGAAATCGTGTAGGCCAGGCGGCGCTTGCCGCGCATCTGGGTGTCGAGCACCTCGGCGCCGGCCTCGGTTACCAGGTCGCGGTACTTGCTGACATGGGTTTCCACCTCTTCCTCCGGGATGTCCGGACGAAGGATGTACATGGTTTCGTAGTAGGGCTTCTGGGACATGACCGGGACGATCCGACTTGGACGAGGGCTGGCGGCCTGGGTGCGGGCTGCCAACGGCGGATTGCCCAATGTATCGCGGCAGGGGGTCTGCTTCCCGAAGGCTCAGGCCCACCGCCTTGGCTCACCACTCAGCCTTGGCCCACCACTCAGCCTTGGCTCGCCCCTCAGCCGGGGCCGGTCAATAGAGCTGCATCCGCACGGCCTCGGAGAGGCTGGGGATCTCCGCCTGGCGGCCCCGCACGCACTCGACGATCGCGAACAACACCACCAGCAACACCGCCAGAAACACGGTGTTGCTGAGGGTGCGCACGGCGAAACCGCCGCCGAGGGGCTGCAGCAGCACGCTGAAGGCCAGCGACACCACCACCAGCACGATGTCGATCAGGATCGCCTGCAGCACGTGGAAACGCAGGTAGTAGGGCACCTTCTGGTTGCGCACCACGGCCAGATACAACACCAGGAACAGCAAGAAGCCACCAAACGGCACCACCCGCTGGAGCACCAGCACGGGCAGGGCCGGCAGGGTCAACCATTGGAGAGCCGGAAACAGGGGGACCAGGTAGCGGCCGAATTCCACCCCATCACTCCAGGGCAGCAGGTAGGCCAGCAGGGCCAACAGCCGTTGCCAGATCGGAATCGACGCCATGGGTTAAGGAAGCTGCGACCAGGCTAGAACCGCTGGGCCGAGCTCCAGGCCCGGACACGACACGGGGCCTCGTTCTGAAATGCCGTCGCCCAACTTCAGCCGCAACCCAATTCCGCCAGGGCGGCCTGGCGCATGGCCTCCACGGGGATCTCCGAGAGGCCACTCCAATGCCGCAGGGCAGCAGCCCCCTGCTGGACCAGCATCTCCAGCCCATCGAGGCTTGGGCAGCCGCGGGCGGCCGCCTGGCACAGCAACTGGCTAGGCCGGGGCGTGTAGATCAGGTCGTAGACAAGGGTTTGGGGCTGGAGAGCCTCCAGCTCCGGGGCCGTGAGCGGGCAGCGCAGGGCGGCGGCGGGATCGGTGAGCGACGCCATCCCCACCGGCGTGGTGTTCACAACCAGATCGACGCCAGCCAGGGCCTGGGCCAGGGAGCCGCCCCAGGCCAGACCCTCCAGCCGGCAGGCCTCGGACCAGCCGGCGCCGGTGGCGAGAAAGGCCTCCAGGGCCGCGGGTTGGCGAGCCGCCACCTGGATTGATTCCAGGCCCAGCTCCACCAGGCCGGCCACCACGGCCAGGGCACTACCGCCGCAACCCAGCACCAGGGCCCGCTTGCCCGTCCAGGGGCCGAAGGGGCCGCTGCGCAGGGGGGCCAGGAAGCCTTCGACATCGGTATTGGTGCCAAACCAGCCCCCATCGGCGCGGGGCACCAGGGTGTTCACCGCCCCGAGCCGGCGGGCCAGGGGGCTGAGCTCCGCCACCAGGGACACCACCGCCTGCTTGTGGGGAATGGTGACGTTGACACCGCGGCAGCCAACCGCCTCGAGGCCATCGAGCACCTGCTCCAGGCGCTCCGGCGGCGCCGGCAGGGCCAAGTAAACCCAGTTCAGGCCCAGCTCCGCCAGGGCGGCGTTGTGCATGGCCGGCGAGAGGCTATGGCGCACCGGATTGCCGAGTACGCCCACCAGGGCAGTGGCTCCTGTGATGGCTGCTGGCATCGGCGATGGGGGGGGCGGCGGGCGGCACCGTACGGCCGGGTTCGGCAACCACACCTAGCCCCCCATGGGGGCCACTACGGAGGATGCCCCCAGTTCAAAACCCTCATTCAGGAGGTTGCTATCCATGGGCAAGGTTGTCGGAATTGACCTTGGCACCACGAACAGCTGCGTTGCGGTGATGGAGGGCGGCAAGCCCACCGTGATCGCCAATGCCGAGGGCTTCCGCACCACGCCCTCTGTCGTGGCCTACACCAAAAACCAGGACCAACTGGTGGGTCAGATCGCCAAACGCCAGGCGGTGATGAACCCGGAGAACACCTTTTATTCGGTGAAACGCTTCATCGGCCGCCGCGTCGATGAGGTCACCGAAGAATCGAAGGAAGTGAGCTACGGCGTTGAGAAGGTCGGCGCCAATGTGAAGGTGAAGTGCCCGGTGCTGAACAAGCAGTTCGCCCCGGAAGAGGTGAGCGCCCAGGTGCTGCGCAAGCTGGCCGAAGACGCCGGCAAGTACCTCGGTGAAACCGTCACCCAGGCGGTGATCACGGTGCCCGCCTACTTCAACGACTCCCAGCGCCAGGCCACCAAGGACGCCGGCAAGATCGCCGGCCTCGAAGTGCTGCGCATCATCAACGAGCCCACCGCAGCAGCCCTGGCCTACGGCCTCGACCGCAAGAGCAACGAGCGCATCCTGGTCTTCGACCTGGGCGGCGGCACCTTCGACGTGTCCGTGCTCGAAGTGGGCGATGGCGTGTTCGAAGTGCTCTCCACCTCCGGGGACACCCACCTGGGCGGCGACGACTTCGACAAGGTGATCGTTGATTACCTGGCCGCCAGCTTCAAGAGCAACGAAGGCATCGACCTGCGCCAGGACAAGCAGGCCCTGCAGCGTCTCACCGAGGCGGCTGAAAAAGCCAAGATCGAGCTCTCCAGCGCCAGCCAGAGCGAAATCAACCTGCCGTTCATCACGGCCACGCCCGAGGGTCCCAAGCACCTCGACCTCACCCTCACCCGGGCCAAGTTCGAGGAGCTCGCCTCCAAACTGATCGACCGCTGCCGCGTGCCGGTGGAGCAGGCCCTCAAGGACGCCAAGCTCGCCTCCAGCGAACTGGACGAAGTGGTGATGGTGGGCGGCTCGACCCGCATCCCCGCCGTGCTGGAGCTGGTCAAGCGCGTCACCGGCAAGGACCCCAACCAAACCGTCAACCCCGACGAAGTGGTGGCCGTGGGTGCCGCCATCCAGGGCGGTGTGCTCGCCGGTGAGGTCAAGGACATCCTGCTGCTGGATGTAACACCCCTCTCCCTGGGCGTGGAAACCCTGGGCGGTGTGATGACCAAGATGATCACCCGCAACACCACGATTCCCACCAAGAAATCGGAGGTGTATTCCACCGCGGTGGATGGTCAGACCAACGTGGAAATCCACGTGCTCCAGGGCGAGCGTGAGATGGCCACCGACAACAAGTCGCTGGGCACCTTCCGCCTCGATGGCATCCCCCCGGCACCCCGGGGTGTGCCCCAGATTGAGGTCACCTTCGACATCGACGCCAACGGCATCCTCAGCGTGACCGCCAAGGACAAGGGCAGCGGCAAGGAGCAGAGCATCTCGATCACCGGCGCCTCCACCCTCAGTGACAACGAGGTGGAGAAGATGGTGAAAGATGCCGAGACCAATGCTTCGGCAGATAAGGAGAGGCGCGAGCGTATCGACCTCAAGAACCAGGCCGAAACCCTGGTGTATCAAGCCGAGAAGCAACTTGGTGAGCTGGGCGACAAGGTGTCCGCCGAGGCTAAGGCCAAGGTGGAAGAGAAGCGCACCAAGCTCAACGAGGCGCTGCAGAAGGAGGATTTCGACACCCTCCAGCCCCTCTTCGACGAACTCCAGAAGGAGCTCTATGCCCTAGGCGCCTCGGTGTATCAGCAGGCAGGTGCCGATGGCGCCAGCAGCGAAGCCGCGGCCGGAGCCAGCAGCAGCGCTGGCGGCGATGACGTGATCGACGCCGAATTCACCGAGACCAAGTGAACCTGGGCAGCAGCTGCTGCCCCTGATCGCTCGCTCCGGCTACGGCCCCCCTCTGGGGGGCTTTTTTATGGGCCAGCGGCGATCTGGTCGGCGGCCCATTCGGCGCTGGCAGGGGCCAGCAGCACCCCATTGCGGTAGTGGCCGGAGAGCAGCAACAGGCGCGGTTCCAGCGCTTCGAGCAGGGGCGCCGGCCGACCCACGGGTCGAGCCCGCAGGCCCTGCCACTGGCGCAGGGGCGTGGCGGCCAGGAGCCAGTCGGGGGCATGGCCCTGGAGCTGGCGCAGGGCCTCGAGGGCGGCGGGATCACCGGGGGCGCCGGCGACCAGATCGGGCTCCAGGGTGGCCCCAAGCCAGAGGCGGCGCCCGGGCCGGGGCACCAGGTTGATGCCCTGCCACAGCACCGACCCGGGCCACAGCTCCGCATCGCAGCCGGCGGGCAACTGCAGCTCCAGGGCCTGGCCCAACACCGGTGCCAGCGGCCGCTGGTGGCCCAGGGGCTCCAGCAAGGCAGCACTGGCCAGGCCGGCGCAAACCAGCAGCCAGGGCGTTTGCAGGCGTGGGCCGCTGGCTAACTGCACCTGCCAGCGATCGGCGCCGGAGCTGGCCGCGATCGCCTCGGCGCGATCGCTAACTAGCTCCAGGCCCCGGCTCAGGGCGTCCTGGAGCAGGAGCTGGCGGCTGGCGATCGGATCGAGTTGGCCGTCTAAGGGCGAGAGCAGCCCACCCAAGGCCCCCTCCGGCACCTGGGGCCGCAGCTGGACCAGTTCCTCCTGGCTGAGTGAGCGCAAAGGAAATCCCTTGGCCGAGCGCTCCTGCACCAACCGTTGCTGCTGCTCTAGCTCCTGGGGCTCGGATGCCAGTTGCAGCAAACCAGGCCGAAAGGGGAGGGCTGACCCCTGCTGGGCCAGCTGGTCGCTCCACTGCTGCCAGAGCTGCAACGAGCGTTGCCGCAGCCGCCAACCGCGGCCACTGCTGCGGCGATACACCTGAGCCATCAACAGCCCCAGGGCTGCCCTGGTGCCAGCCTCCGCCGCTTGCTCGCCGGCGCCAGCCGGATCAATCAGGCATACCGGATAGCCCCGGTTGAGCAGCAGCCAGGCCGTAGCGACACCAACCAAACCAGCCCCAAGCACGGTCACCGCTGGGGGCTGCACGTGCTTAGGGCTGGTGGCTGCGATCGGATGAGGGGTAACGGCCAGGGATCAACCCTTGGCCGCCGCCGGAATCACCTCGGCGTAGGAGCCAAAGCCGCTGGCCACCTTGATATAGGCCTTGCGCAGGCCATCCCCGTCCTGGAGACGGGCGGCCTCATCGAGGTCGGCCAGGGCGGTTTTGAGCTGGGTGGCGCGCTGGTTGGCTTGCGCCTGGTCGGCGGGGAGCAGCAATTTGTTGATGTAGAGCATTTCGCGGCCCACTTCCTGCATCGGGCCGTGGATCAGGTTGCGGGTGAACACCCAGTTGCGCGCGTTCACCAAGGTGGCGAGTTCGGGCAGCCGGTCTTTAGCCAGGAAGAAGCCATCGGCCTGGCGTTCGATCGCCGCCAGGGCCTCGGGGCTGAGCACGGCCGCCTTGGCCGAACCGCCGCCATCGCAGGCCACCAGCCCGATGCTGAGTACGGCCACCAGGGCCAGCAGGGCCAGTTGCTTCAGGCCCGCGGTGACCCTGGAGAACAGCGCAGACAGGGTCTGGGCGACCATGGAAAACAAGTCAAGTCGCTGGACTTTACCCAGGGTTGTCGCCCGCATCAGCCGCCTGGTGATGGACTGCAACTGATCGCACGAACAGCACCACCAGATCCAGGCCAGGGGCAACGCCGGTGGGCACAATGCCTCCAGTCCCTGCATGGGCCGCACTGGTGATGAGCGCTGGCAACCCGGGTGTGACCGCCATCCTGCAGATGATCTGCCCGGACCGGCCTGGCCTGGTGCGGGAGCTGTCCGGCTGGGTGGCCGCCAATGGCGGCAATATCGTTCACGCCGACCACCACAGCGACCAGGGCGCCGGCCTATTCCTCAGCCGGATCGAATGGCAACTGGCAGGTTTCGGCCTGCCGCGGGAGGCGATCGGCCCCACGGCCCAGGCCCTGGCCGAGCGGCTTGATGGCCAGTTCCAGGTGACCTTTTCCGATGACCGGCCGCCGGTGGCCCTCTTTGTGAGCAAGCAGGATCACGGCCTGCTGGACCTGCTCTGGCGCACCCGCACCGGCGAATTACCGATGCGGGTGCCCCTGGTGATCAGCAACCACCCGAACCTGGGCCCGGTGGCCGAAGAATTTGGCGCCCATTTTGAGTGCGTTCCCATTGATGCCAGCAACCGGGAGGCCGCCGAAGCCCGCCACCTGGAGCTCCTGGCCGACCACGGCATCGAACTGGTGGTGCTCGCCAAGTACATGCAGGTGCTCACCCCCAGCTTCCTGGCGGCCTTCGATCCCCCCGATGCCTTCCACCGGGTGATCAACATCCACCACTCCTTCCTGCCGGCCTTCCAGGGGGCCCAGCCCTACCACCGGGCCTGGGAGCGGGGCGTGAAATTGATTGGTGCGACGGCCCACTACGTGACCGAGGAGCTCGATGGCGGGCCGATCATTGCCCAATCGACCGTGCCGGTGGGCCACCGCGATGAGGTGGGGGATCTGATCCGCAAGGGCCGTGACACCGAACGCCTGGCCCTGGCCCGGGCCGTGCGCCTGCACCTCAAACGCCAGGTAATGGTTTATCGGGGCCGCACGGCGGTTTTTGATTGAGCTGATGGCGTTCCCCTCCCTGCCCAGCCGCCTGGCGGCCTTCGGCCAGCAGCTCGAGCGCCAACTGCAAACGGAACGCCCGGAAGGGGCTGACCCCTTGGGCTGGCGCTGGTTCCAGCTGGGGGTGTTCCTGCTGCCCGCCAGTGCTTTCCTGGGGGCCCTGCTGTTGTTCGCCTCCCTGGTGCAGGGCAGTCGCCGGCGGGCGCCCTGGTGGCGCGATGGCTGCAACCGCTGGTTGCTGGCGATCTCGGTGTTGATGCTGGTGGGCTGCTTCGGGGCCACCAGCGGCTGGCTGGCCTGGGTGGGCCTGGGCAACTGGCTGCCCTTTTTCTGGGGCTTCTGGGGCTTCCAGCCCTACGTGGCCACGCCCCAGGCGCGGCGGCGGGCGGGGCTGTGGTTTCTGGCCGGCACGGTGCCGGTGATCGTCACCGGCCTGGGCCAGACCTACCTGGGCTGGGCTGGCCCCTGGCAACTGCTGGGGGGCCTGATCCCCTGGTATGTCGAGGCTGGGGGCAATCCCCCCGGCCGCCTCTCGGGCCTGTTCGACTACGCCAACATCACCGGATCCTGGCTGGCCCTGGTCTGGCCCTTCAGCCTGGCGGCCCTGCTGCAGCGCCCCCTGCCCTGGCAACGGCGGGCCATGGCCCTGGCCTTGGCCGCAAGCCTGGTGGCCAGCCTCTACCTCACCGATTCCCGCAATGCCTGGGGAGCCCTGGTGCTGGCCCTACCGATCGTGGTGGGGCCAGCCAGCTGGCTCTGGCTCCTGCCCTTGCTGCTACTGGCGCTCGGGGCCGTGGCCCTGGCCAGCCTGCCGATGGTGCCAGCCGGGCTCCAACACTGGGCCCGGGTGCTGGTGCCCGATCCGATCTGGGTGCGCCTGAGTGATGTGCACTTCGCCGGCCACCGGCCCCTGGCGATCACCCGCCTGGGCCAATGGGCCGTGGCCATGGGCCTGATCGGCGAGCGGCCCTGGCTGGGCTGGGGGGCGGCGGCCTTCAGCCTGATCTACCCCCTGCGCACGGGCCATTGGCATGGCCACACCCACAACCTGCCGATCGACCTGGCGATCAGCTTCGGCCTGCCGGTGGCGGTGATGGTGATCGGCCTGGTGGGCTGGCTGCTGCTGCGGGCCATGCGCCTGGGCATGCCGCAGGCGCCGGTGTTTGAGCGGGCCTGGTGGGCGGCGGCCCTGGTGCTCGTGGCCCTGCATGCCACCGACATGCCCCTCTACGACAGCCGCATCAACATCGCCGGCTGGATCCTGCTGGCGGGCCTGCGTTGCGTGGGAACTGGAGCCGGCCAACGGCCGGCGGAAAGCACCAGCGAAATCGCCGATCCAGCAGCCCCTTGAGGGGCCTGGCCCCAACGCTCTAACCCCCCAACGCCTGCTGGCGATGGCCCACCAGGGTGGCCTTGGGCAAGGGTCCGTCGAGGTGCTCCCAGGGCAGCACCCGATCGGAGGACCACTCGCCATGGACCACCTCCTGCCAGGGGGGCGGCACGGGCAAGGGGCTGACGCCCGCCGGGGTGCCACCGGTGTCCCCCTCCAGCACGGCCCGGTAGGCCTTTTTCCAACCGCCCAGGCTGGCATGGTCACCGCGGGCGGCGGCGATCACCGGGGCCAGACGCCGGTCGCTGCGCGAGAGCAGGGCCTGGATCACGCTCCAGCCGTAGCTCTCCGGCCGCAACTCGATGCCCTTGGGCTGGAGCCGTTTGGAGAGCAGCTTCAGCCGTTTCTCAGCCTCGGGGCGCACCCCCTGCCACTGGAAGGGGGTGTGGGCCTTGGGCACAAAGGTGCTCACTCCTAAGGACAGGCGAAGGCCCGGGGTGGCTTTCTTGAGGGCGAGCATCAACTCGGCAGTGGCCTCGATGTCGGCCTCCTCTTCCGAGGGCAGGCCGGCCATGCCATAGAGCTTCAGGCCACTCAGGCCGCCTTCCTTGGCGTAGCGGGCCGCCGCAAAGATCTCCTCGGTGGAGAGCTTTTTATTCACCACCTCGCGCATGCGCTCGCTGCCACTTTCGATCGCGATCGTGAGCGACTTGCTGCCGCGCTTGGCCAGGATCTGGCCCAGCTGGGGGGTCACCGTGGCGGCCCGCACCGAACTAACGCTGACGCGGGTGCCGTCGAAGCGGTCCTGGTCGAGCCAGCTGAGCAGGTCGGCGAATTGGGGGTGCTGGGTGACGGAGGCGCCGAGCAGGCCGAGGCGCTGGGTGGCGGCCAGGCCCTTCTCCACCGCCGGAATCAGGCCCTCGTCGAGGGACGAGGTGCGAAAGGGCAGGGTGAGGTAGCTGGCCAGGCAGAAGCGGCAGAGCTCCGGGCAGCTGCGCACCACCTCCACCATGTGGATCGAGGGCCAGGCGGCCTCCGGCGTGATCACGGTGGAATGGCTAAGGGTGTTGCCGCGCCAGGTTTGCTTGGCCACCGAGGCGGGAATGCCCGCCTCAATCGGCTCGATCGCCAGCAGCTCACCCTCGCTGCCGTAGCGGGGCGCATAGAGCGAGGGCACATAAACGCCCGGCACCTGGGCCAACGCCCGCAGGCGCTGCTGGCGCGGGGCGTCCCGGTGGGCGGCGATGGCATCAATAAAGGC
>NSII01000128.1 GCA_002737305.1 Synechococcus sp. Baikal-G1
CAACAGCGAGATCACCTATTCCCGATGATCGGTTCTAGAACCAGATCCCGATGACCCGCCCCTCCCCCACCCAGGCCCCCCAAGGCGCTCACTCAGCCGGGCTGCCACCGCCTCGCCGAACCCGGCGGGGGCATTCAGACCGGTGCCGACGGCCGTGCCGCCAATCGCCAGCTCCCGCACCCGGGGCAGGCTGGCGGCGATGCCTTCTAAGGCAATGTCTAATTGGGCCACCCAGCCGCCCATCTCCTGGCCCAGGCTCAAGGGCACCGCATCCTGCAGGTGGGTGCGGCCGATCTTGATCACATCGGCAAACCCCTGGGCCTTGCGATCGAGGGCGTCCCTTAGGGCCCCTACGGCTGGCAGCAACTCATCATTGAGGGCCAGGGCCACGGCCAGGTGTAGGGCGGCGGGAAAGGTGTCGTTGCTCGATTGGCTGAGGTTGACGTGGTCGTTGGGATGGACGGGCTGCTTGCTGCCTAGCTCGCCGCCGAGGGCTTCGATCGCCCGGTTGGCGATCACCTCGTTGACGTTCATGTTGGTCTGGGTGCCGGAGCCGGTTTGCCAGATCCGCAAGGGGAACTCGCCATCGAGCTCGCCCTGGGCCACCCCATCGGCGGCGGCCACGATTGCTGCGGCCAGCTCCGGCGCCAGCTTGCCCATCGCCAGGTTGACCTCGGCGCAGGCGGCCTTGAGCTGGCCAAAGCCATGGACCACCGCCAGGGGCATGCCCTGGCCAAAGGGGAAAAAGTGCAGGGAGCGCTGGGTCTGGGCGCCCCAGTAGTGCTCCGCCGGTACGGCAACCGTGCCCAGGCTGTCGCTTTCCAGCCGGGTCGCAGCAGGCCCAGCACCAGGGACGGGGCCAGCGCCTTGGGGGGCCTGGGTGGGGGAGGGGCGGGTCATCGGGATCTGGTTCTAGAACCGATCATCGGGAATAGGTGATCTCGCTGTTGAGCTCGTTGAACTCGTTGTTGCTGCTGGTGCCTTCTCCCTGGGGCTTGAGGCCGGTGGCGACGGTGAGGGCGGCATTGATGCCGTCGATGTTGATCGCGCCGCTGGCATCAAAGATCACCTGGCCGGCCGCGTCGAACACCACCACCTGGGGGATGGAGCCCTTCCAGTAATGGGCTGGGTCGGTGGGGCCGCCATCGCCCCGGTTCTGGACCAGATCGCTTTCCACCAGGATCAGCTCGGCGCTGCGTAGCCAGAGGCGCTGCAGTTCGTTGAACACCGGCGCGAAACGTTTGCTGTCGGCGCTGTCATCGAGATAAAAGCCCAGCACGGTGACCCGGTGCTCGGCCAGGGAGTCGGCCAGGCTGTTGCGCGGCGGCACCAGGGACCCATTACCGGCATAGAGGGCGTAGATGTTGCCGTCGTAGCTATTGGTGTCGCGGGCTGCCCAGGCGGCTGAGCCACCCGGTCCCGGCAGGATCCAGGTCAGGCAGAGCAGCAGACCCAAGAGCAAATGGCGGGTCGGGGAGCGGAGCATGCAGGGAGCCGGATCAAGGGAGCCGGGACGATGGCGCCATTGTGACCCCAGCCCAGAAGGGCCCCGGCAGGATTCCTAGCTGCGGCCCAGGCTGCGGCCCATGCCCTGGAGGATGCCCCGGCCAACAAGGCCGATGGCCCGGCCGATCACCTGGGTCAGAACCAGCCCCACCAGGGCGCCCGTGCGGCGGATCAGGGCATGGAGCTGGGGGGCGATCGCATCCCGGCTTTCCAGGGCCAGGGTCACCAGTTGCTGCAGCCAGCCCAGCCGCCGCAATTCCTGGTCCCGGGGTTCGGTTAGCAGCAGGGGGGTGATCGCTCCCCCCTGGAGGCGATACAGCAGCCGGCGGCTCTCATAGAGCTGGATGGGCCGCTCGAACCAGCCACTCCACCGTTGCTGGGCATTGAGCTGGTTGCGCAGCCGCTCGAGATTGCGGGTGGCGAGCAACTCGTCGCTGAGGAGGTAACGGCGTAGCTCGGGCCAGGTGCTGCAGCTGGCCAGTAATTCGGCGCTGATGAGTTCGGCCGAGCGGATCAGCCAATTGCTGATCAGGGCCTCCAGCTGCAACAGGGCCGGAGGTTCATCCGGGGCCAGCAGCTGGCCGTTGACCAGCAGGGGCTGGGCCTGGACCAGGGCCAGCAGCATGGGCAGGGGCGAGGGCAGTTCGGGATCGTCGAGTTCGAAATCCCCCTCCTTGGCCAGGGTGATCGCCACCGGCAACAGGCTGCCCTCCTGGGGCAACTGCACGTATTGGCCGGCCATGGCGCTGAGGGCCAGGCGCCGCAGTTCCGGTTGGAGTTGTTGCCAGCGCCCAGCCAGCTCCTCGCCCCGCAGTCGCTCGTGGCGCAGACGGGTTAGCAGCAGATCCAGTTGGCTGAGCAGGGCCAGCAGCAGGTCGCGGCGATGCTTGGGGGCCAGCCCTTCGAAGGCAAGGAGGTGACCGCTGTTGTTGCGGAGTCCCACTTCAGCGGCCYGGTCGAGCCGCTGGCGGATTGCGAGCCACACCCCCAAGGC
>NSII01000129.1 GCA_002737305.1 Synechococcus sp. Baikal-G1
CCAACTTCAGAGGGGYTTGAAGTGGCGCTGCCCCAGGCCATGCCGAGGGGTCCCCMGAGCCAGAGCAGCAGGGCCCGGGCGGCGGCCAACTCGCGCAGGCGGCCCTGCAGTACCCATTCGCTGAGGCTGCTGGCATCGGCCAAGGCCAGCCATTGCTGGCAGCGGGCYTCCTCCACCTGGATCTGTTGCAGACCCGTTTGGAGGAGCCATTGACCCAGGCCCAGGGCTGGACCATCAGGGGCTCTGACCTGGTCGGGCTGCAGATCGATGACCCGCCCGCCTGCCAGCAAGGTGGCTACGGCCTGGCGCACGGTCTCGGCGTTGGGCTGTTGCAGGAGCCCGGCGGCGGGGAGGCCCAGGAGCACATCCGCGCCATAGGAGCCGTCGGAGCCGAGCAATAGCATCACCGGCTGGGGATGCCAGCGCTCCATCAGCAGGCTCAGTTCCCGGGCCAGGGTTGGGGCTGGCAGGGCTTGGCCCGGGGCCCAGATCACCAGATCGGGGCGTCCCACCAGCTCAGCTTCGCCGCAGGCCAGCCGGTAGGAACCGCTGCTTTCAGGGGCGCCTCGATCCTGGCCAGATCCCTCGCCCAGCAGCCGTAACAACCCCTCCCGCAGCAGCGGTTCAGCCAGTAACAGCAGTTCTGGATGCGGCTTKGCCTGGCTTTGAATCACAGGGGCGGCCCAACAGGCACCCAACCTACCGAGCTTGGTTGCACCATTCCAGCTGGTGTTAGCAGGTCCCCCCAGGGTTTTTGCTGCCGTTCTTGAGGGCCATCACCCTGCTGATGGCGGCGGTTGGCAACCTCCTCCGAGGTGCCATGRCACTTGAGGTTGCCTGAGGSCCCTAGGGGAAGCCGGTTGAAAGGGGAACTCAGGCAGGGCTGGATGTCAGCGGCGATGCCCGGTGAGTTGCAGGGTGTAGGACTCAATCTCAAAGCCCGTGAGCGCTTCAATGCGGGCGATCAGGTCGGCGGGGAGGTGGATGTCCAGGTCCAGAATGGCTCCTGAGTCACTGCAAGTGAGATGGCTGTGGGGATCGCTGCGGTAGCCGTAAAGGCGACCGCTGGCCCGATCAAGGCATTCGATCACGCCWGCCGATTGCAGGGCCTCTAGGTTTTGATACACCGAGGTGTGGCCGATCGCCCGGCCTTCGGCATTGAGCTGCTCAAAGATGTCGCGGGCGCTGAGGTGGTCCTGGCTGTCCCAGAGCAGGGAGAGCACCATCTTGCGTTGGCGACTGAGGCGCATGCCCAAGTCGCGGCAGCGCAGGAAGGCCCCGTCCAGGGAGCTTGGCCCCT
>NSII01000130.1 GCA_002737305.1 Synechococcus sp. Baikal-G1
CTTGTTGGCAGGCACCGGCACAGCAAGAAGTTTGCCTATGTTATAGACCCAATCTCCAGGCCAGGGGGATCCTGCCAGCGGCCCGGTCCGATCGCCTGCAGGGCCTCGGCCAGGTCAACTTGGTGGTCATAGAGGGCCCGGCCCACGATCACGCTGCTRACCCCCAAGGGCACCAGCGAAAGCAGGGACAGCAGATCGGCCAAGCTGCCGATCCCCCCGGACGCGATGACGGGAATCGAGCTGGCCTGGGCCATGGCCCGTAGGGAGTCCAGGTTGGGGCCGGCCAGGGTGCCGTCGGTGGCGATATCGGTGCTGATGATCGCGGCCACGCCACTGCCCTCGAAGCTGGCCGCCAGGGCCGTGGCCTCTAGGTGGCTCTCGTCAATCCAGCCCCGGGTTGCCACCCGCCCCTGTTTGGCATCGATGCCAACGATGATCCGGCCCGGATGGCGGCTGGCCAGCAGGCGCACGAGCTCGGGCTGCTCCACGGCCACGGTGCCGAGGATGACCCGGTYGAGGCCAAAGGCCAGCAGTTCCTCGGCCCGCTCCGCCGTGCGCACGCCGCCTCCGAGCTGCACCGGTATTGAGAGGGCTGTGGTGATCGCCTTGACCACCCGATCGTTGGTCGGCTCGCCACTGCGGGCGCCATCGAGATCGACCAGGTGCAACCGGCTGGCCCCCTGGCGCTGCCACTCCAGGGCCTGGGCCACCGGGTCATCGCTGAAGCGGGTCACCTGGTCGTAATCGCCCTGGTGCAGCCGCACGCACTGGCCCCCCAGTAAATCGATGGCGGGAATGATCTCCATGGCAGGGGGGAGTCGGGTCGCTAGGGCTATCTTCGCCGCCGGCCCGGGCGCCCAGCCGGGTTTGAATGGCGTCAGTTTTGGGCTGGCGCGTGCAGATTCTGGTGATGGGCGGCACCCGTTTCATCGGCAGGCCCCTGGTGGCCCAGCTGCTGGCCGCTGGCCACAGCCTCAGCCTGTTCACCCGCGGCCGCCAGCCCCTGCCGGAGGGGGTGGAGCACCTGCTGGGCGATCGCACCACGGCCGAGGGCCTGGGCCTGCTCGCGGGCCGTCGCTTCGAC
Organism: Synechococcus sp. Baikal-G1; assembly: GCA_002737305.1. Classification (GTDB taxonomy): domain Bacteria; phylum Cyanobacteriota; class Cyanobacteriia; order PCC-6307; family Cyanobiaceae; genus BAIKAL-G1. Next base: position 1,085 of record NSII01000130.1, read on the forward strand.
GTGATCATCGACAGCTCGGGCCGCAACCTCGCCGATAGCCGGGCCGTGATCGAGCAGACCGGCGCCCCCAGCCATCGCTTCATCTATGTGAGTTCCGCTGGGGTTTACGCCGACAGCGAGCTCTGGCCCCTCGATGAGGACGCCCCGATCGATCCGGCCAGCCGCCATGCCGGCAAGGCGGAAACGGAGGCCTGGTTGCGGGCCGAAGCGATTCCTTTCACCAGTTTTCGGCCCACCTACATCATTGGCGCTGGCAACTACAACCCGGTGGAGCGCTGGTTCTTTGATCGCATCGTCCATGGCCGGCCCGTGCCCCTGCCCGGCGATGGCACCACGATCACCCAGCTAGGCCATGTCGATGACCTGGCCAGCGCCATGGCCGCCAGCATCGGCGTCGAGGCGGCCGCCAACCGCACCTACAACTGCAGCGGCAAGCAGGGCGTTACCTTCCGGGGACTCGTGGCGGCCGCGGCGGTGGCCTGCGGCAAGGATCCCGCTGCGGTGGAGATCCGCAGCTTCGATCCCTCCCGCCTCGATCCCAAGGCCCGCAAGGCCTTCCCCTTGCGCCTGGCCCATTTCCTCACCGATATCGACCGGCTCCAGCGGGAACTGGCCTGGGAACCCCGCTTTGATCTCGCCCGCAGCCTGGCCGATTCCTACGCGAATGACTACGCCCTGCGTCCCCCCGGCAGCCCCGATTTCAGTGGTGACGACGCCCTGCTGGCCTAGGGCGAACTGGGCCTTGAACCGGTCCGCAGGTAGCCCAGGGCCGAGGTGAGGGCCAGCAGCAACGAGGGCCAGAACAGCAGGAAGCCCGCCCAGTGCAGCCACTCCACCAGGCCAACCGCTGCAGGGGTGCCCAGGCCCCAGTCGCAGGGCCAAAGCAGCAGCAGCAAGGAGGCGAATTGCAGGATTGTCTTGGCCTTGCCCGCTTTGGAGGCGGGTCCACCACTGCCCTGGCCGGCGCGCCAGCCCGAGATCAGCAGTTCGCGGGCCAGCAGCAGCCAGACGGCCCAAAGGGGGAGGAGTCCCGTTGCCCCCAGCCAGAGCAGGGGCGCGCTGATCAGGATCTTGTCGGTGAGCGGATCGAGCCGGGCCCCCCAGATCGACCCACCACCGCTGCGGCGGGCTAGCCAGCCATCGGCCGCATCGCTCAGGCCCCCGAGCAGCAACAGCAGCCAGGCCAGGGCTTCAGCCCCGTTCACCAGGGCGAGCAGCAGCGGCAGGCCGAGGACGGCTCGCCCCAGGGTGAGGCCATCGGCGAGCTGGCGGGCGCGAATCAGCTCAGCCATGACAATGCGCGACTCATCGGCCCAATCCTCGCCGCCTGTGAGCCCCTCCCCTGCGGGCACAATGGCGAGAACCGATCCGGATCCATGGTTGTGGCCCAGCTCGTTGCCGATGTGATGTCAACGCCGGTGATCAGCGTGCGCACGGACACGCCCCTGCAGGAGGCGGTGCAGTTGATGAGTGAGCACCACTTCAGTGGCCTGCCCGTGCTCGATGCCAGTGGCGCCCTGGTGGGCGAACTCAGCGAGCAGGACCTGATGGTGCGTCAGAGCGGCTTTGATCCCGGTCCCTACGTGATGCTGCTCGATGCGGTGATCTACCTGCGCAATCCCCTGCAGTGGGACAAGGAGGTCCATCAAGTCCTCGGCAACAGTGTTGGCGAGGTGATGGGTAGCAAGCCCCATCACTGCAGCAGCGCGTTGGGCCTGCCCGCCGCCGCCAAGCAATTGCACGACAAGAGCGTGCAGCGGCTCTTTGTGCTCGATGGCTCCAATCTGGTGGGCGTGTTGACCCGCGGTGATGTGGTGCGGGCCCTGGCGGCTGCCGGCTGAGCCTGCCGGGTTAACAGGAATCCGTCCCTCAGCGCAGGGGCGGCGGCGGCAATAACGGCGGCGGTGGCACGAGGGGGGCTGCGGTAGGCAGCTGGCTGCTTGGCGCGCCGGCGGGGACGCCTGGTAGCTCCTGGGGCTTGTTGGAGCCGGGAGCCTTGATCTCGCCCGGCCGCTCGGGGCTCCCCTGGCCGTCGGCTGGGGTGCTGGCACAGTCGGCCCCCTGGCAGGGGACGTTCGGGCTCGGAACCTCCATCGGCAGGAGCTGGCCGTCCTCCAGCAACACCGGCGCCGGCAGGTCCGGGGCCAGGGGCAGGGAACTGGGCGAGGAGGGCTGGTTGTTTTGCTGTAACTGGCGCAGGGCGAAGGGATCGGCCGTGATCGGCGGTTCGCGCAGGGGGGAGCTTTGGGTCGGGCGCTGGGGACCCGTCCTGCCGCCCTGGGGGGCCCAGATCATGCGGGCAATCGGCTCCACCCCCTGCTCCATCAAGCGATTGAAGCCCGCCAGGGCCCGATCGAGGATTTGGCTACCCAGGGTTTTGCCGCACTGCCAGGGGTTGGGGCAGCCCGCCTCCTCCAGGTGGGGGGAGAGGTTGGCGAGCAGGGAGCCCTGCAGGGGCACCGACCGTTCACTGAGCCGCAGCATGTAGGGCACATGCACGAAACTGGTGGCGCCACCACTGATCCAGTTGGCATCGTCGTCATTGAAGCCCTTCACGCCCGGGATGATGAAGCGGCTTTTGGAGGCATGGTCGGGCAGGTAGGCCGCCAGCAGGCCCCGTTCCCGGGCCAGGGCGCGGGTCTGCTCCAGGGTGAGGCCATCGCGGCTCATCAACACTTCCAGTCGCCCATCGGAGCGCAGGCCAATCACCATGCGAATCCGGGGCAGAAAATAGCGAATCTGCTGGCCCATACTGATGCTGTAGGCGCCCTTGTAGGCCGCTGGCGGCGCCTCTAGATCGTTGTAAATGCTATGGAGTCCGCCGATGAAGGTGTCATAGAGGGCGGCCCGTTTTGGCGTTAATTCGCCGAAGCCAAAGTCCACATGGCCGTTATGGCGAATCCCCACATAGGCCCGTTGGCGGGAGGCGGTGCGGTTGGTGCCGCGCCACACCTGGTCCCCCAGCTTGATGTCCCCCAACGGCACGGTGGTTTCCTGGCCGTTGCTATTGACGTGGCGCTCGTACATCGGCCCAGACACATAGGCCAGGGCGGTGGGATCGCGGTAGGCCTCCTGTTCCCGGTCCCAGCCCTCCAGCAGGCCGATCCTCACCTTGCGCGGATCAAAGTCCAGGGCAAAGACGTCCTTGTCAGGCAGGTAGCGAAAGGGCTTGCCCGAGGGGCTGGCCTGTTGCTGCAGGCTGTTGGGCGAGGGCCGCGGTGGCAGGGGCGGTGCAATCGCCACCAGGGCCATCAGGGTGCCCATGGGGATGGCGATCGTCAGCCAGCGTTTGCGTTGGTAGTGGGGTCGCTTCCGG
>NSII01000131.1 GCA_002737305.1 Synechococcus sp. Baikal-G1
CGTGCGGCGGATTTGGGGCGTATGCCYACCGGTTCGCCAGGGCTGAACCAGGCTGGTGGCACTCGGGGATGTCCCCATGGTGCCTTGTCTGGATGGGGGNCTGTTGCCCGGCGACCAGCCCATCGACCAGTCGATACTTCCGTCGACTCACCCGTCAAACGTCCAGATCGCAACGTTGCAGAGCTGGTTGGAACAGCGGCTGGCCAGCCTGGAGGCCGAGGGGGCGTTTGAGGACGCCTATGCCCTGAGGATGGAGATGGCGGATTGGTTGCTGGCTGAAGCCGGTTGAGGCCTGGCCGGCCAGCCCCGAGAATCGGACCTGTGTTGTCCTAATCCCATGACCCTTGYCCTGCTGATTGCCCTAGCTGGTTCCCTAGTGCTGATGACCGTGATCGTGCGCCGACTGGAGCGGACCTGATCAACTCTGCCGGCCCTGGCCGCCTGAGACACGCCCCATCCCAGGGCCGGCTCAGCGGCTCATCGCCAGCATGCGTTCGATCGGCGCCAACGCTTGGAGCCGGAGCTCCTCATCCAGGTTGATGGCTGGAGCCAGGTTGTGGAGGCAGTCCCAGAGTTTGTCCAGGGTGTTGAGCCGCATGTAGGGACAGGTATTGCAGCTGCAGCCGTCCTGGCCGGGCACGGCGCGGAAGGTTTTGTGGGGTAGGGCGCGTTGCATCTGGTGCAAGATGCCCGGCTCGGTCAGCACGATGAAGGCCGATGCCGGGCTTTCGCCGGCGTGGCGTAGCAGGCTGCTGGTGGAGCCGATGAAGTCGGCCAGATCGAGGAGGTTTTGCTGGCATTCCGGGTGGGCGATCACCTCGGCCTCGGGGAGATCGAGCTGGAGCTGGAGCAGGGCCTGCTCGCTGAAGGTTTCATGCACCTGGCAACTGCCGGGCCAGAGGCTGAGCTCCCGGCCGCTTTGGCGCTGCACCCAGCGGCCCAGGTTCTGGTCGGGGGCAAACAGGATCGGCTGGCCTTCTGGCAGCTGGTTGATCAGGTCGACCGCGTTGCTGCTCGTGCAGATCAGGTCGCTTTGGGCCTTCACCGCCGCCGAGCAGTTGATGTAACTCACCACGAAATGGTCGGGATGGGCGGCGCGGAAGGCGGCAAAGGCGTCGGCCGGGCAGGCATCGGCCAGGCTGCAGCCGGCGTTCAGATCCGGCAGCAACACGGTTTTACCCGGGTTGAGGATCTTGGCCG
>NSII01000132.1 GCA_002737305.1 Synechococcus sp. Baikal-G1
GTCCTGAATGGCTGGATCCTGGTAGTAGTGGGCCAGGATCACRGCATTGCGCTGGCGCTTGAGTTCAGCGATCGCATCGGGCAGCTCCGCCATGGCCGGGCGGCCGTCCTGGGCACCGTTCGCTGTGGCCTGGGATGCCGCGAAGACCAAGCGAAGCCTCAACTGATGCACAGTGGAGCCACCCTAGGCATGTTGGATGGCTGTGATTGGGGCATCAGCCGATCCGGACAGCGGTAAAACCCCGCCCAAGGACCTGCGGATCGCCATTGCTGGAGACCTGCACGGCCAATGGGATGGGCTGGATGAGGAGCTCCTTGACCTGCTTAGGCCCGATGCCCTGATGGTGGTCGGCGACCTCAGCGATGGCGATCAACTGATTGCGGCCCGGTTGGGACGGCTCAAGCTGCCGATGGCYTGTGTGCTGGGAAACCATGACGCCGGTCGGGACGCCAGTGGCCGCACCCTGCAACGCCAGCTCTCCCTGTTGGGTGATCGTCATTGCGGCTGGGGTTTGCGCTGCCTGGATCCGCCGGGCCTGGCGGTGGTCGGAGGCCGGCCGGCCAGTGCCGGTGGCGGTTTCAGGCTCAACCCGGGCGCCTTGGCCGTGTTCGGCCCGGTGACCATGCAGGAATCGGTGGATCGGATCACGACGGCGGCCCTGGCGGCRGACCCGRGCCTGCCGATGGTGCTGTTGGCCCATTGCGGCCCCAGCGGCCTGGGCAGCACCTGCGCCGACCCCTGTGGCCGGGAYTGGAAAAAACCGGCCGTCGACTGGGGCGACCAGGACTTGACCATCGCGATCGAGCGCATTCGTCGCCACCGGCCCCTGCCCTTAGTGGTGTTTGGYCACATGCACCACCGGCTCAGAAGGGGCCAGGGGGAGCGGCTCAGCTTCCTGCGCGATCGGGCCGGCACCGCCTACCTSAATACGGCCTGCGTGCCCCGCCACGGCAACGACGACCAGGGCCGGGCCCTGCGYCACTTCAGCTGGGTCGTGCTGCGCGATGGCCAGTTGCACCAAGCCAGCCACCGCTGGTATGGCATGGGTGGCCAGCTGCTCTACGAGCAGCGCCTCTACCAACAGCCGGCCCCGCAGGTGCAGCCTGTTGCGCCAGCGCAATGCTGATCGTCGCCTGCATCAGTGGCCATGGCTATGGCCACCTTTCGCGCACGGCTTCGATTCTCACCGCCCTGCACCAGCTCCAGCCTGGCTGGCGCCTTGTGCTCTCCACCCCCTTGCCGGCAGCAACCCTGCGGGGCGCCTTCGGGGCGATCAAGTTTGAGCACCGGGCTTGCCGTTGGGATGTGGGGGTGGTGCAGGCCGATGCCCTCGGTGCCGATCAAGGCGCCACCCTGGAGGCCTTGGCGGTCCTAGAACGCCAGCTGCCCGGCCAGATCAGCCAGGAAGCAACTTGGCTGGCCAGCCAGGGAGAGCCCCTTCTGGTGCTGGGCGATGTGCCCCCGGCGGCGGCGGCCCTGGCCCAGGCCCTGGCGGCCCCCCTGATCTGGATCGGCAACTTCGGCTGGGATGCCATCTACCGGCCCATGGGCGGACCCTTCGTTGCCTGGGCGGATCGGGCCCTCCAGGCCTATCGCCAGGGGGAAGCGGTGATCGAGTGCCCCTTCGCCATGGCCATGGACTGGGGGATCCCCCACTGGCCCGTGGGGCTGACGGCCGGCCGGCCCCGGCTCGATTGCGCCAGCCTTCGCCGCCTTTTGGCGATCGCTACACCTATGGAGCGCACCGTGCTCGTCGGCTTTGGTGGCATGGGCTTCCCCCTGCCGGCGGAGCTGTTCAGCCGCTGGCCAAAGCACCAGTTCTTGGTCACCGATCCGCAGTTGGCCGCGGCGGCCGCCAATGCCTGCCTGCTGCCAGAGGGCCTGCGGCCTCTTGATGCCATGCCCGTCTGCGGCCGGGTGGTGACCAAGCCCGGCTACAGCACCTTCTGCGAGGCGCTGTCCCAGGGATTGGGGGTGCACCTGGTGCGCCGCGAAGGATTCGCCGAAGCGCCCGTGCTCGAGGCCGCCCTGCAGGCCCATGGCCAGCACCGCCTGCTCAGCCGCGACCAGCTGTTGGCGGGGGACTGGCAACTGGACCAACCCCTGCAGCCCGCAACCAGGGGCCCGGTCCCTGGGGATGGGGCCGACCAGGCCGCAGGCCTGCTAGAGCGCTTCATTCAGCAAAACTGCTGCGCCCCAGGGACTTGACACCTTGTCAAGTCAATGATCAGCAACGCGAATCATTGGCAGCGATAGCGATTGCGGCTAGCGATCGCCAGCTCGCTCTATTGGCGATCGCAAATCAGTGGTCCACGGTGATCTGAACCTCGCCGCGTAGTTCTGATTACAAATGGACAGCTGCGTGACTGGCACTCGATAGCCTTCCTGGGGCATCTTGTTCGTCAAGATATCCTCCATCAGCAAATTGCTGTGCTTAGTTAAGGCAATCCGCGCTCTTGTGGAGCCTTATTTCTCAAGTTCCTTTTTCTTTTTTCTAGCGTCGTTTCTTTGCGTCGCCCTAAGTCAGCGCCCCTTAAACGTTTCGCCCCCCTCAATCAACCCGGCTTCTGCGCACCGCAGCGTTGCCCATCGACTTGCCCTGGCGGCAAAGCCAAGCACCTTGTCGACCTTGCCCGAACCGCTTTGAATCCAGTTTTTTTAACCCCGCTCGATCGCGTTCCCGAACCCGGGGCCTCGCGAGTGTGGCTGCGCTCCCTGTTGGGACTGGCTACGGGTCTGCTCACCCTTGTGGCTCCGTTGGCGGCTACGGCTTCGCCCCGGGACAGCCTGGGCACGGCCCTTGACGACCCGACCCTGGCAACTTCGGCCCTTTCGCCAGCCATCGCTTTTAGCCAGGAAGCCAGCGGCCCACTCAGCACCGGCTCCAGCCTGGGCCGCCAGCTGGAGCCGCCGACCCAGGGCCTCGCCCTGCTGGATTTCGACGCCCCTGGCCAGGGAGCGTTTCCCGTCGCCACCCCCCCGGCCGTGCCGGCGAGTTATCCCATTACCCCGGCCCGCCGGGCCCTGCTCAACACGATCCGCTACGCAGAAGGCACCTGGGCCGGCGGTCAGGACATCGGCTATCGCATTCTGTTCGGAGGCAGCCTGATGGGCTCCATGGAGCGCCATCCCAACCTGGTGATCCGCACGGCCCGCTACGCCAGTGCCGCTGCTGGTGCTTACCAGTTCATGCCCTTCACCTGGTCGATGGCCAGCCGCCTGCTCGGCCTGCAGAGGTTCAGCCCTGGGGAGCAGGACCAGGCTGCCCTTCTGCTCATCCAGCGCCGCGGGGCCCTTCCCCTGGCCGATGGGGGCCGTTTCACCCCTAAATTGGCCGCCCAGCTGGCCCCAGAATGGGCGTCCTTCCCGACCCTGGGCGGCGGCAGTTACTACGGCCAGCCCGTGCGTCGGTTTGCCGAATTGAAGCGTTTTTACGAGGAGAACCTGGCCCAGTTGCAGGCTGAAGTCCCGAGCGATGGCCGCCGCGATGACCTGGCCGGCGCCCCTGTTTGTCTGCGGGGCCGACTGGTTTGCCAGTTCACCGAAACCGCCAAGCCCTCGCTTTGAGTCCTAGGCAGGTTGCGACCGCCAGGCCTGGCGATCGCAGCAAGGGGCCGTCCCAACCCTGAGCTCAATCCGCGCAGACTGATCTAGCGGCGTGCCTAGTTCCTTGCTCAGGATTCGCCACTGCCCTGGTCGTTGGGGCGAGAGCGGCCAACGGTTTGCTGGGCGATGAGGTAAGCCGCGAGGGCCGCGGCTAAAAAGCCGAGGCAGTTGCGGCTGATCGGCACCCAGTCGCTGGTGCGGGTTAGCACCGGCCCGAGGCCGAAAACGATGAACAGGAGTCCCCAGAGGGGCGAGAGCAGGAGCACCCAAGCCCATTCCACCGTGCGCCCTTCCTTGCGCGGGTAAGCGGCAAAACCAACGATCAGGCCGCCCAGCAGGGAGGTGCAGAGGGTGAGCAGCCATTGCTCCTGGGGTAGGCCGGGCACCACCTGGCAGCCGCCCCGCTCCAGGCAGCCCTGCACCGCCGAGAGGGCATCAACGATCGCGCCGTCTTCGCCGTGTTCGCGCACGTAGTACTGGTTGCCGTAGCGCGTTTGCAGTTCGACCCAGAAGGTGCGAGGCATCAAGGCGAAAAGGGCATCGCCGACGTTGAAGTTGAGCAGGTTGCCGCCGCGGGGGTCGGCCACCAGCACCAAGCTGCGTTCATCGAGACCCCAAAACTCTTTGACCGCCAAGCCAGGGGTGCGGTCGTACTGGCTCAGCACCCGCAGCTTCCAGCCACTGCTCGCTTCAAAGGCGTTGAGGTTGGCCTCCAGGCTGGCGCGCTGGCCATCACTGAGGGCCTTGGCCAGGTCGATCACGGGGGTGGGGTGGTCGGGCAGCAGGTCGGGGTTGTCATAGGCCTGGGCGGCGGCGGGGCCAAACCCCAGCAGGCCGATCAGCAACAGCAGGCCGGCGGCGAAGCGACCCAGGCGCCTGAACGTGTCGCAAAGGCCCATGGCTGCTGCTTCAGTGGGATCGCATTCTCACCGACACCTGGGCGGTGCCGTGAGCCCTTGACCACCCGCCTAGACGAGACAGACCTGCCCAAGTGGTTGCGGCAGCGCCTGCTGGCGGCGGGAGGCTCGGTGCCGTTCCGCACCTTCATGGCCTGGGCCCTGCATGATCCCGACCACGGGGCCTATGGCAGCGGCAGGCTGGTGATTGGCCGCCGCGGCGATTTCGTCACGTCCCCCTCCCTGGGCCCGGACTTCGCGGCCCTGCTTGCCCCCCAGCTGGCTGAGTGGCTGGCGGAATTGGCGGCAGGGATGGGGCTGGATCTTGAAGGGGCTGCTGGCACCCAGCAAGCTGCCAAGGCCCGTCCGAGGCCCCTGGCCCTGGTCGAAACCGGTCCGGGCGAAGGGGAGCTTGCCCTGCAGCTAGCCCAGGCCCTTGCCCAGGATTGGCCCCAGCTGGCGGCCTTTTGCGAGCTGGTCTTGGTGGAACCCAATGGCGGCATGGCGGCTCGCCAGCGCCAGCGGCTCGAAGCGAGTCCCCTGCCCTGCCGCTGGGTCAGGGCCGAGGCGCTGGCCCAATCCCCCCGTACCGGCGTGGTGCTCGCCCATGAGGTGCTCGATGCCCTGGCGGTGGAGCGGATCCGTTGGGATGGGCGCCACTGGCGCCAGCAACGGGTGGCCCTCAGCCAGGAGGCTGGGCGGCCGGAGTGCCTGGGCCTCGTGGATGGCGATCGCCTTGACCCGGAGGCGGAACCAGCCCTCGAGAGTCTTGGTCTCTGGCCCCCTGATCCGCGCCGGGAGCCTGGCTGGACCACGGAGCTCCATCCGGAAATGGCCCCCTGGCTGGCCACCTGTGCCGCCGGGATCAGCCGCGGTCGGCTCCTGGTGATCGATTACGCCCACTCTGCCGAGCGTTACTACGCCCCCCAGCGCCAAGGCGGCACCCTGATGGCCTATCGCCAGCAGGAGGCCAGTGGCGATCCCCTGCGCCAACCGGGCTCCTGGGACCTGACGGCCCACCTCTGCAGCGACAGCCTGGTGCGAGCGGCCCGCGAGGGGGGCTGGCATCTGCTGGGCCAGCGCAGCCAGGGGGAGGCCCTGCTGGCGCTGGGGTTGGCCCAGAGGCTCCATGGCTTGCAAACGCCGGCGGCCGGGGAACAGCTGGATCTGGCTACGGCCCTCGGCCGGCGCGAGAGCCTGCTGCGCCTGGTGGATCCCGCTGGCCTCGGTGCATTCCGTTGGTTTGCCTTCAGCCGGGATGGCGCCCCTGCCGCGCTAGTGGCAGAGGAGAGGCCTGAATCGGGTCGGCATTCTGGTCAGGCCCAGCCGCCAGGGAGCCAGCACCCTGGGGACGACCCGCCGCTGCCCCTGTTTCTGCGCGATCCCTAAACCGGCTCAAGCCAGCCGCTCCAAGGCGGCGCCGATCACCGCAGCGCCAATGTCATCGCGGATCACAACGCTGCCGATGCCGGTGGGCAGCACAAAGCGCACCCGGCCATCACGCACCTTCTTATCCCCCTGCAGGCAGGCCAACACCGCCTCCAGGTCCAAATCGGGCCAGCGCTGGGGCAGGCCTGCGGCCGCCACCAGGCGCCGTTGCCGCTCCTGGTCGCTCGCGGTCCACAGGCCCAGGGCCAGGGCGATTTCACCGGCGGCGACCATGCCGATCGCCACGGCTTCACCATGCAGGTAGGTGCCGTAGCCGCAGAGGGCTTCGACCACATGGCCCAGGGTGTGGCCGTAATTAAGGATTGCCCTAAGGCCGCCCTCGTGCTCATCGGCTGCCACAACCTTGGCCTTGGCCGCCGCCGAGCGCTGCAGGATGGCCTGCAGCAGCTCAGGGGTCAGCCGCTCCAGGCTGGAGAGGTCGCCGGCGGCCTCGAGGGCCCCAAATAACTCCGGATCGCCGATCACCCCGTATTTGATCACCTCGGCCATGCCCGCCTGGAACTCCCGTTCCGGCAGGCTCGCCAGGGTTTGGGGATCAATGAGGACGAGCCTGGGTTGGTGGAAGGCCCCGATCAGGTTTTTGCCGCCTGGATGGTTGACCCCGGTCTTGCCGCCAATTGCCGCATCGACCATGGCTAGCAGGGTGGTGGGCACCTGGACCACGGCGATCCCCCTCAGCCAGGTGGCGGCCGCAAAGCCGGTCATGTCGCCGACCACCCCACCGCCAAGGGCCACCAGCAAGGAGCGTCGCTCCAGTTTTCGCTCGAAGGCGGCCCCCTGGATTAAGCCAATGGTGGCTGGGGTTTTCTGCTGTTCCCCCGCTTCCACCACCAGGGTGGTTGCCTCAAAACCGGCCGCCTGCAGGCTGGCCAGGGCCGGGGCCCCATAGAGGGCCTCCACGTCGGGATTGCTAACGACCAACACCTTTGTGCCGGGGCCAAAGCCCTGCTGGGCCACGAGGGTCCCCAGCTGGGCCAGGCCGCCGGCCCCAATCACCACCGGATAGGGGTTGCTTTGCAGGGCAACCTCAATCGTTTTAAAGGGCACGGGTTCCGCCCGGGAAGGGGAGTGCCCCGCCTGGATCGAGCTGGCTGGAGTGGCGGGGCTGCTGCTCACGGCGGGTACGGGCATGGGCGTCTGGGCTCCCGTCAAGTCTGCCGCCTGAGCCGGAGCGGACCAGAAAGCCCCTAAAGTTCGGTCCATGGCCGAGGCTTCCAGCCCCAGACGTAATCGCACCGCCTGGGCCTTCCTGGCACCGGCCCTAATGCTGCTTGGCCTGTCGGTGCTGGTGCCGGCGGCCATGGCCCTGTTGATGAGCGTCAGCCAAACGGGCCTAGATGTGTCCGAACCCCTGAAATTTGTGGGGTTGGCCAACCTCCAGCGCCTGCTCCATGACCCGATGTTCTTTCGGGTGTTGGGCACAACCTTGCTGTATCTGGTGGGCGTGGTGCCGCCGATTGTGCTGGGGTCCCTGATCTTGGCCGTGCTGGTCAACCGCCAGCTGCCAGGCATCCATTGGTTCCGGGCCGCCTTCTATGCGCCCGTATTGGTGTCGGTCGTGGTGGCTGCCATTGCCTTTCGCTGGCTGTACGCCGAAACCGGCTTGATTAATGGCTGGCTGGTGAGCCTGCTTGGACCTGCTTTTTCGCCAATCGGTTTTCTCACAAACCCCCTGTTGGCCCTGCCTGCAGTGATGTTGGTGACCCTGTGGAAGGGCCTGGGCTACTACATGGTGATTTTTGTGGCCGGTCTCCAGGGCATCTCCAAGGATCTTTACGAAGCCGCCGCCCTCGATGGCAGCGAGGGCTGGCGGAAACACCTCGATATCACCTTGCCCCTGCTGAGGCCCTACATCACTCTGGTGGCCGTGATCTCGGCGATCGCGGCCACCAAGGTGTTTGAGGAGGTGTTCTTGATGACCCAGGGAGGGCCCGCCGATGCCACCCGCACGTTGGTTTATTACGTGTATGACCAGGCCTTCACGGAACTAGAGATCAGCTATGCCTGCACCGTTGGCCTGGCCCTGTTCCTGATTGTGCTGTTGCTCAGCCTGGTGCGGCTTGTGGCAGCGGGCGAACGGGGCCTGGGCTGACCTTGGGGCTGGCCTGGGGAGCGGCCCGCTTCAGTGCCAAACTGGATGATTGGCCTGCTGCAGGCGCGAGGTGGTTTTGAGCACTGATCCCTCCTTGCCTAGCCAGCTGCACGGGTCGCCCCCCGCCCTGGGGATCGGCATTGTCGGGGGCGGCCAACTGGCCTTGATGCTGGCCGAAGCGGCGCAGGAGCAGGGGGTTGCCTTGCATCTGCAGACCCCTGGTGGGGTCGATCCAGCCGTGGGGTTGGCAACTACCGTGCTGCAGGCCCAGATTGGCGATGCCAGCGCCACCTTGGAGCTGAGCCGTCGCTGCAGCGCCATCAGCTTTGAGAATGAATGGGTCGATCTCGATGCCCTGGCTCCCTTGGCCGAGGCGGGCGTGGTCTTTCTGCCAAGTCTGGAGTCGCTGGGCCCCCTGGTTGACAAGCGCCAGCAGCGGGAATTGCTAGGCCGCCTCTCGATTCCAACGCCCCGCTGGCTGCCCCTCAACGCCCTGGGGTCTGCCGCCACCTTCCAGCCGCTCGCCGGCCTGGAGCCGCCCAGCAACCCAGCTGCGGCGGCAAACTTTTTCGACTCGGCCGTTCCCTGGCAAGTGGCTAGCCCGGTCCCAGCCTCGGCTGTTGCCCCAGCCGAGGGGCAACCGTCCCAGGGCGAGGGGGGGTTGCCCTTGGGGTGGAGTTTCCCGGTGGTGGCCAAGGCGATCCGGGGCGGCTACGACGGCAAGGGCACCTTGATTCTGCGATCAACGGCGGAGCTGGGCCGGCTGCTGGCGCAGGTGGATCCGGCGCTCTGGATCTTGGAAGAATTCGTGGCCTTTGAGCGGGAACTGGCCCTAGTGGCTTGCCGCGACCGGGCTGGGGCAGTGGCCTGCTATCCCCTAGTCGAAACCCACCAACACCACCAGGTCTGTAACTGGGTGCTAGCCCCGGCCCAGGCCAGCCATGGGCTGGAGGCCATGGCCCACAACATGGCCGCCTCCTTGCTGACGGCCCTGGACTACGTGGGGGTGCTATCGATTGAATTGTTCTACGGGCCCGCGGGGCTGCTGATCAATGAATTGGCACCCCGCACCCACAATTCTGGTCACTACAGCATCGAGGCCTGCTCCATCAGCCAGTTTGCCCAGCAGGTGCGCATCGTTGCCGGCCAGCCCTTGCAAGCCCCTGCGCTGACGGCCGCCGGAGCGTTAATGGTCAACTTGCTTGGCAATGACAACGGAGAGGCCGAGCGTGCAGCCGCCCTGACCACCCTGGCGACCCTGCCCCAGGCAACCCTTCATTGGTACGGCAAGCAGGGCTCGGCCTTGGGCCGGAAACTGGGCCATATCACCGTGCTTTTGCAGGCCACTGACCCCGAGGAGCGCTCCCGGGAAGCACGGCAACGGTTGGAGGACATCCGCACCATCTGGCCCCTACCTGCCCACGATTGGGCTTAGGATTAGGGGGAACTGCTGTGTTGGTGACTGCCTTCTACAGTTTTCTGATCTGACTCCCTTTTCGACATGGGGTGTCTGTCGCGAAGGTGACGTAGACCGGCCCCGTAGCCGGAAACGAAGCCCCGCTCTGATGCCCCTTCTGGTTCATCCAGGTCGGAATCTGGGGCAGAACGGCACGGTGGTTCACCCTCTTGCTGTGCAACGGGTCTCGCTAATTCCGGGATTCGCGGACTAACAACACCACGAAATAATTCTTCAATTTTGCCCTTTGTTTCGCAATCATCCGGATTGGCTTGTTGCTCTGGTTGATAGCTATTTAAACTTCGAACCAGCAGTTCGCCCCTGGGCCCCATCCAGCCCATGGGCCATGGCGGCCGAGCTTGCTTCGGCAACCCATTGTTGAACTGACCATGACTGGGTTGGACAATAAAATACCCCAATACCAAAAAAGTAGCCGTCTAAGATAATCTTTAAAAAGTCTTCAATTCGTTGGCCCGTTCCATCAAGCCCCCAGTTGGTTGGATGTGGTTGCACTCGATGAGGCGTCATCCGTCCTGAAAGAGGGGCCTGATTAAAACTATAGTTTGATTAGTTCGATGGATTGGGCTGATAGAAGTAGCCACCAATCCTTTCCCTTTGACTCACTGTTGTACAGCGAGTTGCGATGCGCCACAGGGCTTTATGGATAGGGGTGGGATCGTAGCGAACTAGCTCGGGGAAATTGTTTTTTAGTAAGGTGCTGGCATGCCAGGCGTTGTAGTGAGGAATTCTCGGGTTGATATGGTGGCAAACATGGGTTGAGCCGATGCCGTGATGCAGCAGATTTAGGATCGGGCCGTAGGGACGATCTACCGTCTGTAAAGCACCTTTTGCCCAAGTCCAGTCGCTGCTGGAGAAATGGGGAATGTTGGTATCGGTGTGCTGCAACCATGTATAAGTAACCAGCCAGGCATTGATCACTAGATAGGGGAGCCCATACACCATCAGCACCCTGGCTGGGGAGAATTGGATGGAGGCCACGACAAGCAACGTGACCATCGCCAGTAGGCCGAGGTTGGAAACCACCATCAGTTGACGGAAGGAATCGGGAAACAGGCGACGCCGACCGTTACGGAAGGGTTTAGATGCCGTGAAATGGGACGTAGGGCTGCCGTAATCTTCGCCACCGGCAACACCAAACATTAAATAGAGCGGCCATCCCAGCACCAAGTGTGTAAATAGTGAGGCCACGCCGTAGACGTTCTTGCCAAGACGCTGGCTTACTGAGGCCACAAAGCGTCCCGAACTGGAATCGGAGCGAGGCGGAACATGGGTTTCGCCCGCCTCGAGGTGGTTGCAGTTGGCGTGGTGCACCGCATGGCTGCGCTGCCAGCTGAAATAAGGAACAAGCAGCAAGCTATGCAACACAAATCCCACCACCGCTTCCACCCGGGGGTTGGGATGGAAGGCGCGGTGCCCGCACTCGTGGGCAATGACCCAGCACCCCGACGCCACTGTTCCCGTCACCACGGCGTAGAGCAGCCAGAGGGGAGCAGCGCTCAATTCCAGGGGGATTAGGGTTCCCAATCCATAGGCCACAACAGAGAGGCCCAAGGACATGGCCAGGCTTCCCCAGGCTTTAACTGGCTTGATCTGGGTTAGCTCAGATGGGAGGCAGGCCAGCAGCTCTGCTTTGCCGGGATAGGTGGGTGTTGGCGTTGGGGGTTGCCCGGTGGCACGGGTCTGCTGGGAAACGATTGGGGTCAATGAAGCTGCCGCAGGCGAAGGGGAATGAAATCTGCACCAAGATTTCTTTTTAAATCATAGGAATCGGCAGCTTCCGCCCGCGTCGTGGTGTAGCAATTTTCCACCAGCATGGAGCCAGAACAAGTGTTCTCAAGGTCTCAGGCCCCCTTCTCCTCGAGCTGATAAGGCCCCCTCCGCCAGAAGAGATGATTCGTCAGTCCATCAAGTTTCGGCTGGCCATGCCGGCAGGCAAACCCTGAGTGCGACCCAACAGGCAAGACGCCAGAGGGCTGGATTGGCTAGTAACGCCAAAAGCCCCTAGCCGCTCCCTCCCAAGGCTGAAGGTCGTGGGGGCTGAAGCCAGGGGGTTGGGCCCCCCTTTCGGCAGACCATGGCGAAGTCGGCCGGAGGGCATGGCT
>NSII01000133.1 GCA_002737305.1 Synechococcus sp. Baikal-G1
AGGCAGCGCCAGCAATGCGATTGCGCCCTTCAGCCGCGCGGCGATCGATCAGTGGGCTGTAGCGCTGGCCGTCAGCACACCTAACTTGACCGATGCAAGCGACGACGGCACATCCAAAACGGACAACAAGACTACGATCACCACTCCTACATTTACCGGCACAGCACCAAAAATACTCCTGTAACCTTAGTAGACGGGAGCAGCAATACCATTGGAACTGGCACTTCAGATGCCAATGGCAACTACAGCATTCAGGCAACTACGCTTACACCTGGAATTTATTCAGTAACTGCAAAATACAATTCAATCCAGTACCGTTTTGGCGTGGTCGGAACTGGTGGAAATACTATACCAAATTCGACTGTAACATTAACTGCAGCGGATACTGTTTTTAGCTCTGTCCCTCCTTATGTAAACTATTACCGAGATTTGGGCACCCGCACTGCCAGCGCAAACACATTTGCAGATCTACAGGCGGCATATGCTGCTGCCCGATTATTTGGCACTGGCGCTGATCAGTGGGGCGAGATGGCAGGCGATGCTTTTGAAGTTACGCTACAGGGCACATCATCTGCAGGCAGCAATGTCACCTATGTAATCCTGAAAGCCGACACCTCACCCTCAGGGACTCTTAATGCAAGCGACTTTATCTTAGCGGTTGCAAGCGATCCCAACGGAGCCCCAAATGGGAGTTACATCACATCAATCGCACGTGGAACCCCGGGGATTCCTGTCGCGATCTCTAGCCCCTCCTCCCTGTCATTAACGATAATCTCCCCGGACTCCACACCTCCAGCCGTCTCATCCTTCATACTCTCTGATAGCGCTCTCAAAATTGGAGATACCGCCACCGTTACCCTCACCTTCTCAGAAGCCGTAACTGCCTTCAGCAGCAGTGCTGATATCACCGTTGAAAACGGCGTCCTCTCGGCGATGACCACCTCCAACGGAGGCATCACCTGGACCGGCACCTTTACGCCAACAGCAGCCATAGAAGATGCAACGAATATCCTCACTCTCGCTGACACCTATACCGATCTCGCTGGCAATACAGGCGTCACCGCCACGACAGCTAACTACAGCATTGATAGTACTGCAGCCTCTGTTGTGTCAATTCGTTCGACGACCCCAAACGGAACCTATGGCGTGGGTGACATCATTACCCTTCAGGTTCAGTTCTCAGAAGGGATTGTAATCACCGGCTCTCCTAAACTGAAACTTGAAACAGGGAGCATTGATCAATTTGCCAGTTTCACAGCCCTAGGCACAACGGCAATTACGGACGATACCCTCACGTTCACCTACACCGTCCAGATTGGAGATAGCTCATCCGATCTTGACCAATACTCTACTAGTGCACTGGAGTTAAACGGCGCCATCATCAAGGACGCCGCTGGCAATGATGCCATCCTCAGCCTGGCTCAGCCTGGGGCCATCGGATCGCTCGCCGCCAAGGGCACCCTAATAATCAATACCAATCCCAGCAATACTGGCCTCGATAATGATGGCGCTGATGATTCTTACGAGCTTGGTAAAGATGTCAATAAAGATGGCATTGATGACGGTGAACAGGAAACTGTGATGACCTTCGCGTCGACAAATGGGACCAGCTGCTTGGTCCTTAAGACACCCGTTTCAAGCCAGCAAACCGACCAACTGAACGGCGGAATCGTCGCCACCAGCACCTCCATCTTTTTCGACAAAGCAACCAACGACTCCGCCTCCTCTGGCGGGCTCCAAGCCAGCATTAACAATCCCAATTCTGCTGCTACGGTTAAAAGAACTTCAGACCTGATCAGCTTTACGGTTTCGCCAACAGTTGCCACATCTGGGGATGTCAGCGGCCTAGATATTAAAAAAATAAGGGACAATGCAATTGCAAAGTTTGAGTCGACAATTCAAGAAGTTGACCTTTACTTCCCCGAAAATCCAGTAGGTAGCGACAGCTGGAATGCAATTTATAAAAAGAATAAAAATGGTAATTATTATCTATTTAATTACGATCCGATCACTGGCCTGGGCGGCATGCTACTCGATCGCGATGGCATCAATGGCATCGATGGTGCCCGGCTCTACCTCAAAGATGGCGCCCTTGGCGATTTTGATGAAACCGTGAATGGCCGCATCGCTGATCCCATTGGCTTTACAACCCTCTCCACCGCGCCCACCCTGCAACTGAGCGGTGACGGCAAAGGTTTAACCGTTAACGGGGTCGACGGCACAGGCCTTTGGATCTCCCTGGCCGTGTCCTCCTTCAGCTCCTCCAGCCAAAGTAATTTGGAGATGTATAACAACGACCAACCCTTAGGCGCCATCGGCGCCACCCTGGGCTCCGGCCCTACGGGCAGCCAGGCCATCTATCTGGCCGCCGGCAGCACCCTCAGCTTCCGCTCCAGCGATGGCGCTGGCAATTCCAGCAACAACCCCGCCCTCACCATCGCCAGCACCCCCAGCGGCTACAGCCTGGGCCTCGATGCCGATCGCAATGGCAGCTACACCGACCTGATGCTGGACATCAGCAGCTCGATCGCTGCCTCCTCTCCGGCCAGCCTGGCGATTGCCCGCAAACAACTCTCTAGTAGCGATGCGATCCTCGATCTCACCAGCATCGCCGCAACCGGCATCACCCTCACCCTCGATATCTCCACCGATTGCGGCCTGCGCAACCGCTTTGGTTTCGTCAAACTCGATCCCCTCACCGGCACCACCTATCAAGTGAACGGTGTTTCCCAAAATGATGGCGCCGCTTTCCGCACTGCCATCCTGGCCCAGTTCATTGATCCCTATCAAGGCTCCAGCACAAGCCATCGCTATGGCCAATCGCGGCAAACGATTAGCTGGGCCCTCGATAGCAGTGCCGCTGGTTACTACGCCCCCGTGATGATCACCCAGGGCGGCGAGGTGCTCACCTTTGGCGCCAGCACCGCCAGCGATGGCCGCCAGCACGTCAAGCTCCTTGGCACCAACACGTTTGGTTTCGAGGATCTGCTCGCCAGTCAGGGCTCCGACTGGGACTTCAATGACACCAAAATCAGGGTGAGTGTCAGCGCTTAAAAACCAACGCCTGGATTAAGGAAGCACTGAGCAACGACGCTCTCGCATGCTCTCCCTAGGAGCTGAACATTTGAATGAAATAAATGTGTTTATTCAAAGTCGACAATCAGTCGATATTTGTTGAATTGCGTCTTAGCTCGCCCTCTATTTTCCCTAATCAGCACTAACTATGTATACCAGTGCCAGGCTCGGCTTGCCAGAAAAGGTTGGCGACACGCCATGAATACGGTTAGGGCAGCCAGAAAATTAATCTTGCAATGATCTTTGGCCAACCCACGCAATCTGGTCTTCTGAAAACCGAACTGCTTCGATGGGATCCGGCCGGCTTCGTCGAGATTTCCCGAAAGGGATGCTCAACCTAGTGGCACCGCTACGCACCGCCTTTGGCCTCGCTAATGAACACATATGAGCTTTTGCTGCCTCCACCCAAACCTGGAGCCTGCCATCATCCGTATCAGGCAGAGCTCGGCGTTTACCTGGCAGCATGGCCAGGCGAAACTCGATTGATTGATTCGCTATCTTTTTGCGCTGCTCGATCCCTCAGTAGCCAGCATCTGAACAGACAACATTTTCCTCCCCATGCAGCAGGTCTGAAGCTTGTGTTATTTCATGCACATTGGCAGCGGTGGTTTCAGCTGAGAATAGATCAGCCCAGTGCCAAATTTCACGCCGATAGGAACCTTCATCCAGTAGGCCCAGCCCCGCGGAGAGGTGCTACCACAGGTTGCACTTCTTTGTTTGATCCATCTCCAGATCCCGCTTCCTGTTCTTGCTTATAGTAGAGCTGGTAGCAGCGATTAAGGTGGCATCAAAGATCGTGCCTTGCTTCATCGCCATGCCGGGTTCCTTGAGATTGGCTTTCACTGTTTCGTAGACGAAGTATTCTGCGAAGCAGTAGATTTGCCTGCCGAGTTCGTCTTCCTTAAGCAGGTAACGGAAGGTCAGGGTCGTGGTCTTATCGGTAATTCGCTCACTGATCAGTTAGCTGACAGCGAAACGCCGCATGGTGGGTACCTTGATCAGCGCTTCTTCAATGTCTGAATCGCTGAGCCTGTACCACTGCTGCATCAGATCAATTCGCAGCAACTGCTTCGCAGAAGCCAAGAGCTAGGTGGATAGATGATGCGGAGGGTAGCAGCCTTTTTTACTAGTCTGTGGATAACAAGGCTCGATCAGGTCAAAAAGAGCCTGCCAGGGCACCACTTGATCCATTTCGGCCAGGAATTTCTCGCGTTTGGTGCGCTTCTAGTGCCTCCTGCACGCTCGGTTGATGGCAGCAAGCAAAGTGCACCCCAACACCAACTAACCGGCTACCGGATGACTAGGCAGCCAACCCATCACCCATCCAGACCATGTACAAGTTCCCAGGGGCTCACCTGGCTGCGGTAGTCCTGCCATTGGCGCCGGCGCAGCTTGAGATAGGAACGGCAGAACTCCTCGCCCAGGGCTGCCCGCAACACGGAATCGGCCTCCAGGGCCGTTAGGGCCTCCCCCAGGTCGGTGGGCAGGCGGCCGCAGGCTTCCAGGGGCAGGGGATTGGCGTAGTTGTCGTTGTCGTGGCGGGCGCCGGGATCGAGCTGGCGTTCGATGCCATCAAGGCCGGCGGCCAGCACCACCGCCTGGAGCAGGTAGGGATGGGCGGCCCCATCGGGCAGGCGCAGCTCCAGGCGCTGGCCATCGGGGATGCGCACCATGTGGGTGCGGTTGTTGCCGCCGTAGCTGATGCCCCCGGGCGACCAGGTGGCCCCCGAGGTGGTGGGGGGAGCGGCCAGGCGCCGGTAGCTGTTGACGCTGGGGTTCGTGATGCAGGCCAGGGCCGGGGCATGGGCCAGCAGGCCGCCGAGGAAGTGGTACGCCAGGCTGGAGAGTCCCAGGGGTCCGGCGGGATCGGGGAACAGGTTGCGGCCCTCCAAATCCCAGAGGGAGAGGTGGGTGTGGCAGCCGTTGCCGGTGAGTTCGGCCACGGGCTTGGGCATGAAGCTGGCCCGCATGCCCTGGGCTTCGGCCAGGGTCTTCACCATCACCTTGAAAAAGGCGTGGCGATCGGCCGTTACCAGGGCCTCGGCGAAGGTCCAGTTCACCTCAAATTGGCCGTTGGCGTCCTCGTGGTCGGCCTGATAGGGGCCCCAGCCCAGCTGCTCCATGCCCTCCAGCAACGGCCCGATCAGGGGGAAGCGGCGCATCAGCGCCATCTGGTCGTAGCAGGGTTTGCTCTGGTGATCGCTTGCATCGGCCGGGCCTGTGCCGGCGGGATCGAGCAGGAAAAACTCGGCCTCCACGCCACTGCGCAGCTCAAAACCGAGGGCGGCGGCCCGTTGCCGCTGGCGTTGCAGCAGGCGCCGCGGGCATTGCTCCATCGGCACGCCATTGAGGCTGAGGTCGGCCGCCACCCAGCCCACCTGGGGCTGCCAGGGCAGGGCCATCAAGCTGGTGGCATCGGGGATCGCCATCACATCGCCATCGGCGGGCGAGAGATCGAGCCAGGCGGCAAAGCCGGCAAAACCAGCGCCGGCCTCGGCCATCGAAGCCACGGCCGAGGCCGGCACCAACTTGGAGCGCTGCACCCCAAACAGATCCGTGAAGGACACCAACAGAAAACTGAGGCCCTGGTCGCGGACCAGGCGGGCGAGATCGGTCATGGCGGATCGAGAGGGGATAGAAAAAACCTGGGGCGAGACTCCTGCAAGCTCACCTTCAGCACCGCTTCAATCGCTTCAATCAGCAACGGCTTGAAGGCGGCTGGGTCGGTGCTTCAGGCCCCCAAGGGACCTGGGGGGAAGGTCCATTCAGCGGCTGAGCAACTCCTCAACAGCGCTGCGCAGTTGCTGTTGTTCAGGCGGACTGGCGGAGGGATTGCCGGCCCGGTGGCCCAGCAGCGAATCGATCACCTGCAGGCGGCCATGGGGCAGGCATTCCTGATCGGCGGCCAGATCATCCACGGTGAAATAGAGATCGCGGCTGCCCGCCACCACCGTGGCCTGGGCCTTAATGCGGCCCAAGGCCGCCGCCAGGTCACCGCCATCGGCGACATCGTGGGCCAACCAGGTATCGAGCATGGCGATCAAATCGCGGGGGTCATGGCGCTGGTAGGCGGGCAGCCAGCGCTGCTCCACGTGCTCCTCCACCGAGGCTTCGCTGATCGTGCGAAAGAAGGGCTGGCTGGCGGCCCAGCTGGCATAGATCAGGGCGTAGGTGCGCAGCCCCTGCACGGGATCGCCAGCAAAGCCCTGGCCATTCCAATGGGGGTCGGCGCAGAGGGCCTGGCGCAGGCTGAGCACAAACAGGTGGTTGTGGGGGGTGGTGCGGGCCGTGCCACACACACAACAGATCCGCCGCACCAATTCCGGGTAGCTCACCGCCCACTGGTAGGCCTGCTGGCCCCCCATGGACCAGCCGTAGACCAGGGCTGGTTGGTCGGTGCCAACCAGCTCCAGCAGCAGGCGCCGCTGGGCGGCGATGTTGTCGTGGTGGCTGGTAACCCAGCCGGTTTCTGCCAGGCCCATCTCGCCATGGCTGGGGCTACTCGACACGCCATTGCCAAACATGTCGGCAATCACGATGCAGTAGCGCTCAGGATCGAGCACCGGACCGGCCAACCAGGTGAGGTCGCCATGGCGGGCCCCATAGGAGGTGGGTACCAGGATCAGGTTGCTGCGCTCGGCATTGGGCTCTCCGATCTGGGCATAGCCAATCCGGGCATTGCTGAGGGTTTTGCCGCAGCGCAAGGGGAAGGGACCCAGCTCCAGCAGGCCGTCCTGGATGGTTGGCAGGGCGCTCATGCCGGCAGGGCCAATTTGCTGAGGTTTTGGAGCAGCTGGCGATGGACGGCCAGATAGCCCGGGTCGCAATGGTGGATTTTCGGACCAATCCAACGGTGGGCCCGGGGCAGGGCGTGGAAGGGCAGGGAGGGATAGAGGTGGTGCTCGGCGTGGAAGGGCATGTTCCACATCAGCCAGCGCACCAAAGGATTGGTGAGGGTGGTGCGGGTGTTGCGGGTGCCATCGGCGCCGAACTCACAGCCGGAATGCTCGGCCAGGAGGAAAAAGCGCAGCAACGGTTGGCCGAGGGCCAGGGGCAGCAGCCAGGCCCACACCAAAAACCAGCCATGGCCAGCCGCCAGCGACACCACAAGCACCAGGCCATAGACCCCGAACTGGAGCCGGATTGAGCGCCTCACCTGGGGAATCACCTCCGGGCTGAGATAGGCGATGCCGCCCAGATCGCCAAACAGCAGGCGGCCGTGGCCGCGCAGTTTGCCGATCCACCAGTTCCAACCCAGCAGCTCCAGGCCGTAGGCCAGGGGGGTGGTGGGCTGGGGATCCTCCAGTTCGGGATCGAGGCCCACCTGGTGGGCGAAGCGGTGGTGCCACTGGTGATAGCGGCGGTAATAGGTGGCGTTATAGAAGCTCAGCAAGCCGGCAAGCCAGGCGCAGGCGTCGTTGAGGCGGCGGCTGGCAAAGGCGGTGCGGTGGCCGCATTCGTGCATCGGCGCGAAACAGGTGGCCAGGCCAATGCCACTGGCCACCAGCCCCACCAAGCGCAGGGCCATCGGCAGGCTGGCCTGGGCCCAGAGCCCGCCACCAGCGGCGATTAGTAGGAGCTGGGCGCCAAAGCGCAGCAGGCCAGGGCGATCGCTCAATGCATTGAGCTGGGCGAGGTCTGGGCGCGGAATCAGGCCGGTGGGGGTGGTCGTCATCGACTAATCACACCAGCCAAGCGCCCCTTGCTTCCGTAGGGATGGACACCAAGCCACCAACCCCGGCCCCATTGCCCTGCCCTGCCCTGGGGATCGGGATGGGGACGGCGTGGGCGTGCCCCTTGGGGTTGGGATCAGGCTCGCCCCTGGAAACTGGCAGCCCCTTGGCTCCGCTCGCCCTGGAACCTGAGGAGCCGTTGCAGCAGGCCGATATGCACGCTCGCCGCCTGGCGTTGGGCCGCGATGCGCTCGGGGTCGGCGCTCTGGTCGAGGGTCGAGAACCAGGTTGCCGCCAGCAGGGGAACTGCCGGCAAGGGGGCTTCCAGATCCAGGCAGGGACAGGCGATAGCCCTAGCAGCAGCCGCCACCTTGGGGTCGTAGCTAAGGGCGCAACAGGGGGCGGAGGCCAGGGCGGCCAGGATCAGGCCGTGCAGGCGCATCGCCAGCACCAGGCCGGCTTCCGCAAACACTTCCATGGCCTGTTCGGGACTGGTCACCTGGCATTCGCGGCTGCGGGCCGCTAGGGCCTCGGGCACCAAACCTTGGCCTTGCAGCAGGGCGAGCAAGCCGGTGTCCTGGCCCCGGTGGAAGGGCAACCAAATCACCTGCCGATCCGAGCGGGTGGCCAGCTGGGCCAGGGCTTGCAGCAGCTGGCGCCATTGGGCTTGGCCCAGCAGGGGGCTGGAGCGAAAACAAAGCACAATCGGTCCGCCAGATCCCCGCCAGGCCAGGGGCGGCAAGGACCAGACCGGATCGCTGCCCTCCAGGCAGGCGATCCCCCAACGGCGAACCTGGGCAGCCGAAGCCGGATCCCGCCAACTGCTGGCCGTGACCAGGGGCAACGCCAGCCGCACCAACAGGCGACTGGGCCGGCGCCGCAGCGGACCGAGGCCCTGGCCCCAAAGCAGCACCGGCTTACCGGCCAGGCGGGCGGCGCCGATCAGCAGCACGTAATACAAAAGGCTGCGCCCGCTGGTGGCGTCCTGGAGCAGGCTGCCGCCGCCCAGGATCAGGGCCTGACACCGGCCCAGGGCCGCCAGCACGGCCATAAGGCTGCGGCGCGGGCAAGTGGCCACGCCAAAGCGCTGCTCCAGYTCCGCCTGGTCGTAACCCGTAACCAGGGGGCTCCAGCCTGGGGGAAAGTGCTGCAGCASGGCGGCCAACAGGGCGTCATCGCCGATGTTGTGCTCGCCGTAGTAGCCGCAGAGCAGCGCCTGTCGAGATGCGCCCATCGCCCTGCCCTCGCCCTAATGGTTGCGCCCGGGCAGCATCGCATTGCCGCCGGATCCCCGACCTCAACGCCCCTAGCCCCAGACCTAGGCCTCCTAGCAGCGGGGCGAGGTTTCGATGCGATCGAGCCGTTGCCAGGGCGCCTGGCTGAGGTCATCGAGCTCGAACCAGGACCACACCGAGGCCGCCTCGAGCGACTCGAGCGCCATGGGCTGGATCGGCCACTCGATCCGCCGCCCCCGGTAGGTGAGGCCGACGCAGGTCATGGCCGGGTCATCGGCCAGCAACGACCACAACAGACGCAGATCAGCCGGGTCGAAGCCCTCGACGGCTTGGGCCGGCTCGCCAACGGGCAAGCGCCCAGGCAAAAAGGTACGGGATCGCTGGCTCTGCCAGCTCAGATAGCGGCCGTTCTCGGTGGGATAAAACCAGCAGGTCTCGTTCTCGATGGCCGCGAAGGGCAAGCAGGCGAGGCACTGGATCTCCTCGGGGCTGCCCTCCGCCTGGCCGTAGATGCCCAGGCAAAGGCTGGTGGCATCGAGCAGGGGCACGGTTGCATCGCAGCGCAGGCGCCGCTCCCGGGGCTGACCCTGGGGTTGGYCCATAGCGGAAGCCCCGTAGGGATCGGCGCCACCGCTATGGGCTAAGCCTGCCTCCACCAGGGTTTCGAGACTCCCAGGCCAGTCGGGCGGGCAGGCAAAGATGCGTAGGGCCAAGAGCTGGTCCAGGCCCCGGGCCTGGGCGTCAGCCAGATCAGCCCAGTTGACCTTGCCCTGGGGCAAACCTGGGGCTGGAGCCAGCACAAAGAAAAGGGTGTTAA
>NSII01000134.1 GCA_002737305.1 Synechococcus sp. Baikal-G1
AAGGGAAAGGACCTGAAGATGTTAAGGATTATTTCACAATTGTAACAGTCCGGTCCCATCGCTGGGGTCAAGGCCAAGGGCCATGGCTTGAAACCTTGGCCTAGCCCGAGTCACGCGGGAACCCTGGGGCCCGGCTTGGGCGCCAACCCGGGCCGGCGCCTACGCTGAACCCCAGTGACCAGGGCTGCACTTGCTGAAGGTTGATGAATGCCGCGCCGAGGAACTCAAGGGCATCGGCTGGCCCGCCGAAGACGTGCGCCGCTACGAAGAGCTGTGGGAGTACCGCCAGCGCTGGGGGGCGATCAACCTGGAGCGGGATGAGCGCATCTTCCTGCGCAAGGCCGATACGGACCTGCCAAAACTTCAGGCCCATGGCAAGGCCGCCAAAAAAGCCACCCGCGATAAGTCGCACTACCGCTGGCTGGCTTTTTACCTCGATGCCCTCAAGGCCAGCCCGCCAGAAACCGAGCTTGGCGAAGGCGAACAGGGGGCTTGGCCGATCCTGCTGGAAGAGGAACTCCGCGCCCTCGACTACTACGAGCCRGTGCTGGGCCTACCCGACACCCTCAAGGCCAAGGCCTTGATCCCCCTGCGGGAGCAATGGGTGGAGCAGGCCGCCGCCCTAGGCCGCAATTTGTCCTTCGACTTCCAGGCCCCCCTGGAGGCCCTGAAGGCCACCACCAAAACCAGCTGGAAACACCTGCGGGCCGAAGCCAGTGATCCCAGCGCCTACCCGGTGCTGCCCAGCGACGCGGCCCAGKCCTTCCGGGCCCAGGTACGCCAGGCGATCACGGCCCAGATCCGCAGCAGCTTCCCCTCCCTCAAAGACACCGAAAAACCGGAACCTGCCGACGACTGGCAACCCCGCTGATCGCGGCTGCCGCAACCCCGCCCATGCACGCCCTCTCCCTGCCCACCTGGTGGATCCACATCACCTCGGTGCTGGAGTGGGGCCTGGCGATGCTGGCGATCCAGCGCTGGGGGCGCCTCCAGGCAGAGCCCGCCTGGAACTGGCTCGCCCTCGCCATGCTGCCCGCCTTGGTCAGCGCCATGGCGGCCTGCACCTGGCACCTCTTTGACAATCCAGTTGCGCTCCAGGG
>NSII01000135.1 GCA_002737305.1 Synechococcus sp. Baikal-G1
CCTAACCAACCCCTTTAAACAGCCAGCCATGGCCGATCCTGCCCTGGCCCCATCGGCCCTCWCCGCCGCCCTGGCTGCCCTGGCGGCCTTCGACCCGACGCCRCTCTTTGGCCTCTCCCTCTTTCCTTACCTGGCCTTCCTGTGGTGGGCCTGGCGCTGCGGCCGCTTCCCACGGCTGGCCCTTTGGGGCTTCAGTGCCACGCTCCTGTTCGTGCTGGTCACAATTGGGGCCGCCCTGGTGGCCCAGCAGATCTACGGCCGGCAACTGGCCGATGTGGATCCGCTCCACGGCGGCGCTGAGGCGTTTCTAACCTTGAGCAACAGCTTGGTGCTATTGGGCTTCTGGAGAGGCCAGGGCACCAAGGCAATGAACAAGTCTTAAGCAAGGGCAATCCAGCAGGCCTGGCCTCGGAAGATGGGGCGTCGCCTGAACTTCATGCTCTCCCCCCTGTTTGCCCTCGCCCCGGCAACCCTCACCTGGTCGCCCAAAGTGGCCCTGGTGATGATCGCCGCCAACGTGATTGCCATCGGCATCGGCAAAGCCACCATCAAGCAACCCAACGAAGGCGCCAAGCTGCCCAGCCCCGCCCTGTTCGGCGGCCTGAGCCATGCCTCCCTGCTGGCCACCACCAGCTTCGGCCACCTCCTTGGCATGGGCGCCATCTTGGGCCTGGCTTCCCGCGGTGTGCTCTGAGGCCCTATCGCCATGCGATTGGTTCGAACGATCCACCTAACCAAATCCTTCGAACCAAGCCGATTTTTTGAAGCAAGGGTGCTTCTGGGCCGGTTGGTCTTCACTGCCCCAGAACCTTCAACCAGAACCTTCAACCAGAGCCATCAACGCAGGCCCAGCAGGTAGGGCAGGGCCCTGACCCCATAACGCTCAAAGCGGTAGTCGAAGAGCAGGGCCGAAAGATCCTCCGCCTGGTTGTGCTGGGCCAGGCCCGCCAGCAACCGCTCCAGGCGCCGATCGGCCGCGGGCGAATTCAGGCCCAGCCAAGTGCGCCTAGCCAGCCGGCCGCTCAGGCCCCACCGCCAGCCCAGGGCTTGGCGCAGCTGGCGGGGATAGCGATCGAGCGCCTGGGCAGCGGCCCGATCCAGGGTGCCTGGAGCCAGGGCGGCCAGCAGCTGGGGCGCCAGCACCCGGGCGCTGAGCAGGGCATGGCGAATCCCCTCGCCGCCCAGCAGGTTGGCCGTGCTCACCGCATCGCCGAGGCCGATCAGGCGGCCGCGCCGGTGGGGCTCCTGGCGTCCGATGGTGCTGCGGATCAGGCCGCCATGGCGATCCAGCACTTCGGCTCCGGCCAGGCCGCAGCGGGCCAGGATCGACTGCAGCAAGGGGCCCAARGGCGGTTGGGGCCGATCMGGGTCCTGGAGTCGACAGACCCCCACCTTGAGCCGGCCGGTTTGCATCGGGAACACCCAGCCGTAGCCCTGGGGCAGCCAGTCCGTGCCCAGCAGAAAACTGAGCTGGCCGCGCCAGCGCTGCTCCTGGGCCGCAGACACCGCCAGCAACCACTCCACCCCCAGGCCCGACACCAGGGGGCCTGCTTGGGCCGGGGGCTCCCCGAGCAGGCTACGGGCCTGGCCGGTGGCATCCACCAACCAGCGGCTCTCGATCCAGCGCTGTTGGCCATTGCGCCAGCGCAGCAAGGTGCTAACGCGATCAGGCCCCTGGTGCTGCTCTAGGGCCCTGCAGCCCAGCTCCAGCCGGGCACCCCAGGCCTGGGCCTCGCCGGCCAACCACTGGCGCAGGGCGCCGAAATCAAGCACCACCCCGAGGGTTTGGGCCCCTTGCCAACGGCGCACTGCCTCGCCGGGCCCGAGCAACTGCCAGCCCTGCCAGCGGCTCGCCACCAGGGAGGCCGGCAGGGAAAAGCGCTCGAGGGCCGCCAGCGGGAGCGCAGCGCTGCTGAAGGCGGCCTGGTCCAGGTCGGCCAGCTGGTCCACCAGCCACACCGACAGACCCGCCTGGGCCAATAGCCGCGCTAATTCGCCGCCTGCGGGCCCGCAGCCCACCACCAGCACATCGCAATCGGGCGAATTGGGCAGGATCAGGCCGCGACCGGTTGGCGCTGGAGGGAGGCGCCATAGCGCTCCAGAATCCGCTGGGCCATCTGGGGTGGGGTGAGTCCCAGGCTCTGCTTGCTCTGCTCCGGGCTGGCGTGGTCCACCAGCACATCGGGGATGCCGATGCGCAGCACGGGCACGAGCACGTCGAGGTCGTTGAGGGCCTCCACCACGGCGGCACCGAAGCCCCCAGCCAAAGCCCCCTCCTCCATGGTCACAACCCGGCCGATGCGGCGGGCCATCGGCGCGATCAGGGCCTGGTCGAGGGGACGCAGGAAGCGCGCATTGATCACGGCGGCCCGCACGCCGCTCTCCTGCAGGAGCCCGGCGGTGGCCATGGCCGGGGCCACCATCGAGCCGTAGGCCACGATCAGCAGGTCATCGCCATCGCTGAGCACCTCACCACGGCCGATTTCCAGCTGTTCCCAGCCCTCTTCGGCCAGGGGCACGCCTTCGCCCTCACCCCGGGGAATCCGCAGGGCACAGGGGCCGTTGTGGTGAATAGCGGTGACGAGCATGCGTTGCAGCTCGGCCTCATCCTTGGGCGCCATCACCGTGAAGTTGGGCACGCTGCGCAGGTAACTGATGTCGTATTGGCCCTGGTGGGTGGGTCCGTCGGCACCCACAATTCCGGCCCGATCGAGCACGAAGGTGACGGGCAGCTTCTGGATGCCCACGTCGTGGATCAGCTGGTCGTAGGCGCGCTGCAGGAAGGTGCTGTAGATCGCCACCACGGGGCGCAGGCCCTCACAGGCCATGCCCGCCGCCATGGTCACAGCGTGTTGCTCAGCGATACCCACATCGAAATACTGCTTGGGTAGGGCCTTCTCGAGGAGGTCGAGGCCCGTGCCGGTGGCCATGGCGGCGGTGATGCCCACCACCCGGGGGTCCTGTTCACACAGCTTCACCAGGGTTTGGCCAAACACCTTGCTGTAGCTGGGTGGCTTCGGCTTGCTGGAGGGATAGGCCTTGCCGGTGGAGAGGTCGAAAGCCGATTGGGCGTGGTAGCCCACCTGGTCGGCTTCGGCATAGGGATAGCCCTTGCCCTTGGTGGTGGCCACGTGCACGAGCACCGGCCCCTCACAGCGGTGGGCGGCCTGGAAGGTGCGCACCATCTCGCCGATGTTGTGGCCATCGATCGGGCCGATATAGGTGAAACCCAACTCCTCGAACACCGCGCCCACCTTGGGCACGGCCAGGCGCCGCATGCTGTCCTTGAGGCGCTCCAATTCCACGGGCAGTTCGCCGTGCAGGAAAGGAAGGTGCTTCACCGCCTCTTCGGCGCTGCCGGAAAGAAACTGCACCGGCGGACTGAGCCGCATGCGGTTCAGGTAGGTGGAGAGGGCACCCACCGGCGGTGAAATCGACATGTCGTTGTCGTTCAGCACCACCATCAGCCGGGTCTTGGGCAGGTGGCCGGCGTGGTTGATGGCCTCCAGCGCCATGCCACCGGTGAGGGCGCCATCGCCAATCACCGCCACCGATTTGAAGCTCTGACCCAGCTGGTCCCGGGCCAGGGCCATGCCCAGGGCCGCCGAAATACTGGTGGAGGCGTGGCCGGCGCCGAAGTGGTCGAACACGCTCTCGCTGCGCTTCAGATAGCCCGCCACGCCGCCCTTCTGGCGCAGGCTGTCAAAACTGTTGTAGCGGCCTGTCACCAACTTGTGGGGATAGGCCTGGTGACCCACGTCCCACACAACCCGGTCGTGGTCGAGGTCAAGGGTTTGGTAGAGGGCCAGGGTCAGTTCAACCACTCCCAGGCCAGGGCCTAGGTGGCCCCCACTCGTGGACACCACCTGCAAATGGCGCTCGCGGATCTGGCGGGCAATCCCTTCAAGCTCAGCAGTGGTGAGGCCATGCAGCTGATTCGGATGATTCAGCTCGCTGAGATGCATGCCCCATGCCTTCATTGGGGTTCAATCTACGCCGCCCGGCTGGAGGATCGGCGCCAATGGTCACGGTTCCAGCCCCTAGCCGGCGCCTGGGCTGTTGCCAAACTGGGGCCATGAGCAGCGATCCCCAGCCCCAGCCCCCTGGCGCCCACGCCCCCACCCCGATCGCCAGTCCCCTCGCCGGGGGGGTGGCGCCCTGCGGCGACATGCTGCAGCGGATCCTGCGGGCCCGGGTCTACGACGTGGCGATCGAATCGCCCCTGGATCCGGCGCCGAACCTGTCGCGGCGCTTGGACAACCGGGTGTTGCTGAAGCGGGAAGACCTGCAGCCGGTGTTCAGCTTCAAGCTGCGCGGCGCCTACAACAAAATGGCGGGCCTCAGCGCTGGCGAGCTTGCGCGGGGCGTGATCGCCGCCAGCGCCGGCAACCACGCCCAGGGGGTGGCCCTGGCCGCCCAGCGGCTGGGGTGCAAGGCAGTGATTGTGATGCCCGTCACCACCCCGGACATGAAGGTGCGGGCCGTGGCCTCCCGGGGGGCCGAGGTGCTGCTCCATGGCGACACCTACGACGCCGCCTATGGCGAAGCGCGGCGGCTCGAGCAGGAGCGGGGCCTCAGCTTTATCCATCCCTTTGATGATCCCGATGTGATCGCCGGCCAGGGCACGATCGGCCTGGAGATCCTGCGCCAGTGCTCGGATCCTCCCGATGTCATTTATGTGGCGGTCGGCGGCGGCGGCCTGATCGCCGGCATCGCCACCTATGTCAAAAGCCTCTGGCCCCAGGTGCGCATTGTGGGGGTGGAACCCAGCGATGCCGATGCCATGACCCGCTCCCTGGCCGCCGGCCAGCGGGTGCGACTGGAGGCGGTGGGTCTGTTCGCCGATGGTGTGGCCGTTCGGGAGGTCGGCGAGCAAACCTTTGCCCTAGCCCAGCGCCATGTCGATGCCATGGTCACGGTCGACACCGACGCCATCTGCGCCGCGATCAAGGACGTGTTCGAGGACACCCGTTCGATCCTGGAGCCCGCCGGCGCCCTGGCCGTGGCCGGCATGAAGGCCGACATCGAGCAGCGGGGCCTGCGGGGCCAGACCCTGGTGGCGGTGGCCTGCGGCGCCAACATGAATTTTGATCGGCTGCGCTTTGTGGCCGAGCGGGCCGAGCTCGGCGAACAGCGCGAAGCAATGCTGGCGGTGGAGATTCCCGAGCAGCCGGGCAGCCTGAGGCGCTTCTGCCGCCTGCTGGGCCAGCGCAGCCTCACCGAATTCAGCTACCGACTAGCCGATCCGCGCCTGGCCCACATCTTTGTGGGGGTGCAAACCCAAGGCCCCGCCGACACGGCAGCCCTAATCGTCAGCCTGGAGCAGGCGGGCTTTGGCTGCCTCGACCTCAGTGGCAACGAACTGGCCAAGCTGCACCTGCGCCACATGGTGGGGGGCCGCCTGCCGGCCAGCGCCGGCTCGGCCCTAGTGCTCGGCCAGGAACTGCTCTATCGCTTCGAATTTCCGGAGCGGCCCGGCGCCCTGATGGCCTTTGTGAACAGCCTGCAGGCCAGCTGGAACATCAGCATTTTTCACTACCGCAACCACGGCGCCGACGTCGGCCGCATCGTGGTGGGGGTGCAGGTGCCCCCGGCGGAACTGGAGCAATGGCAAGGGTTCCTGGCGAGCCTGGCCTGCCGCTACTGGGATGAGAGCTCCAACCCCGCCTATGCCCTGTTCCTCGGCGATCGCCAGACCACCCTCCAGGCGCTGGTGCCAGCAGGGCCAGTGGGATAACTTGCGCCCATCCCTGCGCTGGAGCCACTGATGCCCAGCCCTGAGCCCTCCCTGCCTGGGCCCGC
>NSII01000136.1 GCA_002737305.1 Synechococcus sp. Baikal-G1
TTAGGCCGCCTCGATCGCCTGGACAACGCCATCACGCACCACAATCGCCACCTGCAACTTCTCCACCAGGTTGTCGCCAACCTGGATGTCGGTGAAACTTTCTAGCTGGCCCTGCTCAACAATCTGCTCCATTTCCAGTTCGCGCACCTGACGCTGTTGCTCCAGCAGGGTGCGCTTTTGCTCCTCCAGTTCGGCCCGCTTGGCGGCCACCTGTTGCTGCACCGAGGCCACCTGGTCCTGGACCCGGGGATCGAGGGGGTTGGCGCTCTGGCGGCGGATCTCATCAACCACCTGCTGGCCTTCCTGCTCGAGCTGGGCCAGCTGGCCATCGCTGGTCGCAATCGCGGCGCTCAATTCCCGCTCGGCATCCTCCTTCCAACGGGACGTGACCACGGCCCGCACCGTGATCGAGCGCTTGATCGAAAGGGAACCGTCGGCCATGGGAAAGAAAATCCAGCGCTCAAATTGTCAGCCCATCGACCAGGGGTCAACGGCCGGATCGCCGCACTGTGACCAATCCAGGTCCCGAAGGGGCCCCGGGTCTACCGGCTCCGGCCCCAGGATTCGGCTCATCGCCCGTAGATCGCTTCGATTGCCGCCCGGTCGCGCTCGCCAATGCGATCGCGCCGCTGTTTGAGGGTCTGGGTTAGGAGGCCGTTGTCGATGCTGAAGGGCGCCACCAGGGCCACCCCCCCCAGCCGTTCGTCGGGCCGGGCCCCGGGGCGGTCCGCCAGGCGCCGGTTGAGGCGACCGGTGAGGGCCTTAAGCAGGGCCGCCTCGGCGCTGGCCGCTTCCCCCTCGGCCCCCGCCTGGGGCGGCGCCAAACCCAGCTCTTGGGCATAGGCCGCCATGGCCTCCAGCCGGGGCACAAGCAGGGCCCCCAGGCTGCGGCGGTCCTGGCCCACCACCATCACCTGCTCGATTAGGGAACAGGCCACCAGTTGCTCTTCCAGGGGGCCGGGCTCAATGTTTTCGCCGCTGCTGAGCACGATCGTGTCCTTGGCCCGGCCCGTGAGTATCAGGGTGCCGTCGCTGAGCAGGTGGCCAAGGTCGCCCGTATCGAACCAGCCATCGGCATCGATCGCCTTGGCGGTGGCCTCGGGCTTGCGGTAGTAGCCCGCCATGACCTGGGGGCCTTTGGCCAGGACCCGGCCCCGCTGGCCCCAGCCCAGGGGCGTGCCCCACTCCGCATCAACCACCTTGATGGCGGTGCCCGGCAGGGGGCGGCCGGAGCTACCGCGGCGGTTGCTCCAGGACCGGCGGCAGGTCAGCACCGGGCTGGTTTCGGTGAGGCCATAGCCCACCAGCAGCTCGATGCCGATCGCCTCAAAGAACCCATCCACATGGGGGGCGAGGGCGCCGCCACCGCTGATGGCCGTGCCCAAGCAGCCTCCGGCCAGCTGCTGGCGCACCTTGGGCCAGATCAGCTGCGCAGCCAGGCGATGGCCCGGCCAGCTGACCAGGGCCAGCAGTCCCCCGGCCAACCGGCCCAGGGCAGGCTCGGCCCCTAGGGTCTGATCCTGGGCCTGGCGCCAGTGGCTGCAATGGAAACGGCTCAGGCCTAGGGCCGCCGTCAGCAGGCGCCGCCGGGCCGGGGGCATGGCGGCCAAGGCATCCTCAAAGCCGGCCAGCAGGGCTTCCCACAGGCGGGGCACGCTGATCATGTAGTGGGGGCGCACCCGCTGCAGGTCGGCCTTGAAGTGCTTGAGGGTTGTGTAGCTCTGGCGGCAGCCGCAGGCGAGCAGGAAGTATTCGGCGGTGCGCTCGTAGGCATGCCAGATCGGCAGCACGCTCAGAACCCGATCGCCCGGATTGGGCGCCACGGCGACGCCGAGGCTGTGGAGTTGGTGGAGCAAGTTGCCGTGGCTGAGGGGCACGCCCTTGGGCTCCCCCGTGGTGCCGGAGGTGTACAGCAGGGTGGCCAATCGCTCCGGGCCCCCGGGGGGCAGGGGCGGCAGCGGGGAGCTTTCCCCCAGCTCCATCAGGGCGTCCCAGCCCAGGCAGGGGATGGCCAGGGTCCCGGCGATCGGGCTGGCCCCCTCCAGCAGCACCACAAACTTGAGGTCCGCCCGCGCCCTGAGCTGGGGTGAAAGCTTCTGCAGCAAGGCCGCCGATTCCAGCACCAGGGCACTGGCACCGGAATCCCCCAGGATGTAGTTGAGCTCCGCCAGGGGCGCGCCGCTGCCCCGCACGGCATCGGCGGCGCCAGCGCGCATCAGGCCCTGGTCGGCCAGGAGCCAGCGGGGCCCGTTTTCGGCAAACAGGGCCACCACATCCCCCGGCACCACCCCCAGGGCAGCAAAGCCTGAGGCGGCCCGAAGGATGGCGCCATCAAGGGCCTGAAAGCTCCATTGCTCAGGGGGCTTGGCGTGGGGGGCGTCCAGGGCCAGGCCCTCGCCATGGCGGTCGGCCAATTGGGGCCAGAGCTGCTCCAGGGCGCTGAGGTGGGTCCAATCGGAGCGCTGGGCCAGGGCCAAGCGATCGGCGCGGTCGGCGCTCCAGTGGACTTCGGCCTGGCCCCTCGGATCCACCAGGGCGGTCAAGTCGGTCACGGCGAAACAGTGAGTAAGCCAGGCCTATCACCCCAAAAGCCGCTCTGGGGCATTGGGTGGACGGAGCCGCAGGCCAAAGCGATTGGCGAAGGCAAGAAGCAACCGGGGCGCCAGCTCAGCGCTGGTAAGGCCTGGCAGCCACTGCACCAGCCGGCCGACCGGGCGATCGGCGATGCCGCAGGGCACGATCGGCCCAAACCCGCCCAGGTCACAGTCCACATTCAGGGCCAGGCCGTGCTGGCTGATCCAACGGCGGGCCCCCACACCGATGGCCGCCAGCTTGCGCCCCTCCAGCCAGACCCCCGTAAGGCCCTCCTGGCGCTGGCCCTCCAGGCCCAGCTCGGCCAGCAGGTCGATCACCACGGCTTCGAGTTGGCGCAGGTAGTGGTGCAGGTCGGCACCATGGCGCTGCAGGTTGAGCACCGGGTAAAGCACCAGCTGGCCCGGGGCGTGGTGGGTGACTTCGCCGCCCCGGTCGATACGAAACAGGGGCGCGGGCGGGTGGTCTGGACTGAAGCGCAGGAAGGCCTCGCTGGCGCCGCGGCCCAGGGTGTAACAGGGCTCGTGCTCCAGCAAAACGACGGCATCGGGACCGAGCGGATCGGCCAGCAGGCGGGCCTGGAGCTGCTGCTGCCAGGCCCAGGCCCGGCCAAAGGGCACGGGCCCCGCCATTTGGAAACAGATTCCGTCAAGTTTGGGATCGCTCACCAACCGTTCCTAGCCTTGGACCATCCCCCACTCATGGAGGCACAGGGATGAAGCTTCTGATTCACGGCCGCAATCTGGACATCACCCCGGCAATACGGGAGTACACCGAAGAGAAGATGTCCCGGGCCTTGAACAACTTCAATGGCCTGGTGAAGGAGGCGGATGTGCATCTCTCGGTGGCCAGCAATCCGCGAGATCCCCAACAAACCGCCGAGGTCACGGTCTTTGCCAACGGCACCGTGATCCGGGCCCAGGAACGCAGCGAAAACCTCTACGCCAGCATCGATCTGGTCGCCGGCAAATTGAGCCGCCAGCTGCGCCGCCACAAGGAGCGCCACAGCGACCACCACCACAGCCCTGGCCACAACGCCAGCCAGACCGCTAACACCGCCGGCGTGGTCGTGGATGCACCGGTTGAAGGATCGTTCCTGGAGGGCAAAACGGCCGAACTGCCCAACCGGGGCGTGCGCCGCAAGTATTTCGCCATGCCGGCGATGGCCCTGGAAGACGCCATGCACCAACTCGATGTGATCGACCATGATTTTTATGTGTTCCGCGACGCCCAAAACGGCACCATCCAGGTGGTGTATCGGCGCAACCACGGCGGCTATGGGGTGATTCAACCGCGAGAATCCTGATCCACCACCGCGCCCTCCCGGGCAATCCAGCCGCTTGCGCGACCTCCCCGACCTCGCCCCCCTGATCGACCACGCCCTGCTCGATCCCCACCAGGGATCGGAAGCGGTGTTGCGCTGCTGCGATGAAGCTCGCCACTTCGGCTTCGCCGGGGTCTGCCTGGCCTCCCGCTGGCTGCCCCTGGCCCGGGAACGGCTTGGATCTGGCGGGAGTTCCCGCAGTGGCTCCGGCCAGCCCACCCGCCTGATCAGCGTGGTGGGCTTTCCCTTTGGCGCCATCCCAGCGGAGATCAAACGGGCTGAAGCGGAATGGGCCGCCGCCGCTGGAGCCGACGAACTCGATGTGGTGCCCGACTACGGCGCCCTCGCCGATGGCGATGCCAGCCGCTTCTGCGCCGACCTGGCGCCGATCGTGGAGCTGGGCCTGCCCGTGAAGGTGATCCTGGAGGTGGGCAGGCTCACGCCTGCGGCCCTGGAGCTGGCCGTGGCGGCCGCGATCGATGTGGGCGTGGTCTTTCTCAAAACCGGCAGCGGCTTTGGACCCGCCGTGACGGTGACCCAGGTGGCCGAGCTGCGCCAGCTGGCCCGGGGCCGGGCGGCGGTCAAAGCCTCCGGCGGCATCACCAGCTTGGAGCAGGCCTTCGAGCTCGTGGAGGCAGGGGCCAGCCGGCTTGGCACGAGCCGCGGCGTCGCCCTGATCCGGGCCGGCAAGACCTTCGGCCAGCGCCCCGAATCGACGCCCCAGCCCCGCGACGATGACCAGGACCAAAACCGTGGGGACTAGGGCCCTCGCCATCGCCACCCTGGCGACATCCGCGACACCCCTTGCAGCGACGACTGGGGCCGCGACCGCAACGCTGGTGGCTCAATCCAAGGGGCCCCGCTGCCCGGCAACTCCACCCCCTGCCACCGCGATGACATCCCCTGGGAGCAAGAGCGTTGGCCGCTGAGTTACGGCTCGAGGGTCTGTCGTTGAAATGCGGGCCCCTGGGGGAAACCGACCGGCTGCTCACCCTGCTCAGCGCCAGCGAAGGCCTCAGCCGCCTGGCCGTGCCGGGGGCCCGCAAACCCAAAAGCCCCCTGGCTGCCGCCGTGCCCCTGGCCCTGCTGCGCCTCCAGGTGGGGGGCGGCAGCGGCCTGCGGCGC
The DNA here is from genome assembly GCA_002737305.1 of Synechococcus sp. Baikal-G1. Taxonomy (GTDB): domain Bacteria; phylum Cyanobacteriota; class Cyanobacteriia; order PCC-6307; family Cyanobiaceae; genus BAIKAL-G1. Next base: position 5,042 of record NSII01000136.1, read on the forward strand.
GTTCGCCAGCTGACGGTGGTGCGCAACTACGCCGCCCTGGCCGGCCGGCTTGAGACCCTGGCCGCCGCCCAGGGCCTGGCGGAACTGACCATCCAACTGGTGCCCACCGGCGAGGGTGTGCCGGGCCTGCTCGAAGACCTGCTAATGCAGCTGGGCCGCCTCGAGCTGGTGGTCCAGGACCATCAAGCCAGCCTGGAGGCCCTGGCAATCGCCGTGCAGGGCTGCGTCCACCTGCTGGCCCTGGGGGGCTACGGCCTGCCCCTGGCCCACTGCGCCCGCAGCGGCGAGCCCCTCGAGCCGCCGGTGGGCACCTGGGACTGGCGCTGCAGCCTGCTCCCCAGTGAGGGCTTCGCGGTGGGGGCGATCCCCGGCGCCCAGCTGGTGCTGAACGCCTCGGAACTGGCCCTGCTGCAACGGCTGCCGCGGCCGGCCCTGCCGCGGCGCCGCGACGGCGGCCTGATGGGGCCTGAAGCCGTATGGCTGCGGCTGCTAGCCCTGGTGGAGCTCTGGAGCCGGGAACACCTGGGACGCAACCTGCGCTCTTGGAGCCTGCTTCGCCAGTGCTTCAACGCCAATACACCCCTTGGTGCGGACGCTGCGGCATCATCAGAGGCTCGCCTTCGCGGAACCCCTTGAGCGGCACCGTTCGTCCCTCCGGGCTCCAGGGGGTCATCGCCATTCCCCAGTTCCGCCGGCTCTGGTTTGGCCAGATCCTGAGCCARTTGGGCGACAAGTTTTACATCGTCTTGATGGTGTTTCTGATCGCCCAGTACTGGGTCACGGACACCCCCCCCAGCGGCGGCGCCTTAGCCGAGGCCGCCGCCGCCATCAAGCTCGACATCGATAGCCGGGCCCAGCTGATCACCCTGCTAGCGACCGGGATCTACGTGGCCAACACGATCCCGGCCATGGCCCTGGGCCTCCTTGCCGGGGTTTGGGCCGACCGCTGGCCCAAACGCACGGTGATGGTGGCCTCCAACGGCCTGCGGGCCGCCATGGCCCTGCTGATCCCCTTYTGCCTGATCGATGGGCCGATGTGGCTGGGGCTGAGCTGGGGCTATTGGGCCCTGCTTGCCATCACCTTCTGTGAATCGGCCCTGGCCCAATTCTTCGCGCCCGCAGAACAGGCGGCGATCCCGCTGCTGGTGCCAGGACACCAGTTGCTGGCGGCCAATTCCCTCTATCAGGCCACCAGCATGGGGGCCACGATYGTCGGTTTTGCCCTGGGCGATCCGATGCTGCGGCTGCTGGACCGGCTGCTGGCGGGCATCGGCATCCACGACGGCGAGGTTCTGCTACTGCCCCTCTGCTATGGCCTGGCCGCCCTGGTGATTGCCACGATCAAGATCGAAGAGCAGCCCCGGCCGGCCACGACCACCAGCGTCTGGAGCGAGATGGGCGAGGGCCTGCAGGTGCTGCGGGACCGGCCCACGGTGCGCACGGCCATGCTCCAGCTCGTGCTGCTCTACAGCCTGCTGGCGGCCCTGTATGTGCTGGCGATCAGCCTGGCGGCGGCGATCAAGGGCCTGGGCCCAACCCAGTTCGGCATCCTGCTGGCCATGAGTGGCGTGGGCCTGGCCCTAGGGGCCGTGGCCGTGGCCCAGATSGGCCATCGCTTTAACCGGAGGGTGCTCGCCKCCACGGGCCTGGGCACGATCGCCTGGTGCCTGGTGCTGCTYGGCCAACTGCGCGGCAACCTGGTGSTGACCCTGGTCCTCTGCGCCCTGCTTGGGGTGGGTTCGGCCCTGCTGGCGATTCCAGCCCAAACCACYATCCAGGAGGACACGCCCGAAAGCCAACGGGGCAAGGTGTTTGGCCTCCAGAACAACCTCATCAACGTGGCCCTGAGCCTGCCGCTGGTCCTCGCTGGCGCAGTGGTGAGCCGCTACGGCCTGCTGCCCGTGCTCTGGGCCCTGGCGGCCCTGGCGGTGGCGGCGGCCCTGATGGAGAAGCCTTGGGAGCGCTGCTAAGGTCCCTTTTGGACTGAGCCTGCCGCCGAGTGGCCCACATTGCCTGGCTGGGCAAGAAATCTCCCTTCTGCGGCAATGTCACCTACGGGCTGAGCACGACCGAGGCCCTGCGCCAACGGGGCCATCGCATCAGTTTCATCCACTTCGACACCCCCCAGGGCCTGGCCCAACGGCGCGACGAGCTGGACATCAGTGGCCAGCGCCCCCCCGCGCCCACGCCAGTCAATGGCAGCAGACCGGCCGCCTGGAAGGCCGACGACCCCGAGGTGGCCCTGCCCTACCTGATGAAGTCCCAGGTGTACACGATCCCCTCGCCTGGGGCCCAACGGGAACTGCGCGAATCCCTCGAGCGGCTCCAGCCCGATGTGGTGCACGCCAGCCTCACCCTTTCACCSCTGGATTTCCGCCTGCCAGACCTCTGCCAGCAACTGGGGATGCCCCTGGTGGCCACCTTCCATCCAGCCTTTGATGCCAGCCTGCGCAACCTCAGCGCTGGCACCCAGCAACTCACCTACCAGCTGTACGCCCCGTCCCTGGCCAAATTCGACCGGGTGATTGTGTTTTCGGAGCTCCAGGCCGACGTGCTGGCCCGACTGGGGGTGAGGGAGTCGCGCTTGGCGGTGATCCCCAATGGCGTCGATCCCGATTGCTGGAGCCCGGCCCCCCAGGACGACCCCAGCCTGGCCCGCTTTCGCCAAACCTTTGGCGGCAAACGGGTGTTCCTCTACATGGGCCGGGTCGCCACCGAAAAGAATGTGGAGGCCCTCCTGAAGGCCTGGCGGCTGGTGCGGCCGGCCGGCTGCCAGCTGGTGATCGTCGGCGATGGGCCCTTGAGGGCGTCGTTGCAACAGACCGGTGGCCTTGAGCCGGATGTGCACTGGTGGGGCTATGAAGCCGACCTCGCCACCCGGGTGGCCCTGCTGCGGGTGGCCGAAGTGTTCCTGCTGCCGTCCTTGGTGGAGGGCCTCTCCCTGGCCCTGCTCGAAGCCATGGCCAGCGGCACCGCCTGCGTGGCCACCGATGCCGGCGCCGATGGCGAGGTATTAGACGGCGGCGCCGGCATCGTGATCAGCACCCAGGGGGTCACCACCCAGCTGCGCACCCTGTTGCCGGTCCTGCGCGACCAACCGGTGCTCACGGCCGAACTGGGGCGGCGCGCCCGGGCCCGGGTGCTGGAGCGCTACACCCT
>NSII01000137.1 GCA_002737305.1 Synechococcus sp. Baikal-G1
TTCTGGGCCAGGAGCAACTCCTGGCAGCAGGCGGYAAAGGCCGCGGCCGGATCGCTGGCGGCACTGATCGGCCGRCCGATCACCAGCTGGCTGGCCCCGGCGGCCCGGGCCTGGGCTGGGGTCATCACCCGCTGCTGGTCGCCCCGGGCYGCGCCAGCTGGCCGGATGCCAGGGGTAACCAGGGCGAASGGGGCTGGATGGGCCGCCCGTAGGGCCGCCACTTCCAGGGGCGAGCAAACGCAACCGCCGATCCCCGCGCCCGCGGCCAACCGGGCCAGGCGCGGCACGTAGGCCTCGATGGGGTCGTCTATTGCCAGTTCCCTGGCAAAACGTTGGGGGTCCCAGCTGGTGAGCACGGTGACGGCCAGCAGGGTGGGGGCACCCAGGCCTGCGGCCCCGGCACCCTCGATGGCCCCGGCCTGGGCCGCAGCAAGCGCCTCGCTGCCGGCGCAGCCATGGACGGTGATCAACTCGGCGCCCAGGCGGGCGGCGCAGCGGCAGGCGCCGGCCATGGTGGCGGGGATGTCGTGGAACTTGAGATCGAGGAACACCCTCAAGCCCCGCTCGCGCAGCTGGGCCACCACCTGGGGCCCGGCGGCGCTGAACAGCTCCAGGCCCACCTTCACCCAGCGCAGCCCAGGAATCGCCGCGGCCAGGGCCAGGGCTGAGGCCGCATCGGGCCGGTCCAGGGCCAAGATCAGGGCCTCGGCGGGGTGCCACTGCGGCTGGGGGCTGCCTGGAACCAGGCCGGCGGGGCTGGGGACAGGGGCCGAACCGTCAACAGCGGGGGAGGTCATGGCTTGGCCCCTTGCAGCGGGGCCCCTGGGGGCGCCGGCGCCGCGACCACCAGCCGGCGGAAGGTCTTTTTGCCCAGCTGGAGCACCTTGCCGTCCAACTCGGCGGCCGTTGGGAACTCCTGGTTGGGATCGGCCAACTTGTCGCCATCGAGYTTGACGCCGCCGCCCTGGATCTGGCGACGGGCCTCGCTGCTGCTGGCGCAGATCCCCACGGCGCTGAGCAGGTARAAGGCCTTGGCCGGGAAGTTCACATCGGCGAGGGACGCGACCGGCACCTCGGCCCCGGCGGCGCCKGCCCCCTGGGCACCGCCCACCAGGGTGGCGGCATCGGCCTGGGCGGCCCGGGCRGCGCCAGCCCCGTGGCGCTGGCGGGTGATCTCCAGGGCCATGGCCCGTTGCCGTTCCCTGGGGTTTTCGGGCAAGCCGGCCAGGTCGAGGTCGGTGAGCAGGGTGAGGTACTCCGCCACCACCCCATCGGGCACCTTCTCGAGCTTGGAATACATCGAGAGCGGATCCTCCTGGAGGCCCACGGTGTTGCCCAGGCTCTTACTCATCTTCTGGACGCCATCGAGGCCCGGCAGGATCGGTAGCAACATCCCGAACTGGGGCCGCTGGCCGAAGTGCCGTTGCAGGTCGCGGCCCATGGCCACATTGAACTTCTGGTCGGTGCCGCCGAGCTCGAGGTCGGCCTCGATCGCCACCGAGTCGTAGCCCTGCAGCAGGGGATAGAGGAACTCGTGCAGGGAGATGGGCGTGCCCGAGCCGTAGCGGTTGGCGAAATCTTCCTTGGCCAGCATCTGGCCCACGGTGGAAATCCCGAGCAGTTCGATCGTTTGGGGCAGGTCCAGGCCCGCCAACCACTCGCTGTTGCGGCGCACCTCCAGCCGGCCCGGGGTCTCGAAATCGAGCAGGGAGAGCTCCTTGGGCTGGCCCTGGCCCAGCTGGGCCAGGTAGGTGCGGGCGTTGGCCGCCACCGCCTCGGCCGAGAGCTGGACGCGGGTAGCGCTCTTGCCGGTGGGATCGCCGATGCGGGCGGTGAAATCGCCAATGATCAACACCGCCGTATGGCCGGCGTCCTGGAAGGCCCGCAGCTTGCGGAACAGGATCGAGTGGCCCAGGTGGATGTCGGAGCCGGTGGGATCGATGCCGAGCTTCACCCGCAGGGGACGGCCCTGGCGTTCAGCGTCGGCCAGGAGGCTGGCCAGGCCCTCGCTAGGGCTGGCTTCGGCTCGACCCGCTCCCAGCTGGGGCCGGGGCGCCGGAAACAGGTCGGCCACGCCCCGYTCCAGCCAGGGCGGCAGTC
>NSII01000138.1 GCA_002737305.1 Synechococcus sp. Baikal-G1
CTAGGCCCAGCCTGGGGCAGTCGCGCACGCCGAGCCCCTGCCACCGGCGCGTCCWCGGTTCGCGCCCCAGRCAGCCCCTCACAGGTCCTTGCCCAGGTCTGCCTTCATGCGCTCGAGGGTGTGGTGCATTTGTTCAAACATCTGTTCCGGCGTCATGCCGAACTGGCCAAGCTGGGTGCGCAGCTGCTCCACCGTGAGCTTGGCCTGGAAGTCATCGGARAGCTCGAAGCGCTTCATGAACACGCGGTAGCGGTCCATCAGCTCCTCCATCCTCACGATGAATAGCTTTTTGCCCTCGCGATCGAACTTGCCGTATTCGCCGCCCAGCTGCATGAGTTGCTGGTAGTCGCCAAACAAYTGCTTGGCTTCGCCTTGAACGATCTCAGAGTCGAAGAAAGCCATGGCGCAGCGTTGCTGGATCGGGTTGGCTAATTCTCTGCCGATCGTTGGGCCCTGACGAGTGCGGATCCACGCATCCCGTAGCGCCGCATGCAGCAGGGCCGGCTTAATTCCGCAACAGTTTCACCCGAGTTCCCCGTGGTCAGCCCCCCTGGACTTCACCCGCCAGATCCGGCAGATCCAGCGCAACGGCGCCACGGCCACAACCCTGCTGCAGAGCCACAGGCTCGTGGCCTGTTTTGGCAACAGGGCCTTGCTCAATTTTTTTCTCAGTGGCTTAACCAGGCCGGGCCAGGTGGCTGGGGCCGCCACCACCGAAGAGGAAGGCCTGGCCCTGATCAAGGGCCAACGGCCAGACTTCCTCGTGGTCACCGACCAGCTGGAAGAGGGCTGCGGCATCCGGCTGGTGGAACGGACCAAGGCCAGCCACCCGGAGATCCGCACCCTCTTGATGGTGGGGCCACTGCAACGGCCGGCCAGGCTGCGGGCTGCCGTGGAAGCGGGTTGCGATGGGCTCTGCCTCGAATCCGGCATGGGGCTTGATGCCGGCACGCCGGCCCTTCGGGCCATTCGCGATGGCGGCACCTACATCGATCGCCCCCTCTCGGAGCTGTTACGCAGCCGGGGGGCGGGCAAGGCCAGGGGCCCGGTACCAGACCTCAGCGCCAGGGAAATCGAGGTGATTGAGCTGGTCGTCGCGGGCCTAAAAAACAATCAGATCGCGGCGAGGCTCTTCATCAGCCCGGAAACGGTGAAAAGCCATCTCACCAACCTGCTCAACAAGCTCGGTGCCCGCAATCGCAACCATGCCGGGCTTCTTGCCCTGCGTCTTGGCCTGGTGGACTGGCCCCAGGAGGGCTAGCTTCGCACCGTTGTGCTCCGTACCTGCCGCCATGGCCGATGGCCACTGGTTGGATCCCCTTGCCCGCAGCCTGCTGGAGGCCACGGGCCAGCTGCCGGCCAGGCCCAGGGGCGCGGCGGCATCAGGTGACCAAGCAGCCGACCGGGCGCCCGGCGGCGCCCAGGGCCTGCCCCTAGTCCAAGCCAGTGATGATCCTGGGGTTGACCCCGAGGCGGCGGCGATCGAACGGGAGCTGCTCGCCCTCAAGCTGCGTCGCAACCCGGGCCTGCGCCTCACCACAGCCACGGAGGTGCGCCATGCCGCAGCCCTGGGCTGGCGCCTCGATGTCAACCGGGCCACGGCCGCTGACTGGCTGCGCCTGCCCGGCATCAGCCCCCACCAGGTGGACCTGCTCCTGCGGCTCCAGGCCGGCGGGGTGCAGCTGAGTGGACCTGAGGACCTCCAGCAGCTACTGGAGTTGCCTGGGGCCCAGATCGGTTGGTGGGAGCCGCTGCTGCTATTCCGTTGGTATGGGGAGCCGGCCTCCCCCCAGGTCCGCCAACTCGACCTGAACCGGGCCAGCGCCAGCCAGATCCACGCCGCCCTCTCGGGCCTCACCCCGGAGCGCTGCCAGCGGCTGCTGCGGGAACGGCAACGGGCCCCCTTCCGCGACCTGGCCGACCTTCAACAGCGCCTGCAACTGCCGGCCGACCTAGTGGAGGAGTTGATCGGTCGGGTGCGCTTTAGCCAGGGGCCAGCGGGGCCGGTGCTGCCGCGGCCGAGCTGAACGCCATGCCAGCGCACGCCCAACCGCCAGCTCGTCAGGGCAACCTCTTCGCCCAAGGGGACAACGCCGGCAGCCAGATCGAAGCGGTCCTTGCCCTCGACGCCCCCCAGCTGCACCAGTGGCAGCAGCGGCTCAGCCAGTTTCAGCAGCCCCAGTTCCACGCGGCGGCCGGGGCGGCCCAGCCCAACACAGGCATCAAAACCCTGCCCGCCCCGGCGGCTGGAACGGAAGCCCCCGCAGGGGGTCCGGGCCCAGCCAGCGGCCAGGGCAGCCTGTTCAGCGCCGCCGGGGTGGCAACACCGGGCGGGCCAAACCGCGAACCCCTGGCCCTTGCCGCCAGCCTTGATCCCCTGGCCCTGGTCGCCCAGCCCCTGCAGTTCTGGCGCTGGCCCGGGGCTCCCCAGCAGGGTGCCGCCCTCTATTTCGTAGTGGATCGCCCCAGCCACCTGGCGAGTCCCTTGCTGCTGTACGTGGGCGAAACAGGGCAGGCCGATCGCCGCTGGAAAGGGGAGCACGACTGCAAGGACTACCTGGCGGCCTATGGCGAAGCCCTGCTGCAGGTGGGGCTGGACTGCCAATTGAGCATCCGCTTCTGGTCCGACGCCCCAACCCCGACCCGGCAGCGCCGGGCCCTGGAACAGGCCCTAATCCGCCTGTGGCAGCCCCCCTTCAACAAGGAAACCCGCGGCCGCTGGGCCACCCCCTTCACGTCCTGATCGCCGAGCGGCCTGATCGCCCTGCCAAGACCGACTGGCAATCAAGCCACCAGCGCCCCTCCTACGATCAAGGCCCGCCCAACTGATGCCCCCATGGAGTTCCGCTGTACCTCGACCCCGGCGAGCAGCTGGAGCGGGGACACCCTGGCCGTGGGTCTGTTTAGCGGTGGCAACGGAGCGCTCAAGGCGGTGCTGGAACAGCGCTTTGGTACCGCCCTGCTGGAGCGGCTCGACCAACGCCAGTTCAAGGGCAAGGCCGGCGAAAGCCTGCGGTTGGAGTGGCTGGGCACGACGCCGAGCGTGCTGCTGCTGGTGGGTCTGGGGGAACCCGCCGAGTTCGGCCTCGACGGCGTCCGCCAGGCTGCGGCCAGCATCGCCAAGGCGGCCCAGGTCACCGGATGCAGCAGCCTGGGCATTGCCCTGCCGGTGGAGGGCCTGGAGCCCCAGGCGGCAGCGGCCGCCATCGCCCTAGCCGTGCGCCTCAGCCTGTTCAACGACCAGCGCTTCAAAAGCGATAGCGAGCCCAAGCCCCTACCCCAATCGGTGGAATTGCTGGGATTCCCCGCAACCCCATCGGACCTCCTGGGGGGCATCGACGCCCTCTGCAGTGGCGTGGAACTGGCCCGGGAACTGGTGGCAGCTCCGCCCAACAAGGTCACCCCCCAGGCCCTCGCCGACTGCGCCGCCGCCATCGCCCAAGAGTTTGGCCTGGAGCTGAAGCTGCTGGAGCGCAACGACTGCGCTGCCCTGGGCATGGGCGCCTACCTGGGGGTAGCCCAGGGCTCAGACCTCCCCCCCAAGTTCATCCATCTCACCTATCGGCCCCAGGGGGCGGTGCACCGCCGGGTGGCCCTAGTCGGCAAGGGGCTCACCTTTGATTCCGGCGGCTACAACCTCAAGACCGCCGGCTCCCAGATCGAAATGATGAAGTACGACATGGGCGGCAGCGCCGCCGTGTTGGGGGCTGCCCGGGCGATCGGCCAGCTCCAACCCGAGGGGGTCGAAGTGCACGTGATCGTGCCGGCCTGCGAAAATATGATCAGCGGCGGGGCCATTCACCCCGGCGACATCCTCACGGCCTCCAATGGCAAGACCATTGAGGTGAATAACACCGACGCCGAGGGCCGCCTGGTGCTGGCCGATGCCCTCGTCTATGCCTGTGGCCTTGAACCGGATGCGGTGGTGGATCTGGCCACCCTTACCGGGGCCTGCGTGATCGCCCTGGGCCATGAAATTGCCGGGCTCTGGTCCCCCAGCGACACCTTGGCTGGGGCCCTGGCCGCCGCGGCCAGCCAGGGGGGCGAGCAGGTCTGGCGCATGCCCCTGCAGGCCTCCTACAAGGAAGGACTCAAGAGTGGTGTGGCGGATCTAAAAAACACAGGTCCCAGGCCGGGCGGTTCGATTACCGGCGCCCTGTTCCTTAAGGAGTTCGTTAACCCCGGGCTGGCCTGGGCCCACCTCGACATTGCCGGCACGGTCTGGAGCGACAAGGGACGGGGCCTGGACCCGGCCGGCGCCACTGGCTTTGGCGTCCGCACCCTGGTGAACTGGGTGCTCGCTGGCGCTCCCGCCTAAGCTGAATAGCCCACAGCGCCCCTGCCGCCCGATGGCCGTACGCAAGATCCGCTGGTTCGTTAAGGCCCAACTCGGGGTGCTGTTGCTACCAGCGGGACTGTGCCTATTCGGCAAGGCGGTGGAGCGGGAAACCCTCCAGGCCATCGGCCAGAACCAAGGACCCTGGGCCTGGTATGGGGCCCTCAGCCTGATTGCAATCACCGCCGGGGTGGGCCTGATGATCGAAAG
>NSII01000139.1 GCA_002737305.1 Synechococcus sp. Baikal-G1
TCGGGTCCATAGAGGGGCGGGTGGCGGCTCTGGCGGGCCAGGGGCAGGCGAATGCTCCCCGCGGGCTGGGCCGGCACGCCGAGCACATCGGCCCGGTAGGTCTTGCCCACCAGCCGCTCGGCGAACAGCTGGCTCAGGGCCCGGTGCAGGTCCGGCTCGAGGGCCAAGAGCACCAGGCCGGAGGTGTCCCGATCGAGCCGGTGCACCAGCTGGGCCGTGGGCCATTGCTGGCGCAGCCGGGTCACCAGGGAATCGGCCAGGTGGGGGCCCCGTCCCGGCTGGCAGAGCAGGCCGGAGGGTTTCTCTGCCACCAGTAAGGCTCCCAGCTGCTGGGGCTTTGGCACCAGCAGCTCCCCCCCAGCCATTCCCTTGGGGTGCTCCCCTCAGACCTCGGTGGCCTGCACCACGCTGCAGGAATTGACCGGCATCGGTTGGATCTTCCAGATGCGCTCGGCATACTCCCGGATCGAGCGGTCACTGCTGAAGAAGCCGCAGCGGGCCGTGTTCAGCAGCGACATGCGGTTCCAGCGGCGCGGATCCACCCAGGCCCCATCGACCGCATCCTGGCAGCGGCGGTAATCGCCGATGTCGGCCATTACCCGGAAGGGATCGGTGCTCGAGAGGTTGGCCAGCAGGGGCTGGAAGAGGCTGCCATCGCCCTCGCTGAAGAAGCCGGAGCTGATCAGGTGCATGGCCTCGCGCACGAGCGGCTCGTTTTCCAGCCAGGGCATCGGGTGATAGCCGTTGCGGTTGAGTTCTTCGATCTGGCGGGCGTTATGGCCAAACAGGAAGAAGTTCTCGGCGCCCACTTTCTCGCGAATTTCGATATTGGCGCCATCGAGGGTGCCGATCGTGAGGGCCCCATTCAGGGCCATCTTCATGTTGCCGGTGCCGGAGGCTTCCTTGCCCGCGGTGGAGATTTGCTCGGAGAGATCGGCCGCCGGATACACCAACTGGCCCAAGGACACACTGAAGTTGGGCAGGAACACCACCCGCAGCCGGCCCTGCATGGTTGGATCCATATTCACCACATCGGCGATGCCCACAATCAAGCGAATAATCAGCTTGGCCATGGCATAGCCGGGGGCCGCCTTGCCGCCAAAGATGAAGGTGCGGGCGGGTAGATCTTCGCCGGCGCGGAGGCGCAGGTAGCGCTCCACGATCTGGAGGGCTGCCAGGTGCTGGCGCTTGTATTCGTGGATCCGCTTCACCTGCACATCGAAGAGGGAGCCGGAATCCACCAGCACACCCAGTTCCCGATGGATGTGGGATGCCAGCCGTTGCTTGCCCAGGTCGCGCACGCCCCGCCAGCGATCGAGGAAGGCGCTGTCATCGGCGAAGGCTTCCAGGCCTTGCAGTTCGGAGAGGTCCTTGCGCCAGCCCTGGCCAATCGCCTCATCCAGCAGGGCGCCCAGGGGCGGGTTGGCCACGGCCAGCCAGCGCCTGGGGGTTACCCCATTGGTGACATTGGTGAAGCGCTCGGGCCAGAGCCTGGCCATGTCGGCAAACAGGGTTTCCTTGACCAGTTCGCTGTGCAGCTCGGCCACGCCGTTGACATGGTGGCTGCCGACAACGGCCAGATGGGCCATGCGCACCCGCCGTTGGGCGCCTTCCTCAATCAGGGAAATGCGTTGCAGGATCTCGGGCTCGCCGGGATAGCGCAGCCGCACCATGCGCAGGAAGCGGGAGTTGATTTCGTAAATGATCGCCAGTTGGCGCGGCAGCAGCTGCTCGAAGATTTCCACCCCCCAGGTTTCCAGGGCTTCCGGCAGCAGGGTGTGGTTGGTATAGCTGATGCTGGCGGTGGTGATGCTCCAGGCCGTGTCCCAATCAATGCCGTGCTCATCCATGAGCAGGCGCATCAACTCAGCCACGGCGATCGCCGGGTGGGTGTCGTTGAGCTGAACGGCGAACTTGGTGTGGAAGTCCGTAACGGCCAGGCCCTGGCCCTTGAGGATCCGGAACATGTCCTGCAGGGAGCAGGACACGAAGAAGATCTGCTGACTCAGCCGCAGTCGCTTGCCCTGCTCGAGCTCGTCATTGGGATAGAGCACCTTCGAGAGGGTTTCCGACTGCACTTTGTTGAGCACAGCGCGGGTGTAATCGCCGGCATTGAAGGAGGCGAAATCAAAGGCATCGGGGGCCTGGGCGGACCAGAGGCGCAGGGTGTTGGCGGTGTGAACGCCGTAGCCCAGGATCGGCGTGTCGTAGGCCACGCCCATCACGGTTTGGCCGCCGATCAGCACCGGATAGCTCCATTCCGGCCGGATCACTTCCCAGGGGTTGCCCCGGGCCAGCCAGGGGTCGGTGCTTTCCACCTGGCCGTCTTTTGTGATCTGCTGGCGGAAGATGCCGAATTCGTAGCGGATGCCGTAGCCGATCGCCGGCAGCTCCAGGCTGGCGAGGGATTCCTGGAAGCAGGCAGCGAGCCGCCCCAGGCCCCCGTTGCCCAGGCCCGGTTCCGGTTCTTCGGCAATCAGGTCCTGCAGGTCGAGGCCCAGTTCGCTGCAGGCCTGCTGGGCGGCGTCGCGCAGGCCCAGGTTCACCAGGTTGTTTTCCAGGTGGGGACCGAGCAGGTATTCGGCCGAGAGGTAGGTGGCCGTGCGCACGTGCGCGTTCGTGTAGGTGTCGGCCGTGTCGACCCAGTTCTGCAGCAGTCGATCGCGCACGGCTAGGGCCAGGGCCCGGTAGTAGTCGTGCCGGGTGGCCAGGCACGAAATCTTGGCCTGGCTATAGAAGAGATGACGCCGCATCGCGGCCGCAAGGGCCCGTCCGGGACTGGTTACAGCGGCGTTTTCAGGCATGGCGCAGGCCGGGGGTTGGATCCTCTGTCCCCTTGTTAGGACGCCGCGCAGGGGGAACGGCCTCCAAAAGGCCGCGTGTGCGAGAGAGGGGACACAAGGGCTAGGGCGTCCGGTAGCAACCATGACAACGCCCTGGCCCCGTGCTGGAGTTGGGTGCAGCCAAAGCAAATTTTCCTAGCATGCCCTCCCCCGCCCGCCTCGATGCGATCTCCCACATCCTCGAACGGGGGCCGGTGCCAACGGCTCCCATTCAGTCGTTGCAGGAGCTCTGGGCCAGCGATGTGTTCTCGCTGGACAAGATGAAATCGGCGCTGCCGAAGGACGTTTTCAAATCCATCCAGCGCACCATCAAAGAAGGAGGCAAGCTGGATACGTCTGTGGCCAACATCGTGGCCCAGGCCATGAAGGATTGGGCCACGAGCCGCGGCGCCCTTTACTACGCCCACGTTTTTTATCCGCTCACCAACCTCACCGCCGAGAAGCACGACGGCTTCATCGCTCCCCAGGGCGACGGCAGTGCCATCGCCGAATTCACCGGCAAGCTGCTGGTGCAGGGCGAACCCGATGGCTCCTCCTTCCCCAATGGCGGCATCCGCTCCACCTTTGAGGCCCGGGGCTACACCGCCTGGGATGTGACCAGCCCGGCCTACCTGCTGGAAACACCCAACGGCTTCACCCTCTGCATCCCGACGGTGTTCGTGTCCTGGACCGGAGAGGCCCTCGACAAGAAAACACCGCTGCTGCGCTCCAACGCCGCCATGAACAAGCAGGCCCAGCGCCTGCTCAAGCTGCTGGGCAACAAGGAGATCGCGCCGGTGAACTCCAGCTGCGGCGCCGAGCAGGAATATTTCCTTGTGGATACCGCCTTCACGGCCCTGCGTCCCGACCTGCTGCTGGCCGGCCGCACCCTGTTTGGTGCCGCCCCCGCCAAGGGCCAGCAATTTGACGACCACTACTTCGGCGCCATCCCCGAACGGGTGCAGGTGTTCATGCAGGACGTGGAGCGCCAGCTCTACAAGCTCGGCATCCCGGCCAAAACCCGCCACAACGAGGTGGCCCCGGGCCAGTTTGAAATTGCCCCCTTCTTTGAAGCCGCCAACGTCGCCACCGACCACCAACAGCTCACGATGACGGTGCTGAAAAGCACCGCCAAGCGCCACGGCTTCAGCTGCCTGCTGCATGAAAAGCCGTTTGCGGGCGTGAACGGCTCCGGGAAGCACGTCAACTGGTCGGTGGGCAATGCCACCCAGGGGAACCTGCTCGATCCCGGCAACACCCCCCACGACAACATGCAGTTCCTGGTGTTCTGCGCCGCCGTGATTCGGGGCGTCCACCTCTATGGACCGCTGATGCGGGCCGTGGTGGCCACCGCCAGCAACGACCACCGCCTCGGCGCCAACGAAGCCCCGCCGGCGATCATTTCGATGTACCTGGGTAGCCAGCTTGAGGATGTCTTCAACCAGATCAAGGCGGGGGACCTGAAGGGCTCCACCGCCGGCGGCCTGATGCAGCTGGGTGTGGACACCCTGCCAGATTTCCCCAGGGATCCCGGCGATCGCAACCGCACCTCCCCCTTCGCCTTCACCGGCAACCGCTTCGAATTCCGGGCCGTGGGCTCGGGCCAATCGGTGGCGGGCCCCCTGGTGGCGATGAACACAATCCTGGCCGATTCCCTCGAATGGATCGCCACCCAGTTGGAGGCCCAGCTCGCTGGCGGCACCAGCCTGGAGGCCGCCACCTTCAGCGTGCTCAAGCAGGTGATGCAGGAGCACAGCGCCGTGATCTTCGGCGGCGACGGCTATTCATCGGAATGGCACCGCATGGCGGTGGAGGAGCGGGGCCTGGAAAACATGCCCACCACGGCCGATGCCCTGCCGGTGCTGCAGCGGCCCGAGATCCGCGACCTGTTTGAGCGCCAGGGCGTGCTCAGCCCCCTGGAGCTGGAAAGCCGCTTTGAGGTGTACGCCGAGCAGTACATCCTGGCGATCGAGGTGGAGGCCAAGCTGGTGCTGCGCATGGCCCGCACCCAGATCTATCCGGTGGTGATGGGCTACATGGAAACCCTCACCCGCTCCCTGCGGGACCAGGAGCAACTGGGGCTCCACCCCGACCGCAGCATCGCCGGCCAGGTGGCCAGCCTCAACCAGCAACTGGTGAGCCAGTGCACCTCCTTGGAACAGGCCCTTGCCCAGGTTCCCCATGGCGGCGTTAGCGAGCACCTGACCTACTGCGCCAGCACCCTGCTGGGCCTGATGCTCAAGGTGCGCGAAGCCGTTGATGGCCTAGAAGCCACCGTCGACGACGCCATCTGGCCCCTGCCCACCTACCAGGAGCTGCTGTTCGTGCGTTGAGCGGAGCTGGGGATGGGGACGGCGATCACCAACTCTTCAGGGTGAGATCAGGCACCTGGGAGAAGGCCTGATCGGCGCTCACCAGGGGGCAGCCTTCGCTGAGGGCATGGCTGGCAATCAACAGATCCATCAACGCCAGGGGCTTGCCCTGCCGTTCCAGCTCCGCCCGCAGGCGGCCGTAGGCGGAAGCGCAGGCCCCGTTCCAAGGCAGGATCTCCAGGGAGTCCAGCACCGCTTCAATCAGCTGGCGCTTTGGGGCAGGCAATGGCCGCCGCTCCAGGCCGTAGCGGATCTCCGCAGCCACGATCACCGAGATGCAGCAACGCTGCTCGGCAAACCAGCTATCGAGCTGGGGCGAACTCCCATCCACCAGGGCGCCTACGGCCATTCGTGTCGAGCATCAGCCTGCCCAGCATGGTTCTGGCTCAACCGTTAAGGCCAAGCGCCCTCCGGTGCTGTCGCTCGATCGCGGAGGTTGTCAAAAAAGGTCTCTAGCTCGCTGCTTGCGCCGGACTGGGTCAGCAGGGCGTCGCGCTGGGAGAGCCAGGCTTTGGCTGAAGGACGCACCGGCCTGAGAACTACCGAGCCGGTTTCCGGGTCCCGGGCGATCTCCACCTCCGCTCCCTCAAAGCGGAACTCGGCCGGCAGACGCACCGCTTGGCTGCGGCCGTTACAAAATAGTTTGGCGCGCATCGTCCGCCCCTTGATCGATACCTTGTCTAGACCGCCTGTCCGACCTCATGCCGCCAGGCTTGCCGGTTGATCCACCTGCTCCACCACCACTAACGGCTCCAAGGGTTCGGGGCAGGCGGGCGCCCGTTCCAGGCCCACATCCACGCCGATGTGTTGGTCGGGGCGGCCGGTGATGAGGAGGGCGGTGCGCTGGCGGGTGGCGATTTGCCACAGCCATTTGGTGAGCAGGGAGATGCGATTTTCGGTGTCGGGGATGAAGGCCAGGTGGGCCAGGCCCCAGAGGATCCAGCCGAGCAGGCCGCTCACATGGATGCCGCGCAGGTCAGCCACGGCATAGAAGGGGCCGATCACCGCCATGGTGCCGAAATCGGTCCAGCGGAAGGGCGCCATGCGCTGCCCCTCGCCGATCGCCAGGATGTCGCGGGCGACCCAGCCGCCCATCTGCACGGCGGGCCCAGCCATGCCGGGTAGGGCCTGGCCATTGGCGGTGTGGTGGTAGGCGCAGAGATCGCCCACCACGCGGATGCTGGGATAGCCCGCAATCGAGAAATCGGGCTCCACTTCCACCCTGCCGCCGCGATCGACGCCGCAGCCGGTGCGCTCAGCCAGCAGCCGGCCCAGGCGGGAGGCGCGCACGCCGGCGGTCCAGCAAATCGTGGCGGCCTCCAGGGAGCGGGGCCCATCGGGCTGGGTGCTGGGCTTGAGCCGCACCCGTCCCGGCTCGATCGCTTCCACCATCGAGCCCAGTTGCAATTTCACGCCACTGGCGCTGAGGTACTTGGCGGCGGTGGCCGACAACTTCGGATCCATGGTGGGCAGCACCCGATCCACCGCGTCCACCAGGATCACGTGGCAGGCATCGGCCTGGAGTTGTTTGAAATCGCGGCTCACGGCCCGGTGCATCAGCTCAATGAGCGAGCCCGCCAGTTCACAACCAGCCGGCCCGGCCCCTACCACCACCGCCGTTTGCAGGAAGCGGCGGCGGATCGGATCTTGGCTTTGCTCCGCCTCCTCTAAGGCCATCAAGATGCGCCGCCGGATCTCATCGGCGTGCTCGAGAATTTTCATCGGTGGCGCTAATTCGCGCCACTCTTCGTGGCCGAAATAGCTGCTGCCTGAGCCACTGGCCAGGATCAGGTGGTCGTAGCTATAGCGGTAGTCATTGAACACCACGTCTTGGGCTTCTGGATCGATATCCACCACCTCGCCCAGCAGGATCTGGATATTGGGGGCCTGGCCCACCATCTGGCGCAGGGGTGAGGCCACATCGCCCTCAGACACCAAACCCGAGGCCACCTGATAGAGCAGGGGCTGGAACAGGTTGAAGTTGCGTTTATCAATCAGGGTGACGCGCACCGGTTGGCCGGCCAGGGCATGGCAGGCCTTCAGGCCCGCAAAGCCACCGCCCACGATCACCACATGGGGCCAGCTGGCCTGGACGGAGGCGGGGGGACCCAGTTCCAGGAAGAAACGTTCGGGCGCCATGCCACCTGGGGATTGATTGCTTCAACCGTATGCAGGGCCCTGATGTTTGGTGGTGAGCACCAAGCCAATGCTGGCGATTGCCCATCAGGGGGCGCCTGGCCAAGGTGATGCCAGCTCCTGCCAGCGCCCGCCTGGTGCCGCCGCGATGCTGCTTTCGATTCGTCACCACCTGCGTTACGCCTACGACCGGCCGGTGTTCCTAGAGCCGATGACCCTGCGGCTGACGCCGAAACAGGACTGCAGCCAGCAGCTGCTCGTCCACAGCCTGCGTCTCGACGCTGCGCCGGCCGGATCCAGTGCAATCCAGGCGGCCGATGGCAGCGGCGCCCTGGTCTGCTGGTTCCTCGAGGAGCGCGACCAGCTCGAGATCACCATGGAGGCGAGGGTGCGCACCCTGCGCCCTAACCCCTTCGACTGGATCATCACCTTTGCGGCGGCCCAGCGGCTGCCGGCCCGTTACCCCGCCGCTGAAGCCGCAGCCCTGGCTGCCTACCTGGACCGTCCCCTGGGGATTGGGCCAGGGGCGGGAGATGGGCCGGGAGCGGGGAGCGTCGCCGCCTGGGCAGCCGGGCTGGCGGTGGCGGTGGAGCACGACACGGCCGCCTTCCTGATCGAGCTGGCGGATCGGATCCACCACGACTTCCAGCACGTGGGCCGCTTCGAGGGTGAGCCGATGGCGCCCGAGCAGACCCTGGCCGGCCGCAGTGGTGCCTGCCGTGACACGGCGATGTTGTTTGTGGCCGCCTGCCGCAGCCAGGGCCTCGCGGCCCGGTTTGTGAGCGGCTATTCGATCCACCACCCGCCGGAGGTGACCGAACACGAGCTGCATGCCTGGGCCGAGGTGTACCTGAGCGGGGCCGGCTGGCGCGGCTACGACCCCAGCCTGGGCCTGGCCGTGGCCGATGGCCACCTGGTGCTGGCCACGGCCCCCGACCACCGCCTGGCGGCAGCGGTGACGGGCACCTACCGGGGCACGGGCGTGACCTCAACCATGACCTACGCCCTCAGCGTGCGGGCCCTCGAGGCTGACGCCGACCAGACGCCTTGAGGGCGAAACCCAGTGAGCCCAACTCAGGCCGCTGGGTGGGCTACAGCCGCTGCCGGGCTGGCTTCGGTAAGGGCCTGGGGGGCCGGAGTGGCGGGCAGGCTGGCGCGGATCGGCACCAGGCGGCGCTCCACCTCCTCCTGGAGCCACTGGTCCAGCAGTTCCTGGGTCATCTGGCTCGCCGTGGCCTGGTCGAAGCTGGCCGGGGTGAGCTGCTCGAGCCGCACCACCACCCACCAGCCCTCAATCCGGAAGGGCTCCAGCAGTTGGCCCGGGCTAGCCGTGCGCAGGCGATCGGCCAGGGCCGGATGGGCCTGGGTGAGGGCCACGGGCCCGACGATGCCGCGGGTGGATTGCTCCGGGCCCTCGGCATAGGCCGCTGCCAGGTCGGCAAAGCTGGCGTCGTCCTCGTCGATGCGCAGGAACAGCTCCCGGGCCAGGCCCTGGTCCTTGAGCCGCAGCAGGCTGTACACCACCCGATCGAGCTCGGTTTTGCGGTCGAGGAAGCGGGCCTCTGCCTTAGGGCGGAAGTGGCGTTGGCCATGGCGCAGCAGGCGCAGCGGCCGCAGGATCTGGGCTTCCAGGGCCTGGGGGCTGAGCAGCTGATCCAGCCGGTAGCGCTCCAGGGCCTCCTGGCTGGTGATTTGGCGTTCCTGGGCGTAGGCCTGGAAGGCGCCCTGGGTGTCCTCGTTRCTRAAGGGTTCAGGGTCCCCATCGACCAGCTCACTGATCAGCTGCTGGCGTAGGTAGGGCCGCAGCAGGCCGAGGCGGGCCAGTTCCCCCAGGGCCACTACGTCTCCGGCACTGCTTGCTGGGGCACTGCTTGCTAGGGAACTGCTTGCTGGCGAACTGGATGCTGGGGAACTGCTTGCTACTGGGGCAGTACCTGGGGCCTGGGATTTTGYCGCGAGGTCAGCCATAGGGGATAGGGGTTGGAATCGATGGGTGCCGGGTTGGGCCGGAACCGGTTGGCTCAAGCAGCCGGAGCTTGCGCAAGAAATCTAGGAACGTCTCCCCCTCCAGCCT
Organism: Synechococcus sp. Baikal-G1; assembly: GCA_002737305.1. GTDB lineage: Bacteria > Cyanobacteriota > Cyanobacteriia > PCC-6307 > Cyanobiaceae > BAIKAL-G1. The sequence goes on from NSII01000139.1 coordinate 9,405, forward strand.
GATGGAAGGGGCCCTCCCCCAGGACCCTCCGGGTTCTCCCGGTTGAAGCCGATCAGCCGTCAACGGAAGCCCGGATCAGCAAACCCCCCAGGCGGCTGCCGGCTGCCCCCGAAGGGCCGCCCGCCCTCCCCGCCCCGCCCCGGGCTGGGCGGTCCCCCGTGGCGATCGAGCCCGTATTGCAGGCGCAGGGCTTCGATGCGGGCATGGAAGCGCTCGCGCTGCTGCCAGTCCGCTTCCCGYTCGCGGCGATGGCAGTCGTGCAGGCCCTGGAGGCTGCGGGCCTGGCTGACGCAGCGCTGGGAGGCGCGCAGCAACTCCAGGGCCTCCTCGAGCTTTTGCAGCTCCAGGCTTTTGAACTGCTGCAACACCGCGCCCCCGTCGCCTGGGCCCGGCGGC